>JBKDQQ010000120.1:0-4717 GCA_046341775.1 Planctomycetia bacterium
CAAGGCGCTCGAGGGCAACGAGCACATGAGCGCGGCGCGCATCGAGGAGAAGATCCGCGAGGGCTACCGCCGCTTCTACCGCCGCCCGCGGCGCCTGGTGCGCGAACTGCGCCATCCGCTGCGCTTCGCCGGCAAGCTGGCGCGCTACGCCACCTTGTTCCGCTCGCGCTGAGCGCCCGCGCCGCGCCGCGACGGCCCGGCCGGCCCCGCGCTGTTCCCTGCGGCGCGCTCCTCGCCTATCCTTGGCGGACCGCGCGCGAGCCACGCGCGCCAGTCGAGGACCATGAGCCAGATCGAGAACGTCCTGCAGGAGAACCGCTTCTTCCCACCGTCGCGCGAGTTCAGCGCCAAGGCCCGCGTCGGGACCGAGGAGGCCTACGAGCGCATGTGGCGGGAATCGGTCGATGATCCGGAGAAGTTCTTCGGGCGGGTGGCGCGCGAACTACCGTGGTCGACCCCCTTCGGCAAGGTGCTCGACTGGTCGGGCGCGCCTTTCGCCAAGTGGTTCGTCGGCGGCCGCATCAACGTGTGCGACGCGTGCGTCGACCGGCATGTGCGCGAGGGCCGCGGCGACAAGCGCGCGTTGGTCTTCGAGGGCGAGCCGGGAGACGTGCGCACGCTGACCTACGCCGAGTTGCAGCTGGAAGTGGCGCGCTTCGCCAACGTGCTCAAGTCGCGCGGAGTGAAGAAGGGCGATCGCGTCGCGATCTACATGCCCATGATCCCCGAGGCCGCCATCGCCATGCTGGCCTGCGCGCGCATCGGCGCGGCGCATTCGGTGGTGTTCGGCGGGTTCAGTTCGCAGGCGCTGGTCGATCGCATCCAGGACGGCGGTTGCGTGGCGGTCGTCACCGCCGATGGCTCGTGGCGGCGCGGCGCGCTGCTCGCGCTCAAGCCGGCCGTCGACGAGGCCGTGGCGCAGGCGAGCGGCGTGCACACGGTGTTCGTCGTGCGCCGCGCGGGCAACGCGGTGGCCTTCGACGAGCGTCGCGACGTGTGGCTCCACGAGGCCGCCGCGCGCGTGCCGGCCGAATGCCCGCCCGAGCCGATGGACAGCGAGGACCTCTTGTTCCTCTTGTACACCTCGGGCTCGACCGGCAAGCCCAAGGGCATCGTGCACACCACGGGCGGATACCTCGTCGGCGCGTACCTGTCGACGCAGTTCGTGTTCGACCTGCGCGACGACGACGTGTTCTGGTGCACGGCCGACGTGGGCTGGATCACCGGCCACAGCTACATCGTCTACGGACCGCTGGCGAACTGCGCCACCGTCGTCATGTACGAGGGCGCGCCCAACACGCCGCACGAGGGGCGCTTCTGGGAGCTGATCGACAAGCACAAGGTGACGATCTTCTACACCGCGCCCACGGCCATCCGCACCTTCATGAAGTGGGGCGACGAGCACCCGCGGCGGCACTCGCTGGCGACGCTGCGCCTGCTCGGCACGGTCGGCGAGCCGATCAACCCCGAGGCGTGGATGTGGTACCACGAGCACATCGGCCGCGGCCGCTGCCCGATCGTCGACACCTGGTGGCAGACGGAGACGGGCTCGATCATGATCACTCCGCTGCCGGGCGTGACGGCGACGCAGCCCGGATCCGCCACTCGTCCGTTCTTCGGGGTCGATGCGGCGGTGGTCGACGAGGAGGGGCGCGAGATGGGGCCCAACCAGGGCGGGTACCTCGTGATCCGCAAGCCTTGGCCGTCGATGCTGCGCGGCATCTGGGGCGATCCCGAGCGCTACAAGCACGGCTATTGGGGCAAGTACGGGCACATGTACTTCGCCGGCGACGGCGCGCGGCGCGACGAGCGCGGGTATTTCTGGATCCTCGGGCGCGTCGACGACGTGATCAACGTGTCGGGGCATCGACTGTCGACGATGGAGGTCGAGTCGGCGCTCGTCAGCCACGCGAAGGTGGTCGAGGCTGCGGTCGTGGGCCGTCCGGACGACTTGACGGGGCAGGCGATCTGCGCCTTCGTCACCGTCGAGCGCTCGCACACGCCCGACGAGGCGCTCAAGCGCGAGCTGATGGAGCACGTGTCGAAGGAGATCGGCAAGCTCGCGCGCCCGGCCGAGATCCGCTTCACGGACATGCTGCCGAAGACGCGCTCCGGCAAGATCATGCGGCGCTTGCTGCGGGACATCGCCGCCGGCAAGGAGACGACGCAGGACACGACCACGCTGGAGGACTACTCGATCCTCGCCCGCCTGCGCGCGGACGAGGAGTGAGCGGCGCGCCGTGCACTCGCTGTGGAGCCTGCTGGAGCGCGCCGAGCGCCTGCACCCCGCGAAGCGCGCCTTCGTCGAGGGCGCGCGCGTCGAGGACTACGCCACGTTCGCCGCGCGCGCGCGGCGGCTGGCGTCGTTCCTGCGGCTCCACGGCGCCGCCGAGGGCGAGCGCGTGTCGGGGCTCCTGTGGAACGGCATCGACCACGCGGCGGCGTACTACGCGGCCGCGGGCGCGGGCGCGATCTTCAATCCGCTGAACACGCGCCTCGCGCCGGCCGAGCTCGCCGCCATCGCGGCGGACTGCGACGCGCGCCTGCTCGTCTCGGAGTCCTCCTTCGCGGATGTGGTGCGCTCGGCGCTGGAGCGCGGGGCGCCGTGGCGCGGGATCGTGTGGACCGACGCGCTCGTCGACGTCGGTGCGCCCTCGTGGACCTTGGCGCAGGCGATGGAGCAAGGCGCCGGCGTCGACTTCCGGAGCAGCGCGCGCGGCGGCGACGACGTGGCGCATCTGTACTACACCTCCGGCACCACGGGGGTGCCGAAGGGCGTCATGCTCACGCACGCCAACGTGCTGGCGCATTCGCTGGGCGCCATCGGCGAACTGGGCATCGTCGAGCGCGACCGCTGGGCGCACATCGCCGCGATGTTCCACCTCGCCGACGCCTGGGCCACCTTCGCCTTCACGTGGGCGGGCGCGACGCACTTGTTCCTGCCGCGCTTCGAGGCGCGCGCGGCGCTGGACCTGCTCGAACGCGAACGCGGCACGATCACCAACCTGATCCCCACCATGCTGAACGCGATGGCGCGCGACGAAGGCGCGCGCGGGCGAGATTGGAGCGCCTTGCGCGCCATCCTGTCGGGAGGCGCGCCGATCGCGCCCGCGTTGGTGGCGGAGATCGTCGATGTGTTCGGCTGCGAGTACGTCAACACCTACGGCATGACGGAGACTTCGCCGTACCTGACCCTGTCGTTGCTGAAGGAAGCCCACCGCGCCTTGCCGCGCGAGGCGCAGCTTGCGATCCGCGCCAAGACCGGCCGGCCGTACGCGACCGTCGAGCTCGAGGTGTGCCGCGAGGACGGTTCGGCGGTGGCGCGCGACGAGCGCGAGGTGGGTGAGATCCGCGTGCGCGGCGCGACGGTGATGAAGGGCTATTGGAACAAGCCCGAGGAGACCGCGCGCGCCTTCGCCGATGGTTGGCTCAAGACCGGCGATCTCGCCGTGATCGACGCCGAGGGCTACGCGACCATCGTCGACCGCGCCAAGGACATGATCCTCTCCGGCGGCGAGAACGTGTACTCGACCGAGGTCGAGCACGCCTTGGCCGCGCATCCGGCGGTGCTCGAATGCGCCGTGTACGGCGTCCCCGACGAGCGCCTGGGCGAGAGCGTGCGCGCGGCCGTTGTGCTGCGCGCCGGTCGCGCGGCGGAGGCGGAGGAGCTCGTCGCGTGGGTCAAGGAGCGCCTGGCGCGCTACAAGGCGCCCAAGGCGATCGACTTCCTCGAGGCCTTGCCGCGCACGGGATCCGGCAAGATCCAGAAATCCGCGCTGCGCGAGCCGCATTGGCGCGGCCGCGCGCGACGCGTGAACTAGACCTGCGCCCATCCGGCGGCGCGTCAAGCGCGTTTGACGCGCGCCGAGGCGGGCGGCGCCGCCTCAGCGCGAGGCGATGCGCGCGCGGATGCGCTCGGGCAGCATCGACAAGCCGTGGATCCAGCCGAGCTGGCTGGCGCCGTCCTCGACGCGCGACGTGGGCAGGCCCACCAGCCTCCCGGCCAGGTCGTAGGCGGCGCCGCCGCTGTGGCCGCTGGTGATCTCCGCGTCGGACTTGAGCGCCAGTCCGGCGCCCGTGCGCTCGAAGCCCGCGACCACGCCGCGCGTCAGGGTCAGCGTCGGACGCGTGCGTTGCGTGCCGACGCCCGGATAGCCGACGACGACGAGCTCGGACCCCAGGAGGAGTCGCGTGTCGTCGCCCAGCGGCGCCGCCACGAGGCGCAGGTCCGGCGGCAGGGGATCGCCATGCCGATCGCCGACGAGCTCGAGCAGCGCGCAGTCGGCATCGACGTCGTGCTCGACCACCTTCGCGCGCCAGCTTTCGCGCGGCGGACGCGCCAGATCGAGCGTCCTCGAGAGCACGATCTCCTCGCTCGCGCCGCCGCCGAGCTTCTGCACGACGTGCCAGTTGGTCAGGAACAAGCCGCGTTCGTGCACGCACACGGCGCTGCCCGAACCGTCGGGCGTGCCCACTTCGACGACCGCTCCGAGTTGCGCCGCGCCGATCGACGCGATGGCGCTCGCGAGCCCGCGCGCCTCGGGCTCGACGCGCGCTTCCGCCGGCGCCTGGGCCGCGAAGGACGCGAGCAAGCGGAACTCCGCGCGCGCTTCGAGGGCATGCGGATCGACGACCTCGATCGTCCATGGTCCCGGTTCGGGTGCCTCGATCAGCAGCGTCTCGCGTCCGTAGGGTCGACTGCGCAGGTGCGGACGCT
>JBKDQQ010000121.1:0-27303 GCA_046341775.1 Planctomycetia bacterium
CAGCGACTACTGCGCCTTCATGTACCTCGGCCGCCTCGTCGAGTACGGCGCCACCACCGACATCTTCCTCAGCCCCCGCCTGCGCGAAACCGAGGACTACGTCACCGGCCGCTTCGGCTGAGCGGCGCGGGGACTGTCGCGCTTTCGCGGGTGCCCGACCGACCGGTTCGCCACCCAAGGCGCGGGAGCGGCGACGGCCCTTGGATCCCGAGCGATCCCATGTTGCGTGTGCGAGACGGGCGCCGCGTCCGCGATTGCACTCGCCGTCACGCAGGGCCACCGACCGACGGCACGGCTTGCCTCGACCCGCAGGCCGATCACCTGTCCTCCGTCCAGTCGCATGCACGCCTTGCACGCACCCGCGCCGAGCGGACTCCCTTCCGGCTCGCCTCGCCCCGAGGCCGCGAGCGCGCTAGGATCCTGACCCGGCGCCTGCCTGACGCCCGGGGAGCTGACCAGCATTGAGCCATCTCGCCAACAACAGCTCGAACGCCTCCGCCACCCTGCGCATCGTCGCCGACCGCGCCGAAGGGGAGCGCATCGTCGCCGACGAGATCGAGGCGCTGCTCGCGACCAATCCCGAGGCTACGCTGGGGTTGGCGACGGGCGGGACGATGACGGGGTTGTACGGCGAGTTGTCGCGGCGGCATGCCGCGGGGCGCCTGTCGTTCGCGCGCGCCAAGGGCTTCAACCTGGACGAGTACCTGGGGCTCGCGCCGGACGATGCGAGGAGCTTCGCCGCGTACATGCGCCGCAGCTTGTTCGACCGGGTCGACTTCGCGCCGGGCGCGGCGCGCCTGCCGCGCGGGGACGCGGCCGATCCCGCGGCCGAATCCGAGGCTTGGGAGGCGGCCATCGCCGCGGCGGGCGGCATCGACCTGCAATTGCTCGGGATCGGCCGCAACGGCCACATCGGCTTCAACGAGCCCGGCTCGGCGCGCGACAGCCGCACGCGCGTCGTCGAGCTGGACGCGACGACGCGCGGCGACGCGGTGGCGGGCTTCGGCTCGCTCGATCTCGTCCCGCGCCAAGCCATCACGGCCGGAGTGGCCACCATCCTCGCTTCGCGTCGCATCGTGCTGCTCGCGTTCGGCCGGTCGAAGGCGGCCATCGTGCGACGCATGCTGCGCGGTCCGGTCGGGCCGGAGTGCCCGGCGAGCTGGTTGCAGGCCGTCGGCCATGTCCTGGTCGTCCTCGACCACGAAGCCGCGGCCGAGCTGTAGCCGCGGACGCGGCGTCTGCGCGCGCTTCTCATCCCCGCGCCATGATGGTTGGATGGGCGTCGTGCGCGACGAGGCGATGCTGGTCGGGGTCGACGGGGGAGCCACCTCCGTGCGCGCCCACGTGGTGGCCGAGAGGGGCGGGCTGCTCGTCGAGGTCGGCGCCGCCGCGAGCCTCGACCACGCGGAGCTGCGCCCCGCGGACCTGCCGGGCTTCGCGCCGGTCGCGCTCGAGGTGCAACGGGCCGAGCACGCGCGCGGAGCAGTCCAACCCACGATCGATGAGCAGGCCGAGTCCGCGCGGCGCGCGCGCGGCGTGGCGCGCGTGGTGGCGGAGGCCTTGCGCGCGGCGAGTGGACGCGATGGTCCGTGGCGCGCGCGCGTTGGCTTGTGCTGGCCGGGCTTGAAGGACGCCGCGGGCGCGGGCGTGCTGGTCGCCAAGAACGGGCCGCGCGCGCCGCGCCTGCTCGCCGAGATCGCCGAGGCGTTGCGCCTCGCGAACGTCGAGCTCGACGCGCCCTTGCCGCCGTTGATGTCGGACGGACTGGCCTGCGGCCTGGGCGAGCGCCATTCCGCGCTGGGTGCCTTGCGCGGCATCGACCATGGGTGGTACTTCGGCGGCGGCACCGGACTCGCCGAGGCGGCGCTGCTCGACGGGCGCGTGCAAACCGTCGACCAGCTCGGCCCGCATTGGAAGCGCGCATGGGAGTCGACCTCGCGCAGCTTCGGCGCCGGCTTCGAGGACCTCGTCTCCGCCGGAGGCATCGACGCGGCATGGCGACGCCAAGGCGGCGAGGACCGCGCCGCGGACGCGGCGCTCGCGGGCCACCCCGCCGCGCGCGAGCTCCTGCGACGCGGCGCGGCGGCCTTGGCGGAGTTGTGCGTCGATCGCATCCTCGCCGTGCACGCGCAGCGCGGGCTCGTGCTGCAACGCATCGTCGTCGGCCAACGCACGGGCGATTGGAGCGCCGATCCGCGCCTCGACGAGTGCTGGTCGGCGGTCTTGCGCGCGGAACTCGCCGCGCTGCTCGCGCAGGACGCGCCCGACGGGGTGCTGCGCCAATGGCTGCCCGGCGGCGAGCGCCCCGACCGCGTCGTCGCGTCGACCTTGCGCTCCGCGCCGGCGCTGGGCGCCGCGTCCGTGTGGCTCGCGGCGCAAGCCGAGGAGGCGCTCGCCCGTGCCTGACCCGCAATCGGTACTCGCCTCGGGCTCGCCCTCGCCCGGCACGCTCTCCTTCGGCGCGCTCGACTGGGGCGTCGTGGTCGGCGTGCTGCTCGCCACGTCCTTGTTCGGGGCGTGGTTCGGCCGCCAGACGACGATGCGCGACTTCTTCCTCGGCGGCCGAAGGCTGCCCTGGTGGGCGGTCAGCGCCTCCATCGTGGCCACGGAGATCAGCGCGCTGACGCTGGTCTCGCTGCCGGCCATCGTCTTCGTCGACGGGGGCACCTGCGCGTACCTGCAGATCACCTTGATCGGCAGCGTGGTCGCCCGCCTCGCCATCGCCTGGTGGCTCGTGCCCGCGTACTACGAGGAGGAGATCTACAGTCCCTACGACTGGGTGGGCCGCCGCCTCGGCGAGTCCGCGCGGCGCATGATGACGCTCTTCGGCGCCGTCGGAGGGGTGCTGTCCCAGGCCGCGCGCGTGTACCTGACCGCGGTCGTGCTCGAGATCCTGATGCACGACCAGTTGCGCGCGTGGGAGGCCGCCAGCGGCATTCCCTCGATCGCCATCTCGATCGGCCTGATCTCCATCGTCGCCGTGGCGTGGACTTGGGTCGGCGGCATCGTCACGGTGGTGTGGACCGACCTGCTGCTGTTCCTCGTGTTCTTCGCCTCGGCGGCCACGGTGGTCGCGTGGATCGCCGGCAACCTCGACGGGGGGCTGGCGACGATCGTCCAGCACGGGATGGAGTCCGGTCGCGCGCGCATCCTCGACTTCGACACGAGTCCGGTGAAGGCCTACACGTTCTGGGCGGCCCTGTTCGGGGCCGGCTTCGGCAACATCGGCGCGTACGGCGTCGACCAGCTCATGGCGCAGCGCATCCTGTGCTGTCGCGGCGTGCGGGAGGCGCGCCTGGCGGTCTCCTTCAGCATCGTCGCCGTGCTGGTGGGACTCGTCGTCGCCTGGAGCGGCATCGCGCTCGCCGCGTGGTACGACGCCCATCCGCTCGACGGCGAGGCTTGGCGCCTCGTGTCGGAGAAGGCCGATCGCATCCTGCCCGTCTTCACCGCCACCGTGCTGCCCGAGGGCTTGCGCGGCTTCGTCGTGGCGGGGGTCTTCGCCGCGGCCATCTCCAGCCTGGACGGCGTGCTCGCCGCCTTGGCGCAGACGACCATGCACGCCTGGTGGCTGCCGCGACGCCAGCGGCGCGTCGCCGCGCTGGCCCCGACGGCGCGCCCCTCGGCCGAAGCGGAGGAGCGCCGTTCCATCGCCGTCTCGCGGCGATTGGTCGTCGCCTATGGAGCGTTGATGGTGGCGGTGGCGTGGGCGATGGATCCCATCTCCCGCGCCTACGCCTCGCTGCTCGATCTCGGCCTCGCCATGGCGGGCTACACGCAGGGCGCCTTGCTCGGCGCCTTCCTGCTGGCCCTGTTGCGCCCGTCCGTCGGCGCTTCGGGCTGGGTCTGGGGCGCTCCGGCCTCCCTGCTGCTCGTCTACGGGGCCGCTTGGCACGGCCCGGGCCCGCGACTGGCCCTGGCGGTCGCGTCGGCAGCTCTGCTCCTCGCCTGGTTCGCGCGCGGACGCGCGGGTCGCCGTCGCGGCGCGACCTTCGCCTTGGTGGCGGTGCTGGGCCTCGCTTCGTGGTTGTGCGCGCACGGCTGGACGACCTCGCCGTCGGGCACGCTTCAGTCGTTGGCGTGGCCTTGGTATGTTCCGCTGGGTTGCGCGGCATCCATCGTGCTCGGGCTGTTGCTGGCTCGCGTGGACGACCAGGATGCGCGCGACGTCCAAGCATGAACCGCCAAGCCAAGCCGCTCCACGCGCTCCTCCTCCTCCTCCTCGCGTTCCTCGTCGGTTCTTGCGAATCGCTGCCGCGCGAACTGAAGCCGCGCGCCCGCACGCGCGCCATGTGGGTGACGCGCTTCGACTACAAGACGCGCGCCGACATCGCCTCGATCGCCGACAACTGCCGCGAGGCGGGCGTCACGGACGTGGTGTTCCAGGTGCGCGGCAACGGGACCGCGTTCTACCGCTCCAGCTACGAGCCGTGGGCCGAGCAGTTCGAACACAGCGATCCGGGCTTCGACCCGCTCGCGACCATGGTCGAGGAAGGCCACCGGCGCGGCCTGAAGGTCCACGCCTGGGTCAACGTCATGCCGGCGTGGTGGGGCACGACCCCGCCCAAGGATCCGAGGCAGCTGTACAACGCGCGCCCCGAATGGATGTGGTACGACCAGTCCGGCAAGCGCCAGGAACTGTGCGAACGCTTCTACGTGTCGCTCAATCCGGCGCTGCCCGAGGTGCGCCGCTACCTCGTCGACGTGTTCCGCGACATCGTCGGCCGCTATGGCGTCGACGGGTTGCACCTCGACTACATCCGCATGCCGAGCGAGGCCCCCGCCACGCCCAAGGGCTCCGGCTCCAAGTGGCTGCGCGACGCGCGCACGACGGCCCTCTACGAGGCCGACACGGGACGCAAGGCGGGCGACGACGCCGCCTACGACCTGTGGATCGCCGAGCAGATCACCAACCTGCTGCGCGACATCCGCCACATGGTCAACACGACCAAGCGCGGCTGCGAGCTGTCGGCCGCCACCGGCTGGGATCCCAAGCACCACTTGGCGAACTACGCGCAGGACATCGACACGTGGATGTCCGAGCGCCTGCTCGACGCGGTGTACCCGATGAACTACTCGGAGAAGCTCGAGGAGTTCGGACCGCGCTGCGATTCGTGGCGCGAGATCGCCAACGGCACGCCGGTCGTCATGGGCGTGATGATGGGTGCCAAGGACGTCGACGGGCAGGTCGCGCGCGTGCGGCGCGCGCTCGACGTGCACAACGGCGTCTCGTACTTCGCCTACTCGAAGATCTTCGACGCGGCGGGCGACACGCTCGACGACCAAGGCAAGGACGCGCGCTTCGTGCGCGAGCGGGTGCGCAAGGCGCTCCTGCCCAAGCTCGACGAGCTGTCGCGCTCGGGCGCGGGCGGCTGACCGCCCCGCGACGCTGCTTCAACGGCCGAGGCAGGCCGCGCCCAGGAGGTCGCCGAGTTCCTCGAAGAACGGGTCGGCGACCTCCGCGTATTCGTACTTGTCGTCGTTGAGGATGCCGTCGCGATTGGTGTAGATCGTCGCGGCGAACAGGAATCCCACGCCGCGCCCTTCGTGCGCCACGAAGGCGTTCTCGGTCGAGAACCCGTAGGCGCGGCCGATCTTGTTCGCGTACACGATCTCGTCCTCGCGCACGTGGCGCTTCAGGCCGCGCAGCAGGAACTTGAAGCGCTCCGCGACGATCGACTTGTCCTCGTAGCGCGGGTTCGCGCTGTCCTCGGGCCGCTCCATGGCCGTCTGCAGCAGGAACCGACGGTTCGCCTCGGAAAGGTCGAAGCCCTTCGCTCCTTCGGCCACCAGTCGGGGATCGACCAGCATCGCCAGCGCGGCCTGCAGCTCGCCCAGCGGCGCGCGGTTCTTGGTGGAGAAGTCCATGGGCTCGGCGACCAGCTCGCCCGAGTCGCGCCTCCATCCCGTGCCGACTTCGAAGCCCTTCACGCGCTGCGGCGCCAAGGCGCGCTTGGCCTCGCGCTCCTCGAGCAGCGTGCGCCACTCGCCCGCCTCGTCGCGCCACAGGATGCGCGGCGACATGCGGTTCTGCTGCTCCGTGCGCGCGACGGACAGCCGGTGCACCGCGCGCACTCCGTCCAACCCGGCTTCCTCGCACGCGCGGTGCAGCTCGTCGCGGCCCGAGTAGTCGAAGCAGCGGTTGTAGGCCGGGTTGTCGCTGACGAGGAAGAGCTTCCTGATCTCGTGGCGCAGGGTCGCGACTCCGCCCTCGAGGTTCGTCGGATCGCGCCGCCAAGCCTCTTCGCCGGGGAACAGCGGTTCGAACGACAACGGCGTGTCGAGTCCGATCGCCTGGTTCGCGCGCGCGAGCTCCTGCATCTTCAGCACCGCGGCGACGGCCCCGATCAGCTTGATGGCGCTGGCGGGGTAGGCGTACTCGGCGTCGACGCGGAAGGCCTGCTCGCGCACGCGCATCCACCGCCCGTCGCGTCGCTCGACCTGCACGAGGAGCATCTGCAGCCGATGCTGCTCGGCGGCGTCCAGGATCGCGGCCGTCTTCGGCCTCCCGCGCAGCGCCTCCTCGAGGTCGAAGTCCGCGCCGGAAGGGGAGAGGGCCAGCAGCGCGGAGCAGATCAGGGACATGGGCAGGGTGTTCCTTCGCCGCGTGGGAGCGGGCGGCGCTTCCAGGGCGGTTCCATCCTACGATGGATCCATGATCACGCTACGACGCTCCGGCGAACGAGGGCGGGCCGAGCACGGCTGGCTCCACAGTCGCTTCTCCTTCTCCTTCGCCGAGTACTTCGATCCGCGCCACATGGGATGGCGGTCCCTGAGGGTGATCAACGACGACAAGGTCGCGGCGGGCGCGGGGTTCCCCATGCACGGCCACCGCGACATGGAGATCGTCACCTGGATGCTGGCCGGCAGGCTCGAGCACCGGGACTCCATGGGGAACGGCTCGACCATCGGTCCCGGCGAGCTCCAGTACATGTCCGCCGGCAAGGGCGTGATGCACAGCGAGTTCAATCCCTCGCGCACGGAGGAGGCGCACCTCCTGCAGATCTGGGTCCTGCCGCGCGCGCGCGGCCTCGAGCCGCGCTACGGCCAAGCCGACTGCTCCAAGGCCTTGGAGACGGGCGAGCCGGTGCTCGTCGCTTCACCCGACGGCGAACGCGGCTCGATCGCCATCGCCGCGGATGCGCGCATCTTCGTCGCGCGCGCGAACGAGGCGCGTTCGTGGGTGCTGCCGCTGGCGACGGGTCGCGGCGCGTGGGTGCACGTCGCCAAGGGCGAGGCCGAGATCGGCGGCCACCAGCTCGTGGCCGGCGATGCCGCGGCCATCGAAGACGCGCCGCGCGTGGAGATCGCGGCGCGTCCCGGTTGCGAGGTGCTGGTGTTCGACCTCGCCTGATCGCGGCCGCCTCAGCCCTTGGCTTCGTCCTTCGACTTCTTCGCCTTGGGGACGGGCTCCTCCTTGGCGGGCGTGCCCTGCTTGCGCACGCGCTCCTGGATCAGGGCGAAGCGCGCCTTGGCGTGCTTGCTCTTCTTGACCATCCACTCGGCGTTGGCGAACGCGAAGGGCGACTGCTCGGCCCGCAGGCGCGCGACGAAGGGGCGCACCTTCGCGTACAGCACGAGGCCCTCGACCGTGCTCTCGGCCAGCAGCTCCGCGTCGACCGCGCCGTGGCGGGCGAGGCCGTAGGCCATCTCGTAGTACGAGGACACCTGGCGGAAGGCCGCGTTCTGCGGGTGGTCGGGCTGCAGGATGGCGGTCATCTCGTCCCAGGTCTTCGGCGTGAAGCCGAACATCGCGTTGCGCGAGTCGCGCATGACCTTCTCGCGACGCAGGTCGTAGAGCTTGAGCACGATGTCGGCGTCGGACGCGTCGGGTTTCTTCCTGGCCATGTGGTTCCTCCGTCGGTGGGTGTGGATTCAGCGGTCCAGCCCGCGCTCCTGCGCGAGCAGTTCGTCGATGGCCTGGCGGCGGCGCACGAGGCGCGCCACGCCGTCGCGCACCAGCACTTCGGGCGCGAGCGGATGGCCGTTGTAGGTCGAGGACATCGAGGCGCCGTACGCGCCCGCGTCGTGCACGACGAGCAGGTCGCCCTCGCGCGCGGCGGGCAGTAGGCGCGGCTCGATCCCGCCGCCCGGTCCCTGCGTCCACATGTCGCCGGACTCGCACAACGGGCCCGCCACCAGTCGCGGCGCGCGCGGCGCCGACTCCGGCGCTCCGAGGACCTCGAGCTCGTGCCAGGAGCCGTACATCGCCGGCCGCAGCAACGCGTTGAAGCCCGCGTCCACCATGACGTACTCCTGCGCGCCCTGGCGCTTGACGCCGCGCACGCGCGCCACGAGCACGCCGGCCTCGGCGACGAGCCGCCTGCCGGGCTCGACCTCGAGCTCGATCGGATGCCCGAGGTCGCCCTCGATCGAGCGCTTGGCCTCCAGCCACGCCTGGCAGTAGCGCGCCACGTCGAAGTCGCCCTCGTCCCGCTTGTAGGCGATCGGCAACCCTCCGCCGGCCGAGACGCGGCGCAGGTCGGGACCGAACACGCTCGCCAGCGCGCGCACCGCCGTGCAGACGCGCGTCAGGTGGTCGAAGTCCGAGCCCGAGCCGATGTGCACGTGCAACCCGTCGAGCACCACGCCGAGCCGTCGCGCCTCGTCGACCATGCGCGGGAGGTCCTCGTGCCACACGCCGTGCTTGCTGGATTCGCCGCCGGTGTTCGTCTTGCGCGCGTGCCCGTGCCCGAAGCCTGGGTTGACGCGCACGGTGGCGCGAGCGCCGCGTCGCGCGCGCGCCAGCTGCGCGAGCATGAAGTCCGAACCGAGGTTCACCTGCACTGGCAGCGTGCGCACGACCTCCAAGGCCGCGTCGTCGAACAGGTCGGCGGTGTAGACGATCGATTCGGGCGCGTGGCCGGCCGCGATGGCGCGCGCCACCTCGCCGGCCGAAACCGCGTCCACCTCGACGCCGAGCTCCCGCAGCAGCGCCAGCACCGCCAGGTTGCCGTTGGCCTTCTGCGCGTATCGCACACGGTCGAACGCGCGCAACTCGGCGACGCGCGCGGCGATGGTGGCCGCGTCGTAGACCCACACGGGCGTGCCATGGCGCTCGGCGCAATCGCGGAGCAGCGCGTCCGTCAAGGCGATCGGACGCGTCACGCCAAGGCCTCCCGCAGGCCGCGTTCGAGCAACGCGTGGTCCTCCTCCGCGTGCGCCGCGGAGGTGGCCAGGCGGAAGTAGCCGCCGAGGCTGTCGGGGTAGCGCACGTAGGGGACCAGCAGGCCGCGCGCGAGCAGCCGCTGGTAGGCCGCCTCCATCGCCTCGTGGGTCGGAAGCGTGAAGGCCTGCACGGGCAGCGGCAGGTCGTGCGCCGGCAATCCGACGCGGCGCAGCACATCGCGGGTGCGGACGATGTTCGCCCGCAGGCGCGCGAGGCGCGCGCCGTCCCGCAGGTCGTCGAGCGCGGCTTGCGCGGCCAGCACGCAGGCCGGCGGCACGGGAGTCGAGCCCGCGTAGGCGCGCGAGCGCGCGCGCACGCGCTCGACCACCGCGCGCGCGCCGGCGACGAAGCCTCCGAAGGCGCCGAGCGACTTGGACAAGGTGCCGGTGACCACGAGGCGCGCGTCGGCGACGCCATGGTGCTCGTGCGCGCCCGCGCCGCGCACTCCGAGCACCCCGAGCCCGTGGCAGTCGTCGACGACGAGGTGGCCGTCGCGGGGCAGGATCCGTAGCAGCTCGCCGAGCGGCGCGACGCCCTTCATGACCGGGTAGCAGCCGTCCGTGAGGATGTGGAAGCCGTCCTCCCAGCCGCGCGCGGCCTCGCGCGCCGATGCCGCGTCGCACAGCTCGTACTCGCGCACCTCGAAGCCGCAGGCGGCCACGGCGTCGCGCACGCTGACGTGGCACTCGCGATCGACCAGCGCGCGGCGCGCGTCGCCCGCGAGGCCTTGCAGGAGGCACAAGTTGGACAAGTATCCGTCGGGCACCAGATGCGCCTCCTCGAGTCCGAGGAACGCCGCTAGGCGCGGTTCGAACGCGTCGTGCACGAGCGTGTTGCCCGTGGTCTCGCGCGAGCCGCTGGTCGACAGGCCGTAGCGCAGCAACCCTTCGGCCGCCGCCGCGCGCACCAACGGGTCGCGCGCGTAGCCGAGGTAGTCGCAGCCCGCCCACGAGAGGAGCTCCCTGCCCGCCAGCACCACGCGCGCCGGCGCGGCGGCTTCGATGGGCAGGCGGCCGGTGGGCATGGTGTCAGGTCCGCTTGACGCTCAGGCGCGCTTGGCGCCGCCCGGAGTGCAGGAGACCAGCGGGATGCTGGCCATCGTGTGCAGTCCCGGGGCGGCCGCCAGCAGCGAGGAGATGGAATTCACCACGATGGCCGAAGTCGCGACGTCGCCCTGCACGCCGCCCTTCCAGACGAGGTCGATCGCCGGTTCGCCGGCCACGACCACGCGGTCGTGCGGATCCTTCAGGCCCAGCGCCGCCTCGAACTTGAGGGTGACGACCTGCTCGCCGCCGCTCCAGCCGCGCGCCTCCTGGTAGACGCCGCAGGCGAGGCCCTTCTTCACGGGTCCCAGGCCCGAGGACATGGCCTTGGTCGCCTTGACCGCGCGCGGCCGGTCCTCCTCCCACTTGTCGAGCTTCCATCCCAGGCGCGCGGCGATGAAGTGCAGCGACTCGCCGAGGCCCACGTGGCGCAGCCAGCCCGCGTCGATGCCGGCCTCGAATCCCGCGTCGTCCAGTCCCACGCCGATCTTCTTCTGGAAGGGCACGCGGCGCGAGGAGGCGTCCTGCATGCGGTGCACCTCGACCGAGCGCACGGAGCGGCAGATGGCCGTCGCCGCCACCGGGAACGCGTCCATCAGGAAGCCGGGGTTGACGCCCGTGCCCAGCAGTCGTCCGCCGTGCTGCTTGGCGAGCTTGTCAAGTTTCTTGGACAACGCCGCGTGGCGCAGGAAGGGCCAGGACAGCTCCTCGCACGAGCTGACGATGGTGGACCCCTCCTTCAGCAGCGCCTCGAAGGTGGGCGCGCACTTGGCGAGGTCCGAGGAGGTGGCCACCACGACCGCGTCGATCTTCTTGAAGTCGACGCCCGCGAATCCCGCCTGCACGCGCGGCTTGTCGGGCGCGCCTGGCACCACCTCGGAGAGCTTCCTGCCCACTAGGGCGGGCGCGGTGTCGACGGCCGCGACCACCTTTCCCACGCCTCGCGCGTGGAGGTCGTTGACGATCTTGACGCCCAAGGGGCCCAATCCGACGTGCAGGATGCGCAGCATGGCGGCGCAGAGGATAGCCGCCGGCCGCGTCGCCGGCCAAGCGGACCGCCACTCGGGCGCGCGCGGCCCGTGGCCCGGGACGCGCGACCGACTTCAGCGCTTCGCCAGCGCGACGATGTGCTCGCGCGAGCTGACGACCACGCCGCCCGCCGGTTCGGCGGTCACGGCGAACAGAGTCGCCCGATCCACCTTCAGCCTGGGCTTGACGGGCACGAGGACTTCTCCATCGACGGCGATGTCGAACACGCCGCCATCGACCGGCGTCGCGTCGGGACGCGCCGCGTCGAAGATCCACAGTTGGTACTGGCTCGAGGACGGATCGTTGCGCGGCAATCCGCGCAGGCGCATGCACCCGGCCTGCCCCGCGTCGCTCCACACGATGTCGCCCGACACGCCGCGTCCCGCGGGGTCGTCCGTCGCGCTCCATGCCAGCGTCGCCGCGGCGGGATCGCCGGCCACGAGCGCGGCGCGCAGCTCGGCCGGACTGGTCGCCTCCGCTCCGGGCTCGCCTCCGCGCACCATCAGCAACGCCAGCAGCAGCGCGGCCGCCGCCCACCCGCTCCAGGCGAACCAACCCGCGCGCGCGGCCGCGGCGTTCGGCATGCGCGTCGCCGCGGGGGTGGCGGCGGCGCGCGGCGCGGCGGCGGGCCGCGGGATGGAGGCGCTCGAGGCGATGCGCGCCTTCAAGTCGGCCGGCATCGATTGCACTCGACCGTCGCTGGACTCGAGCCACAGCGCCGCGGCGGCGCGTTCGTAGCAATCCACGTCGAGGTCGGGGTGCTGGGCCGCCCGCCGCTCGAACTCCCGCTCCGCCTCCGGCGCGAGGCCGTGCATGGCGCGCTCGTACATCAGCTCGAACAGCTCCGACTCGCGCTCGTCGCGCGGCAGATGGCGCAAGCGGTGCTTCACGCGCTGGCCTCGCCTTCCGCCTCGAGCTCAACGCCGAGCATCTCGCGCACGCGCTGCAGTCCGCGGCGCAGGTGCGTCTTCACCGTGCCGAGCGGCATCGTCGTCGCCTTGGCGATCTGGTCGTGCGAAAGGCCGTCGTAGATGGCCATGCGCAGCACCTTCTGCTCGTCGGGGCGCAGCTTGGCGAGGGCCTTGCGCGCGCGCGCCGCCTCGTCGCCCACGTCGACGAGTTCGAGCGCCTTGTCCTCCGCCGGGAGGATCGATTCGTCCTCGAGGCCATCGGCGCGCAGGGCGCGCTGCTTGCGGCGGCCGCGATCGATCAGTCGCCGGCGCGCGATCATGGCGATGAAGGTGATCTCGGACGCGAGGGCCGCGTCGTAGCGCGGGGCCTTGTTCCAGATCTCGATGAACACTTCCTGCGCGGCGTCCTCGGCTTCCTGCTTGTCGGGGCAGAAACGGCGCGCCAGCGACCACACGAGGCCGCCGTAGCGGTCGATGACCTCCTGCACGGCGTTGGGGTCGCCGGCGGCTACGCGGTGGAGGAGGGGCTCTAGTGTCACGGCTCGAGGCGTGCCGCGGGCCGGACCGGTGAACGATTCGAGCGGATCGGTCCGCACCGCAACGTCCAAGGAGCCCCGCGGGGCCACCATGGTAGGGCCGGAGGTGGGCCTGCGCGAGGGGGCGGGCCTGCCCGCGGCCAGCGCCGGCCCCGCCGCGGGCGTACGAGCGCCCCGAGCACGACCATTGGCGCCTGTGGTGTCGATCTTCACATTCGCCGCTACGCGCCGGGACCGCGGGCTGTTTCGACGATGCTTCGACAGTTTGCGCTTGGACGCGCGATCCGTGGACCGCCGAGCAGCGCCGACGGCCCTCGGCTCCGTTCGGGAGCCGAGGGCCGTCGTGCCGCGTTCGGACGCCGGAGGGCGTTCGCCGCCGGGACTCAGCCCTTGCCGGTCTTGCCGTCCGGGGACTTCGGGGTCGGCTTGTCCGCCGGCTTGCCGCCCGCCTTCTGCTCGGCGCGCAGCTCCTCGAGCAACTGGTCGACCGCCTTGTCCATGTCCGCGTCGCGCACGTCCTTGAAGCGGATGACGCCCTTGTGGTCGAGGACGTAGATCGTCGGCCAGCCCTGGACGCCCCACTTGGTCGCCCACGGACCGCTGGTGGAGACGTCGATGGCCTGGCGCCAGTTGATCTCCTGCTCGGAGAGGATCTTCTTGACCTTGTCGGCGTCACCGTCGCTGTTGATGCCGATGAGGGCGAAGGGCTCGTCCTTCAGACGCTGCACGAGCGTCTTTTCGTGCGGGAGCATCGCACGGCAAGGGCCTCACCAATAGCCCCAGAAGTCGAGCACCACCACCTTGCCGCGGTAGTCGCTCACCTTGAACTTCACGCCGTTCTCGTCGATCGCCTCCTGGTCGGGCGCGGTCTTGCCGATGCCGAGGTTCTCGGCGACGAATACGAAGCCGCCGGCGACGTCGCCGTAGGTCTGCTTCTCGTCGAAGGGGAACTTGACGTCCGCGTAGTCCTTCACGATCGCCTTGGCGAGCGCGAGCACGGCGGGATCCTCGGCGGGATCCTTGCCTTGCATCTGCGACGCGCCTTGCGCCGATTGCCACTGCATGAAGGCGGCGGCGGCCTTGACGGGCTTGTGCGGCGACTTCTCCAGCAGCGCCTTGAGCAAGGCCTCGGCCTCGGCCCCCTGCACCACCTGCATGGCGGCGAAGGGCAGCTTCTCGATGGCCGGCGAGGCGATGTGGGTCTTGAGGATCTCGTCGAGCGCCGCCTTGGACTCCGGCAGGCGCTTGGCGGCCAGGCCGACTTCCATGACGGACATCAACGCCCTGGCTCCGGTTTCCGTGCCCTTGGCCTCCTCGGCCAGCGCCTGGAAGCGCGCGAGGTACTCGGGAGCGGGCCGCTTCGATTGGAGCGCCTTGCGGGCGGCCTTGTCGGCCGCCTTGTACTCGGCGTTCCACTTGGTGACCGCCTCCTCGTACTCCTTCGTCAGGGCCGCGTGCTTCTGCTCGAGCGCGTCGCCCTGCCGCGCGCCGGTGGGCGGCGCGAGCAAGGCGGCGGCTGCGAGCACGACGAGACCCGCGAGGAGCGAAGAAGCGCGCAGCATGCGATTCATCGTGGTTCCTTCGTGGTTGCGCGCGGGGCGGCAGGCAGCGACGGCGACCGACCACCCCGGGCTGGAGGCGGAGTCTAGCCGAACAGGACGTCGCGCCGGCGGGCGAGGCCGTTCCCTTGCGCCGGCGACGAGGCAGGCGATGCTGTTGCGCATGCGCCCCTTCCCCGCAGTCCTCGTGGCATCCTGCCTGGTCGCCGCAACCTTGGCCGTCTTCGCCTCCTCGGAGGCGCCGCGCCCCGGACCGCTCGTGGTCGCGGGCGGTGGCGGCACGACCGACGACATCGCCGCGGAGTTGCTGCGCCTCGGCGGCGGCGCGGATGCGCGCATGGTGCTGGTGCCTTGGGCTTCCGAGGATCCCGCGGCGGGCGCCGAGTCGCTCGAGTTCTGGCGCGGCAAGGGCGCCTCCAAGGCGGAGGTCGTGTCCGACGACGCCGACGAGGCGCGGCGCCAGCTCGAGTCCGCGGCGATCATCTGGATGGGAGGCGGCGACCAGAAGGTGCTGGTCGACAAGCTGCGCACCAAGGGGCTCGACGCCGTCGTCGCGCGCCGCCACGCGCAAGGCGCGGTGGTGGGAGGCACCAGCGCCGGCGCCGCGGCGCAGTCCAAGGCGATGATCCTCGGCGGCGACACCGCCGACCTCGAGGTGGCGAAGAACGGCGGCACCGCGCTGGGCGAGGGGCTGCACCTGCTCGACGACGCCATCGTCGACCAGCACTTCCTGAAGCGCCGGCGCTTCGCGCGCCTCCTGTCCGCCGTGCTGGACAACCCGCACCTCGTCGGGATCGGCGTGGACGAGCGCACGGCGGCCATCGTGCACGCGGGCGCCATCGAGGTCGTCGGCGAGGGCCAGGTGCTGGTCGTCGACGCACGCGCCGCGAAGGTCGAGCGGTGCGAGCCCGGGGCGCGCCATGCCGCCACCGGCATGCGGCTCGACCTGCTGCGCGCCGGGAGCCGCCTGCGCATCGATGGCCGTAAGGAATAATTGACAGCTTTCCACCGCGGCCGCGGCCCGGGACGGGTCCGCGAGTCCGGTGGCGGAAATGCGCATGCGGTGGACGATCCGCCGTCGCTTGCGCATCATCGATGCGCGCTTCGATCGCCGTGGCGCGCACGAAGATGGACCAGTTCTGGTTGGCTCTCCTTGTCGTGCTGCTGCTGGCCATGCTGGTGGCGGTGCCGGTCGCGGTCGCGGTGTTGATGGCGCGCGTGGGCGAGTTGCGACGGCGCGTCGACTCGCTGGAACGCCGCCTCGCTCTTCCGGCGGCGAACGAGGAGCCTCGCGCTTCGGCGGGCGTGGCGACGCCCGCGACCGAGCCGCGCGCCTCGCTGCCGCCGGTCGGGCCGGGCGTGCAAGCCCCGATCGGTCCAGCCACGACCGCCGCTCCGGTCGTGGTTCCCGCCGTGCCTCCGCCGCCGACCCTCGTGCCCCCTGCGCACGAAGCCGCCGCGCCCTCGGCGACGGCGTCCGCGGCGACCGAGGCCGGCGCGCAGGCCGGATCGCGCAAGGGCGGTGGGTTCGAGCGTTGGCTCGGGGTGCGCGGCGCCGCGCTGCTCGGCGGCATCGCGCTGGCCATCGCGGGTTGGTTGTTCGTCCAGTACTCGATCGAGCACGGGTTGCTCGGGCCGCGCGCGCGCTTGTCGATCGGCGCGTTCGTCGGACTCGCCGCGATGGGGCTCTCCGCGCCGCTCGCCCGTCGCGGCTACGCGTTGCTCTCCAACGCGACCTACGCCGGCGGTTCGGTGGGCCTGTTCGCCGTGGCGTGGGCCGCGCACATGCTCTACGGACTGGTCGATCTGCCGCTCGCCTTCGGCGCCATGTGCGCCGTGACCGCGGCCAGCGCCTGGACGGCATCGAAGCGCGATTCGCAGCTGGTCGCGGTCGTCGGACTCGTCGGCGGCTTCGCGACGCCCCTGGTGCTGTCGCGCGGCGGCAACCATCCGATCGAGCTCTTCGGCTACGTGCTGCTGCTCGACCTCGCCTTCCTCTTCGTCGCGTCGCGCCGTCGTTGGCCGTCGGTCGCTACGTTGGCGGTGCTGGGCACGGCGCTGCTGCAGGGTCTCTGGATCCTGCTGCGCGCCGAGCCCGGCCAAGGCGCGCTGGCCCTCGTCGTGCTCGGCGTGTTCGCGCTGCTCTTCGCCGGCTTCGGGCTCGCGCGCGCGGACGCCGACCAGCGCGGCTTCGCCTTCACGCGCGCCGCCGCGCTCATCCTGCCCTTCGCCTTCGCGGCCTGGTTCGCCCACGACGCGCGCTTCGGCCCGGACTTGTGGCCGCTGGCCTGCCTCGCGGCCCTGCTCGCGACCGCCGCCCATGTCGTCGCGGCGCGCGGCGGCCATCCGCAACTGCCGGTGGGAGCGGCGGCGGGAGGCGCGGCGCTGCTCGCCGCGTGGCTCGCCGGGCGCGAGTTCCACCTGTCCGCCGGCGCCGGCTGGCAGTTGTGCATCTCCATCGCGGCGTTGGCGCTGCTGCACGCCATCGGACTCGAGCACGCGGGACGCGGCGGGGAGACGCCGCGCCGCGAAGCCGCGCGCCTCGCCTCGTCCGTGCATGTGCTGCCGAGCCTGTGGTTGCTGCTGCCCGCGGCGTTGCGCGCCCCGGATCTGCCGATCGAAGGACTCGGCCTCGCCTCGCTCGCGACCGGCCTCGTCCTCCTGCGCAGGTTGGCGCACGGGGGGCGCGCCTGGTGGACGGTGGCCGGGCTCGGACTCGCGGGCGCCGCGGCGTGGGCGTGGAACGCCAGGCACGACGGGATCGACGACGCGCAACGCCTGCGGCCGTTCGTCTGGGCGCTCTCGCTGGCGGCTCCTGTCCTGCTGCACGCGGCCGGCGCCGCGTGGCTCGTCGCGGGGCGCGAGCGCGCGGCCAGCCTCGCCATCGTGCTCGAGTTCGGCGGCGCGGCCTTCGGACTCGTCGCCGCGCAAGGCTTCGCCGCGGGCACGCCGGAACTGGCGGTGGTCGCGCTGGCGACGATCGCCTGCGCGACCTTGGCGTTCGCGTTGCGCGCGCGCGAGCGGCTCGCGCAGCTGCTCGTCGCGCTGGTCGCGTTGTCGGCCATGGTGTCGCTCGGCCGCAAGGTCGATCCGGAAAGCCTGCGCGCATGGTTCCTCGTGGCGGGCGCGTTCGCGGCGCCCGCCGCGCTGGTTGCCGTCGCGCGCGACGCCTGTCCGTGGACGCGCCGCGCCTTCGCCTTGCAGTGGTTCGCGGCGGCGTGGATCGTCGCGCCCTTGGCGGAGCGGCACTGGTCGCTCGGTGACGCAGGATGGCCGCTCGTCGCCTGGGGCGCGCTGGCCGCGCTGCTCGCCCTGCTCGCGCGCCTGCGTGGACGGGATCCGCACGCCTGGCTGGCCGCCGGGCTCTTGTGCATGGCCTTCGGCGTGGCGCATGCGCGCGGCGAGTGGATCGCCGGCCCGGCCCTCGCGCTGCACGCGTTGCTCGTCGCCGCGGCTTGGCGTCGCGCGCGCCACTTGCCGCATGCGTGGCTGGCGGGAGTGGTCGCCGTGCTGGCTGCCGTGGCGCTGCTGGTGCATGCCTCGCGCGAGGGCTTCGACGAGACGCGGCTGGTGTGGAACGCCAACGCGTGGAACCTGCTGCTGCCCGCGGCATGCCTGGCGGCGGCGGGCTGGCTGCTCGCGAGCGCCCCGGCGCGCCTCCCGGCGCTCTGCGCTTCCACGGGCGCGATCATCGCGGCCTTCGCGTGGATCAACGCGGAGATCGTCGACGGCTACGCGCTCGAATCGGTGCGCTTCGCGGGCTTGTCGCGCCTGCCGCAACGCGACCTCTTGCTGTCGATCGCGTGGGCGGCGTACTCGCTGGTGCTGCTCGTGCTGGGCCTGCAGGCGCGCCTCGCCGCCGCGCGCTGGGCGAGCCTGGCGCTGCTCTTCCTGACCATCGCCAAGGTATTCCTGCTCGACCTCGGACGACTGGACGGGTTGTGGCGCGCGGCCAGCATGCTCGGGCTCGCCGTGTCGCTGCTGCTCGTGTCGTTCCTCTACCAGCGCTTCGTGTTCCGCAAGCCGGAGCAGGGTTGAGATGCGGCGGCGCAGGTTGGGCCGCGGTTCGCTCGAGTTGCCCGTGGTCGTGTTCGGGGCGTGGGCCGCGGGCGGCTGGGCGTGGGGCGGCGTCGACGAGGACGAGGTCGTGCGCGCCATGCAGGCCTCCATCGACGCGGGCGCGGACGCCATCGACACCGCGCCGGTGTACGGGTTCGGCTTGTCCGAGCGGCTCGTGGGTCGCGCGATCCGCGGGCGGCGGGAGCGCGTCGTGCTCATGACCAAGCTCGGCCTGCGCTGGGACGACGAGCATGGCGTGCTGTGGTTCGAGACCACCGACCAGGACGGGATCGCGCGTTCGGTGCGCCGCGACGCGCGACCGGAATCCGCGCGCCACGAGGTGCGCCAAAGCCTCGCGCGCCTCGGGGTCGAGCGCATCGACCTGCTGCAGGTGCATTGGCCGGACGCGTCCACGCCCATCGAGGACACCATCGGGGCGCTGCTGGAGATGCGGCGCTCGGGCGAGGTGCGCGAGATCGGCCTGTCGAACCACGGCCGGGATCTGCTGCGCAGGGCGCGGGCGGCGGCGGCTCCGGCGCCCCTGGCGTCGAGCCAGTCCAAGTACAGCCTGCTCGCGCGCGAGATCGAGGCCGATTTGCTGCCGTGGTGCCGCGAGGAGGACGTCGGCGTGCTGGCCTATTCGCCCCTCGAGCAGGGCCTGCTCTCCGGCATGGCGCCGGCGTCAAGGAAATTTGACAAGAGCGACGGTCGCCATCGTCGGCCGACCTTCGAGGAGGGGAACCGCGCCTTGGTCAACCGACTGGTCGAGTCGACGATCAGGCCGATCGCCGCGGCGCGCGGCGCGACCTGCGCGCAAGTCGCGCTGGCGTGGGTCGTGGCGCAACCGGGCGTGACGGCGGCCATCGCGGGCGCGCGCAGCGTGGCGCAAGCCGTGGAGAACGCGCAGGCCGGCGACCTCGAGCTGGCGCCCGCCGAAGAGGCGCGCTTGCGCACGGCGTTCGAAGGGCTGCGGCTCGGCGACGCGCGGCGCGGCGGTTGGTGGTCGCGCGCCTGGCGTCGGCTGGTCTCGGGTTGAGGTCGCGGCTTCAGCCTTCGGCGAGCCAGTCGCCGAAGCGCGGCAGTCGCGCTGCGCGCTCGCGCAGGACCTGCCAGCGCTTGGCGACGGTGTCCTTCTGCAACCCCAGGCGCGCGCCCGCCTCCGAGTAGCTCAGGCCTTCGAGGCCCACGTGGACGAACAAGGCGTGCTCGTCCTCGCCCAGCGCGCGCGCCCATTCGAGCAGCGCGGACACGCCTTCGTCGCGCGCGAGCCGGCGCGACAGGGCCGTCGCGCGGTCGGGGGCGGCATGCACGACTTCGTGCCGCGCGGTCGTGCCGGCGTCGGCGGCCGCGTCGCGACGGCCACGCCGGGCGCACTCGAGCACGACGTTCTTGGCGATGCGGAAGGTCCAGGCGCGGAACGAGACCGTGTCGGGGTCGTACGTGGAGAAGCTGCGCCAGGCGCGGCACCAGGTCTCCTGCACGACGTCCATCGGCTCGATCGAGCCGCGCAGCTTCGCGCCCACCTTCAACTCCGCCCACGCCACCAGGGCGGGCGCCACGCGTTCGCACAACTCCTCGAAGCGCGAGGTGTCTTGCTGCGCCGCGCGAGCCAGCGAGCGAGTCAGGTCTTCGGGTTCGTCTTGCTTCACGCCGGAAAGGCGCCGGCGCGCCGGCGACGAGGCCATCCTAGCCGAAGGATCGCGCGCCGAGGACGGGCGCGGCGCGGGCAAGTATGCTCTGCGTGGTGCCGAGACCTTCCCGCCACGACCAGCCGGCCGATCCGCGCTTGGCGGACGTGCACGACTTCGTCGAGCTGTACGAGCTCGATCTGGGACGCGGGGTGCGGCGACCGTTGGAGGAGTGGCTGCGGCGCTTCCCCGGCAGCGAGGCCGCCATCGCGGCCGAGTGGCTCGAGCTCGAAAGCGAGCTGGAACCCGAGGACGCCGCGCCCGCGCGGTCCGCGCCGGAGAGGGGCGCGACGATGGTCGGGCCGTACGAGCTCCTGCGCGAGCTTGGTCGCGGTGGCCAGGGCGCGGTGCATCTGGCGCGCGACACGCGCTTGAAGCGCGAAGTGGCGCTGAAGGTGCTGTCCGGACCGCTCGACGGGCTGCGCTCGATCACCATCGAACGCCTGCGTCGCGAAGCCGAGGTCATCGCGCGCCTCGAGCATCCGTCCCTGTGCGCGATCCTCGACGCGGATCTAGGAGCCTCGCCGCCGTGGATCGCCATGCGGCTGGTGCCGGGCGAGACGCTCGCCGCGGTCCTCGCGCGCGCTCGACAAGAGGGGCGCACGCGCTCCGGCGGCATGGCCTTCCCGCCGGGCAACGCCACCGAGGTGCGCGCGGTGTGCGCCCTGTTCGAACGCGCGGCGCGCGCCTTGCACGCGGCGCACGAGGCGGGCGTCGTGCACCGCGACTTCAAGCCGGGCAACATGATGGTCGATCCGGACGGGCGGCCGGTCGTGCTCGACTTCGGCATGGCGGAGGATCGCACGAGCGATCGCCAGTTGACCGTGCAGGGCGATGTGCACGGCACGCCCGACTACATGGCGCCGGAGCAGGCGGAGGGTCGGCGCGACGAAGTCGACGCCCGCGCCGACGTGTGGGCCTTGGCCACCAGCCTGCACGAGGCGTTGACGCTCGAGCGTCCTTGGAGCAGGCCCACGCTCCCGGCCACCTTCCAGGCGATCCTCTCCGACCCCGCGCCGCGCGCCGGAGCCGCCAACGGCGCCGTGCCGCGCGACCTCGATGTCGTGCTCGCCACCGCGCTCGAGAAGGAACCGGCGCGGCGCTACGCCAGCGCGCTGGAGTTCGCGGAGGACCTGCGGCGCGTGCGCGAGTTCGAGCCGATCCTCGCGCGGCCCGCCGGTCCGTTCGTGCGCTTCGCGCGCTGGACGAGGCGGAATCCCCGCATCGCCGCGGCCACCTTCACGGCCTTCCTCGCGCTCTCCGCCGGATTGCTGGCGGCGCTGCACCTGCTGGCTCGCGAGCGCGAGGCCTTGTCCAATTCGCTCGGCCGCCACCTCGCCCAGCGGAGCGCGATGCTGGCGCAGGAGGACAGCGCGCGCGCGCACATCCTCGGCGTGGAAGCGGTGCGTCGCTCGCCCAACTGGCTCTCGCGCGGCGCGCTGTCGCAAGCCCTGGACGGCAACTTCCTCGAACGGCGCTTCCTGCAAGGCCCGCCCGCGCGCGGTTGCACGGCGCTCGCGCTGGACGCCGCGGGCGAACGCTGCGCGATGGCCTTCGACGACGGCACGGTGCGGGTCGTGCGACTGTCGGACGGCGCGGAGCTCGGTTCGCGGCGCTTCGATCCGGCGCCCGCCGCGCTGGCCTGGGACGAGGCCGGACTGGAGCTGTGCCTCGCCCAAGGTCCGGTCGCGCGCATCGTCGGCGCGCAGGACCTGGTCGACCGTGAAGCGCACGAACTCGGCGCGGCCACCCAGCATGTGGCGCGCGCCGCGGGCCGCTGGATCGTCGCCGCGCGCGCGTGGAGCGCGCTGGTCCAAGGCGCGCCGGTCGAGTTGGCGCCCTTGCGCGGTCGCGCGCGCCGCGTCGAGCACGCCGCCGGCCGAGTCCTGCTCGTGGACGATGGGGCGACCTTGCTCGAACCCGCCGCAGGCGGCGCCTTGGCCGTGGCGTGGTCGACGCCGCGCTGCCTCGCCGCCGCCCTCGCGCCGCGCGGCGACCGCCTCGCGGCGTCGCGCGAAGATGGCACCGTCGAGGCGTTCGCCGTCGAAGGCGGCTTCTCGTCCCTCGGCTCGGCGAAGCTCGATCCTCCGGCGACCGCGCTGGCCTTCGGGCTGGGCGGCGAGCGCCTCGCCGTCGCCTGCCGCCAAGGCGAGGAAGGTCGCGCGTGGATCCTCGACCTGCGTGCATTCGACCTGCTGCCGCTCGCGGGACACGGCGGTCGCGCCGTGCAGGCCCTGTGCGCCACGGTCGACGGCGCCCGCTTGTGGAGCGCGGGCCACGACAACAGCCTGTGCTTGTCGGACTTCGCCACCGGTCGCGAGATCGCGCGCACCTGGTCGCCGAAGCGCACGCTCGAGCTCTTCGCCACGGCCGACGGCCGACGCGTCGTCGAACGCTCGTCCGGCGCGCAAGTGCAGGTGCACCACGCGGGTTCGCGCCCCGACGCGCTGTTGCTGGGCGGCCTGCGCGGCGCCGTGCGGCTGGCCGGCTTCGCCGGCGGACCGGGCGCGGAGCGCGTGCACGCGGTGGACGCCACCGGCGAGTTGCGCGTGTGGGACGCCCTCGACGGGCGCGAACTCGGTCGCGCCGGCGGCGGATCCGTGTTGCGCGCGGTGGCGCGCGACCGGCTGCGCACGCGCGTGGCCGCCCTCGACGCGCAATCGCGGCTCGTCGTCCTGTCGACCTTGGACGGCGCGACGGCGTGGAGCCGCGTCCACGAAGCGCCTCCCGATCCCGACCGTCGCGAGGGAGCGCACCATGTGGCGCTCGACCTCGCGGCGGGCGGCGCATCCGCCGTGGTGGTCGACCAGCGCGGCGCCTGGTTGCTGTCGTCGGACGGAGCGTCAAGGAAACTTGACGCACCCGGCGCGCGCGCCGCCTGCTTCGACGCCGCCGGGGCCCTGGTCCTGACCTTCGGCCAGGACGACCTGGCCGTGGTCCACGACGCCGCGGACGGTCGACGAGTCGCCGAGCACGCGTGGAAGTCGCGTGGCGCGCAACGCGGGGCGAGGCTCGCTTGCGCGTTGCCCGGCGGTGGTTGGGCCTTGTACTGCGCCGAGGGCAAGCTGCGCTTCGTGGACGGTCGCGCCGGCGATCTGCACGAAGGGCTGGCGGTGTTCGAGACCGCGGGGTTGCGCGCGCCGCGCGATGCGGGGCCGCTCCTGATCGTCGGCCGCTTCGGAGGACGCGCGTTGCGCGTGCAATCGCCGGCGGGCGGACCATCGGTCTGGCCCGTGGCCCGTCCGGCCGCCTCGATCGTCGACGCCGACCTGTCGCTCGACGGCGAGATCGTGGCGGCGGTGTGCGGCGACGGTTCGCTGGTCGTGTCGAGCGCGCGCGACGGATCGCCGTGGATGGTGCGCGCCCTGCCCGGCGCCGACGCGTCGTGTTGCGCGCTGTCCGCCGATGGATCGCGCGTGCTCGTCGCGCAGTCCGACGGCATGGTGCGCGTCTACGACCGCGATCCGTTGCCAGCCGCCTTGCGCAGGTTGCCGCGCGACCTCGACGAGTGGGAGGTGAACGGCGAACGCGAACTGGCGGCGCCGTTGCGCTTCGAACCGCTGGTTGGGCGCTGAGCTCCGCCTCGCTCGCGACGTGGATTGCGCTGTAAAGCCATGCGAACAATCGTCTTATGTCATGAGCTCCGGGCAGGCGCGGATTTCCTTCCACGCTCGGCCCGTCCAGGTCCTCAACCCAAGGCCTCCACTCCCGCACCTCGCCCGATTCGAGGCCCCGTGGGATAGTGAGTGAGGTCGCAGGTGGCCCTCCCATGAATCACTCGCTCAAGTCGTGCCTGCCCATCCCCATCGTCTGCGCGGCCCTCGCCGCCCAAGCGACCGCGCAAGGCCAAACGCGCCTCGTGGTCTCCATCGAGTGGCAGAGCATCACCGTCGGGCAATCGGACGGCACGGGCGGCGTTCCGATCACCGAAGGCGACCTGCTCGCACCCACGACGCAGGGCTTCGGTCCGCTGCCGCGCATGACGGTCGCCGTGCCGGGGTCGTCGCTGGGCCTGCCCAACTACGCGAGTTGCTCGGGCCATGCATCGGGCACGCCCTGCGGCATCGAGGTGGACGCGCACTCGCGCGGCAACGAGTCGCTCTTCCTCCCGCCGGGCGTGCCTGGCGTGCGGCCGCGGCTGTACTACTCGGTGGACGAGTACTCGCGCGGCGTCGCGGGCGGATCGCCGACGCAGAACGCGCTCCACGCGGAGGCGCAGGCCTTCGAGGCGGCGGCCGACGTGTACACCACGCGCAACCTGCTGGTCGGTCCGGTGCAGCCGGGCGCGTTCGTTCCGGGCACCCTGCTCGTGCTCGACGGCAACGGACTGCCCGGCGGCGCGGGCACGACCGGATTGCGTCAAAGGGGCCTCGGGTTGGTCGAACCGATCCAGCCCGGCGGTCCCGCCGACCTCGGCGACAACCTCGACACCTTGAGCATGACCCTGCTCGGAGCGTCGGGCGCGGAGTACTACTCGGTCGACGGATCGATCGTCGATCCCTTCACGAGCATCCCCGGCAGCGGCACGTCCCAGACGCTGGGCGTGTCGCCCGCGGCCGTGCTGCGGCGCCTCCCGACCGGCTCGCCGACCGTGTACGCCACGGCCGCGCAACTGGGACTCGATCGCGAGGGCTTCGCCACCGACGACCTCGACGCGCTGGTCCTCGTCGACGATGGCGATGGCGTGTTCGAGCCCAGCCAGCTCCCCAACGACTGGGTCGGGACCTCGGGTGCGCAGATCGGGGACATGCTGCTGTTCTCCGTGCGCCGCGGCTCGCGCGTCGTCGGGCGCACGGACTCGCTCTTCGGCGTCGCCATCGAGCCGGGCGACATCCTGACGACGCCGATCAACGGCGTCGGGCGGCCTGCCATCTACATTCCGGCCGAGGCGCTCGGCATGCGCACCACGCGCTCGGGCGCGCCGCAAGCGGACGACGCCGACGCGTTCGCGCTGGTCGGCGAGCCGTGGTGGGACTGCAACGAGAACGGCGTCGAGGACTCGGTCGACATCTCGCAAGGCGGTTCGTCGGACAACAACGGCAACCTCATCCCCGACGAGTGCGAGGACGAGTACGTCAAGAGCTGCTTCTGCACCACGGGTTCCGGCCCCTGCGGCAACGACAACCCCGGCGGCGGCTGCCTCAACTCGCTGGGACTCGGAGGCGACCTGGATCCGAGCGGCAGCACGAGCCTCGTCGAGGACGACCTCGTGCTGACGGCGAGCAACTTGCCCCCCGGCGTGCCGGGTCTCCTGTTCTGCGGCCCGAACACCACCTTCACGCCCTTCGGAGATGGACGACGTTGCGTGGGGAACCCGCTCTACCGGCTGGGTTCGACGCTGGCGAGCGCCGGCGGGACGATCGTGCGCGGTCCGGGGCTCGCGTTGCTGGGCTGCACGACGCCTGGCCTCGGTTGCCTCTCGGTGGGCCAGTCGTTGCGCTTCCAGATGTGGTACCGCAACGCCGCGAACTACTGCACGCCGAGCACCTTCAACCTGACCAACGCGGTGGACGTGGTGTTCACGCCTTGAACGCCGGCGCGCCACGCGCCGTCCCGCGTTCGTGGCAGCCGCGCGGCCTTCCCCGACCGGGGAAGGCCGGTTCCTTCCAGCCGCGCGCGCGCCGCGGTCGATACAAGCAGGTCCTCCTCCGCCCATGAGCTGGGAAGCCTGGTTCACGCTCGCCGTCGTGGCGGCGATGGTGCTCGCCTTGGCGCGCAACCTCGCCGCCGATGTGGTCATGGTGGGGGCGTTGGCGGTGTTCATGACCGCCCATCTCGCTTCGGAGCGCTTCCCCTCGCCCCAGAGGCTCGTGGCGGGTCTCGGCAACGAAGCGCTGGTGACGGTGGCGGTGCTCTACGTGGTCGTCGCCGGACTCGTGCGCACCGGAGCCATGTCGCTCGCGACGCGCCGCATGTTCGCCAAGGTGCGCAGCGTGCGCACGGCGCAGGTGCGCATCATGCTGGCGAGCGGCGGACTGTCCGCCTTCCTCAACAACACGCCGATCGTGGCGATGTTCCTGCCCGTGGTCTCCGACCTCGGCAAGCGCGCCGGCATCGCGACCTCCAAGCTGTACATCCCGCTCAGCTACGCCACCATCCTCGGCGGGCTGTGCACCTTGATCGGCACGAGCACGAACATGGTGCTGTACGGGCTGCTCGTGGCGGAGACGGGCGATCGACATGCCTTGGGCCTGTTCGATCCGGCCTGGGTCGGCGTGCCGTGCGCCATCGTGGGCATCCTGTTCCTGCTGGCGACCTCGCGCTGGTTGCTGCCCGATCGCAAGCCCACGCTCGTGGCGAGCGGCGATCCGCGCGAGTACGCGGTCGAGATGCAGGTGCTCTCCGGCAGCGCGCTCGTCGGCCAGAGCATCGAGGAGGCCGGCTTGCGCGGACTGCCAGGCGCGTACCTGGCCGAGATCGAGCGCGAGGGGCGCTCAATCCCGGCCGTCGGGCCCACCGAAGTGCTGCGCGCGGGGGACAGGTTGATGTTCGTGGGCGTGGTCGATTCCGTGCTCGACCTGCAACGCGTGCGCGGCCTCGCGCCGGCCACCACCCAAGTCCACAAGCTCGAGGAGCCGCGCTCCGAACGTTGCATGGTCGAGGCGGTCGTGTCGCCGCACAATCCGCTCGTCGGCCAGACGATCCGCGCGGGACGCTTCCGCGGCGTCTACAACGCGGCGGTCATCGCCGTCGGCAGGTCGGGCGAGCGGCTGCAAGGCAAGATCGGCGACATCGTGCTGCGACCGGGCGACCAGTTGCTGCTCGAGGCGCACCGTTCATGGCACGAGGAGCAGCGCAATTCGCGCGACTTCTTCCTCGTCTCGCGCCTCGAGGACTCGACGCCGCCCGGCCACGAGAAGGCGCCGTTGGCGCTGCTGATCCTCGCCGCCCTGGTCGTGGTCGCGGGCTTCGAGTGGTTGTCGATGATGCACGCCGGCCTGCTGGCGGCGGGCGCGATGCTGGCGACCGGTTGCTGCAACCTCTCGGCTGCGCGGCGCAGCATCGACTGGGAGGTGCTGGTCGTCATCGCCGCCGCCTTGGGCGTGGGGGAGACGATGCGCGCCACGGGACTTGCGCAGGAACTCGCCACGACCATGGTGGGGCTCGTGGGCGGTCTAGGGCCGTGGTTCGTGCTGGCGGCGCTGTACATGACGACGATGCTGCTGACCGAGCTGTTGTCGAACAATGCCACGGTCGCGCTGATGTACCCGATCGCCATGGCCACGGCGCGTTCGCTGGGCCTGGACCCCATGCCGTTCCTGATGGCCCTGCTGGTGGCCGCCTCCTGCGGCTTCGCCACGCCCATCGG
>JBKDQQ010000122.1:0-13898 GCA_046341775.1 Planctomycetia bacterium
AAGGACTCGAAGATCGTGTTCCACTGCAAGAGCGGCGTGCGTTCGCTCGACGTGGCCGCGTACTTCAAGGGCCACGGCTTCACCAACGTGTGGTCCATGCGCGGCGGCATCGACGAATGGAGCCGCGCGGTGGACCGCGCGGTGCCGGCGTACTGACAACCAAGGAGAACGCCACCGGCCGCCAGCCGGTGGAGGACGCCCTGCGCGTCCGAGCACTGCGATTCATTTCGCAGCCCGGCTCGCTCGACTGCCCTCGAGCGCGCCAGGCGACGGCGGACTGCCCCCGCCGTGGCCCGCGGGTCGGCCACCCCGACCGGCGCATTCGGCGCGGCCGCCTCCCTGCCCGGGGGCGGCCGCGCTCCTTTTCCAGCGCGGTTCGCGGTCGGCGCCGGACGCGATCGCGTTGCTTGCCCGGCGCGCAAGCCGCATCCTTGTGGCGAGCGCGCGGCCTCCGCGCCGCGCCCGATCCATGGCCGCGGACAACACGACCAACCCAGCCGCGCCGGCCGCCGTGCCGCGCGCCACGGAGCTGGTGCTGACGACCTACGAGAATCCGCGCTCGCTGGCGCTGTGCCTCGAATCGGTCGGCCGCCAAGCGGTCGCGTGCGACTCCATCTGCGTCGCCGACGACGGATCCGGCCCGGAGACCAAGGCCGTGGTCGAAGCGTTCGTCGCCGCGCGGCCCGACCTGCGCGTGCGCCACCTGTGGCACGAGGACCGCGGCTTCCGGAAGTGCTCGATCCTCAACAAGGCCATCGCCAGTTCGCAGGCCGAGTTCATCGTGTTCATCGACGGCGACGTGCTGATCCACCCGCTGTTCGTGGCGCGCCACCTCGAGCTCGCGCGGCGCGGCCGCTGGTCCACCGGCAGCTTGATCCGCCTCGATGCGCAGGCCACGGCGGCGGTCACGCGCGAGCTCGTGGCCGACGGCACCGTGTTCGACCGCGCATGGTTGCGCGAGCAGCGCGCCTTCGACCGCTTCTCGACCTGGCTCAAGTCGGCGCCCTGCCCGAAGTGGTTGTCGAACCTGCTCGAACTCGCCTGGCCGACGCGGCGTTCGCTGTGCGGCGCCAACTGGTCGGCGTGGCGCGACGACATCCTGCGCGTGAACGGCTTCGACGAGACCATCACCTACGGCGGCCTCGACAAGGAATTGGGCGACCGCCTGCGCAACGCGGGCATCCCGGGCCGGCACCTGCGCTTCAGCGCGCCGCTCGTGCACCTCGACCATTCGCGGCCCTACGCCGACACGAAGAAGAAGAAGCGCAACAAGGACTGGATCCACGAGGTGCGCCGCAGCGGCGTCAGTTGGACCGAACACGGCATCCTCAAGGCCGGAGGGCGCGCGAGTTGAGCGGCCTCGAGGCCACCGTGGTGGTGCCCACCTACAAGGACTGGGACGCGTTGCAGCTTTGCCTCGACGCGTTGGCGGCGCAGACCGCGGGCACGGAGCGCTTCGAGGTGATCGTCGCCGACAACAACGCCGATCCGGGTCCGCCCGCGGGGCTGCGCCTGCCGCCGAACGCGCGCATCGTCCACGTGCCCGAGCCCGGTTCGTACTCGGCCCGCAACGCGGCCTTGCGCGAGGCGCGCGGAGAGGTCCTCTTCTTCACCGACAGCGATTGCCGTCCCGAGCCGGAGTGGATCGCGGCCGGCCTCGCCCGCATGGGCGCCGCCGGCGAGCTCGATCGCGTCGCCGGGCACGTGCAGCTGCATTGCGCCGGGCCGCGTTGGAACCTGTGGGAGCTCTACGACCGCTCGACCTGGCTGCGCCAGCAGGACTACGCGCGCGCGGGATGGGCCGCCACCGCGAACCTCGTGGCGCGGCGCGCGGCCTTCGCGCGCGTCGGACCCTTCGACGCCAAGACCTACTCCGGCGCCGATCGCGAGTGGAACATGCGCGCGCAGCGCGCCGGCGGACGCATCGAGTACGCCGGCGAAGTGCGCGTGCTCCATCCGGCGCGCGCGAGCTTCGCCGAGCTGGCGAAGAAGCAACGGCGCACCTACGGCGGCCGCCATGCGCTGCGCGCCGCGCGCGGCTGGAGCAGGTTCGCGCCGCCGTTGCACTACTTGCTGCCGCCGATGAAGGCCGCGCGGCGCGTGCTGCGCCAACCCGAACTCGCCTGGCGCCACAAGCCGCTGGTGTTCCTGGTGGCGTGGTGGCTGCGCGTGCTCGGACTGTGGGAGAGGACGCGGCTCGTCGTCCGCGGCGCCGAAGCGCGCCGCGGCTGAGGACCTTCGGGTACCTTCGCGCGCGCGCGCCAGCTACACTCCGGCGAAGCACGGCATGGGCAAGTCTTCGGGCAAGGGTGGTTGGGCCAGGGCGGCCTTGGGCTTGTTCACCCCGTCGAGGCGAGGCGTGCCTGCCAAGCGCATCCGCGTCCTCGACGAGCAACGGCGCGCCGAGCGCGAGGCGACCCTCGCCGGCCTCGCCGAGTTCCAGCGCCTCAAGACCGGGTGCGAGGGCAGCTCTCCGCTCCTGCGCCGCAACGTGCACCGGTTGGAGAAGGGCCTGTGCATGCCCGAGCGCCGGGCCGTGTTCGGCGTGGAGTACATCGACGACACGGTGGCGCTGTACGCGCGCCTGGCCGAGCAGCCCCACGCCGATCCCATCGAGCTCCAATGGGCGAGCGACGTGCTTGCGCGCTACTTCTCCGTCGTGGATGCGTCCGATCCGCGACTGGCGCGGGCCCACGCGGCCTGGCGCGCGGCGAAGCGGCGGCCGACGGGGTCCCCCGAGCATGCGCCCTATCCCGAGAGCGAGCTCGCGACCCATGCGGGCATCCAGGGCGCTCCGGTCGGCTATCCGTCCTTCCTCGCGCTCGTGCGCGCCCGTCGCTCCCAGCGTTGGTTCGAGGACAAGCCCGTCGCGCCTTCGGACCTGGAGGCCGCGGTCGCCGCCGCGCTGCAAGCGCCGAGCGCCTGCAATCGGCAACCGTTCACCTTCCACTGCGCCCTGCGCCGCGACCTGATCCGCAGCATGGCCGCCCTGCCGCTGGGCACGGCCGGATTCGGCGCCGACCTGCCCGCCCTGGCTTGCGTGGTGGGCGACCTGTCCATGTACGCCGAGCCGCGCGACCGCCATCTCGTGCACATCGATTCTTCGCTGGCCGCGATGCAGTTCATGCTCGCCTTGACCACGCTCGGCCTCGGTTCGGTGCCCATCAACTGGCCCGACCTGCCCGAGAACCACGAGGCCATGCGCGGCCTGCTCGGCCTCGCGCCCCATCAGGTGCCGATCATGCTGATCGGCGTGGGCCACCCCAAGCCGGACGCGCTCATCCCGTACTCCGGCAAGCGCTCCGTCGAACGGGTCCTGCGCATCCATGACTGAGATCGTCGTCGACATCCAAGGCGTCTGGCTGCCCAACAAGGGCGCCGAGCTCATGGCCCGCGCCGTCGTGCTCGAGCTCGGGCGCCGACTGCCCGGCGCGCGCTTCACCTCGCCCGCGCAAGGCCCCGACGCCGCGCGCGCCGCCCTCGGCATGCCTGCGCGCCCCGCCTGCTCGCCGGGCAAGGCGCGCCTCCTGCGCCTCGTGGGGGCCGGACCGCGCCACACCCATGTCGTGGACGTCTCGGGCTTCGGCTACGGCGACTATTGGGGACCCAGGAAGGCGAAGCAGCGGGCGGGAGCGTCGGTGCGCGCCGGACTGCCGACGTATCTCCTCCCGCAGGCCTTCGGTCCCTTCACCGACCCCGCGCTCGTGGCCGAGATGCGGCGCATCGTGGCGGGCGCGCGCTTCGTCGGAGCCCGCGATCGAGCGTCGCTCGAACACCTGCGTTCGCTGGGCGTGTCGCGCGAACTGCGCGCGCACCCCGACATCACCATCGGGATCGACGCCTCCGACCGCGCCATCGAGCGCCCCGCCGGTCCGTACGCGTGCCTGGTGCCCAACGCGATGACGGTGCGATCCAAGGCGCTCGACGAGGACGGCTTGCTCGATCTCTACGCGCTCTGCGCGCGCAAGTGCCGCGAAGCCGGCGTCGAGCCGATCGTCGTGCTGCACGAGCCGGAGGCCGACGAACCGTTGGCGCGACGGTTGGTGGAGCGCGCGGGAGCGATGCGGATCGCGGCCCTGGACGACGCGCTCGACATCAAGGCCCTGCTCGCCGGCGCGCGATGCATCGCCACCGCCCGCTTCCACGGACTGGTCGGCGGCCTCTCCTCGGGCGTGCCCAGCCTCGCCGTCGGCTGGTCGCACAAGTACGAGGAGCTCCTGGCGGACTTCGACTGCCCCGAGCTGCTCTACGCCGGCGACGCGCCAGCGTTCGCGGGAAGGATGGAGGCCATCCTGCGGCCTGGCGGCGCCACGGAGACCTCCACGCGCATCCGCGCCGCGGCGCGGCGCCACAAGGCCGCGCTGTCGTCCATGTGGGACGAAGTCGCCGAGGACATCCTGCGCACGAGCCGCTAGCGGTCGCGCCAGCGCTCTTGCAGCCTGCGCACGGCGAGACGAAGGCGATTCGACGCGTCCGAGCCGTGGTAGCGGCCCTTGGTGGCGTGGCGCAGCCGCGAGACCCCGGGCAGGTCGATCGGCACGCCGTGCGTGCCCAGGATCCAGCGGAAGGCCGTGTCCTCGCGGCACTTGGCGAACGCGGCTTCGGCGCGCTGGTAGCACGCGATGTCGCGGCAATACCCGAGCGCGCGCGCCACGTCGCCGTGGGTGATCTGCAGCGGGCCCTTGGCCTTGGTGGCGGTGGTGGAGGCGAACTCCAGCTCGCCGGACGGCTGGCGCAGCCGCGGCTCGGCCTCGCCGGCGAGCGTCGCGTCATCCAGCAGTGTTGTCAAATTTTCTTGACGGGGGAACACGAGCGGGTCGACCCTGCCCTGCAAGGCGCGACCCAGCGCGTCGAGGCAGCCCTCGCCGAACATCAAGTCGCAGTCGGTGAACCAGATCCAATCGGCCCGCGTCGCCAGCGCGGCGTGGTTGCGTCCGATGGAGCGGCGGAACAAGTGCTCCTTCGCCAAGGCCCGCCACTGCCAGCGCACGTTGGGGAGGCGAACTCCGGCCGCCAGCTCCAGCAGTCGCGCCGTGCGGCGATCCTCGCGGCAGAAGTACACCGTCATGGTCGCGTCCACCTCGCGCGGCGGATGCAGGACCAGCGAACCCAGCTGGTGCTCGAGCAGGTGCGAGTAGTTCCAGCAGTGGCTGACGATCTCAAGGTGTAGCCTGCCGCTCCTCGGACGCGGCCGCGTCGCGACGCGCGGCCAGTAGCCGCGGATGGGCAGCCAGCCCGAGGCGGCCCAACGCAGCAACCATCCCTGCAGGCCGTGCCAGCGCGAAGGCGGAGCCACGCGCAGTTCCGGCGGGGCGATGTCGCGCGCTTCCACGGCGGGGCCGGTGGCGTCGCGCGCGGTGGCGCTGTCGGAGGTGTCGTGGGCCATGCGCCGATCGCGGCGCAGTCTAGCAGCACTGTGCCGCGCTTCAGCGCGGTCCTTGCACCAGCCCGAGGCGTCGGTCGACCTCGACCACCAAGGCGTGGTCGCGTTGGCGCAGCACCAGCGCGGCGTCCCGATCCGGCACTCCGCGGGCGTCGAAGCGCAGCAGGCCGCCGCCGGGGACGCTCGCCTCGTCGAAGCGCACGCCTTCGAACACGGCGTCGGAGTCCAACCGTCGCGCGGGCAGCGCGTCGTCGGGCGCCAGCGCGACCCACCCGCGTCCGTCCTGCGCGAAGGACAGCGTGGCGGGCCGGCCTTGGCTGATGGCCCGCGATTGGAGCAGGCGCAGGTCGTCGGCGAGCAGCTCGGCCGCGCTCGACAGGCTCACCTCGGGGCGACCGAAGTGGAAGGAGATCGCGAGCGCGGCGACGAGGGTCGTCGCGACGAGCGCGAGCAGCAGCTCGAGCAGGGTGAAGCCGCGCTTCGCGGCGTGCCTTTCGTGCGGGTGCTGTTCCATCCGGCTCACATCTCGTAGTACCCGCGCGTCGATTGCGGGCCGGCGCCGCGGCAGTTCGCGCGCAACTCGCCGGTGGAAGGCTTGTACAGCCAGCCGCTCGCGTCGTCGGCCTGCGCGGGCCACGCCTCGTCGTTGGCGAGGAAGCGCACGCTCGAGCGGCCGTTGATCGGATTGGCGGGCACGCCGGGTTCGATGCGCGCGCGCGACGCGTCGTCGAAGGCGTGCAGCGCGCGCGAGGAGGCGTAGGCGCGCTCGAACCAGCCCGAGTCGACGGCGCTGTCGGCGCCCTGGCCGGGATTCACGCCGTGGGCGGCGCGGTAGGACTCGATCACGGCGCGCAGCTCGTCGAGCCGCCAGGACAACTCCGCCTCCGCGCGTTGGGCGCGCAACGCGTCGAGATCGCGCCTTTCGGCCGGCGCTTGCGCCACGTACAGCACGAGGCACGAGACGCAGGTGAGGATCGTGCCGAGCACTGCGCGCTGCGACGTGCGCGAAGACGGGTGGAGGTTCCGGGAAGGGTCGGTTCTGGCCATGGAGGGCGGGGACGGGGGCCGATGCGGAAAGTCCTTCCGCTTGTCGGCGCGCGTCGCCTTCCAGCTTGAGCCGCGCCCCGCCGAGGGCCGAATGCCCGTCGAGTGCGTAGCGCCCGCTGGTGGGCGGCGGGGTGGAAGGCCCTTCCAGCCACCGCCGCGGGCTTCACGGCGCCAGTTCGTCCAGCACGCGCCGGGCGTCGCCGTCGCGGGGGTCGTGGACCATGGCCGTGGCCCAATCCATGGTGAAGCGCGCGTTCACCTCGCTCAGCGGGTTGAGCACCTCGCGTCCGCCCTCGCGGTAGCTCCAGGCGTCGATGCCGTACGGGCCGTGGTAGCCCTCCGCGGCCAGCGCGCGTCCGACGCGCTCCAGCGCGTGCGCCAGGCGCTTGTCCAGTTCACTTGACAACTCGCCGCGTTCCGCGCGCGCGGTCGCGATCCACGCGCCGGAGGCGGTCGTGCGCTGGAAGCACGGCGCCGACACGAGCACGCCGCCGTCGGAGCGCACCCAGCCGGAGCGCGTGTGCTCGCGCGCGATCTCCTGCCAGGGCTCGACCACCAGCGGGCCGAGTCGCAGGCTGGCGACGAGCCAGGCGCGCTCGGCCTCGTCCGGCCGCCCGGCGCGGAGCTTGCGCCGCCCCCGCCCGGCGGCTCCGAAGGAGCGGCGCGCCAACCAGCCCAGCGGCGCCGGGCGGGCGAGGATGGAGAGCGCCGCTTCGAGGTCGTGCACGATGTGCTTCTCGAAGGCGCCTTCGCGGAACTCCTCGCGCAGGCGCGCGCCGAAGTCGCGGCGGTTGACCCGCTGCAGGACCTCCAGTCCCGGCGACTCGCAGCCGACGGCGCCCGCGGCCGCGAGGATGCGCAAGGCGCGCGGGGTCGGCAGCCAGGCCGCGCCCCGCATTCCCGCGGCGCGCCGCGCGCCGTTCGCCAGGTCGCCATCGTCGAGCACGACGTCGCCGGGGCGCACCAGCGTCGACAGCAGCCTGCGCGACTGCTCCGCGACGATCGCCCTCAGCGCGTTGGTCGGCTGGTAGCCGCGCGGCGCCTCGAGTTCGTGCTCCGCGTCGAGGTTCAGCACCCACGCCCGCGGCGCGTGTTCGCCCCGGTTCGGCATGGCCCGGGCGTTCAGCGCCCGCGGCGCGGCGAGGCGGCGAGCGCCGGCGCGGTCGCGTCGAGCGCGTCGAGGAAGCGCTGGTCCATCCCGGCTTGCGCGCGCGCGGCGCGGTTGAGCGGCGTGCCGCGGAACAAGGCGGGGGTCAGCGGCGGCGGCAGGGCGCTCTCCCAGCGCTGGAAGTCGAGGTTCGCGCCGCTGAAGCGCTCGAACCAGTACCGCGCGAAGGCCACGTGGCCGATCTCGTCGCGCTCGACGAGCTCCAACGCGCGCGCGCCGGCCTCGTCGCCCGCCGCGCGGAACAGTCCGGCGAAGCGCGCGCTGTGCTCCAGGTTCGCGCCCTCGAGCCCCAGTCCCTGCAAGGCCACGAAGGACAAGGCGTCCGGGCAGGCGGCGACACGGCTCCAGAACCAGTCGCGGACCGGCAGGTCGCCGTAGGCGAGTCCGAGGGTCTGCATGTGTCGCGCGTACAGCCGCAGGTGGGATAGCTCCTCCAAGCACAACCGCAGTAGTCCGGCGCGGAAGGCGCGGGGCGCTCGCGGGAAGGCGAGGATCGCCCAAGCGAAGAGCTCGGCGGCTTGCAACTCGTGGTGGGCGAAGGTGTGCAGGAGGCGCGCGCGCTCCAGCGGTCGACGCAAGGCCTGCGCGCCCTTGGTGCGCTCGCCGCGCGCCACGAGACGCAGGCTCGCCGGCCGACCCGGCGCGGCCAGGCGCCGTTCGATCCCGTCGTCGCTCCACGCGGCGTCCGTCCGGATTGAGGGCGGCTCCGGCGGGGCGAGCTTGGCCTCCAAGTCGACGGCGAGGATGAAATCCAGCGCCCAGCGCTCGACCGTGCCCGCCCTGGGCGGCGGCTGCGAGGGCAGGCACGGGGGGATGGAATCCACGCGGACAGGTATAGCGCCCGCAGCCGGGTCGCGATGTGCCGAAATCCGGGCCGGCGATAGCGGATGCACAAGTGGGGGAAAGGCGCACGGCCGCGGTTGCAGGACGTTGCATTAAGGGGGTGGGTGGCGGCGGTAAATATTGAAATGCAAAGCACTTGAACGCTTTACAAAATAAAAGGCCTTGACCGGATCGAGGCCGGATCTTGGCCGCGTCTTTACCAAATCTGCCTATCGTCCTCGCGCTCGAAGGCAGACCCCCCCCGTGCGCGCACCCTACACATTGCTGGTCGCCTCCCTGTGCTGCGTTCCCGCGGCAGCAAGCGGAGCTGCCGCGCCAATCGCCGTCGCGCCCAAGGCGCCGGCGCGCGCCCAGGACGGGCAGGTGGCCACGGGCACGCTGCGCGGCCAGATCCTCGACAAGGACTTCGCGGCGCCGCTCGCCGAAGCCGTGGTCGTCGTCGTCGAGACGGGGCAACGGACCCTGACCAACGACCAGGGCAACTACTCGCTGCCGGAGATCCCCGCCGGGCGCTACACGGTCGTCGTGTCGAAGGAGGGCTACGTCCGCCAGGTGCGCATCGACGTGGACGTGGCCGCGGGCGTGGTGCGCGACCTCGACCTCGCGTTGTCGGGCGACTACACGGACATGGAGGAGTTCGTGGTGCAGGACGTCTTGTCCGCGCCCGCCGGCTCCGAGTCCTCCTTGCTCGAGTTGCGCGTCGAGTCTCCGGCGCTGATGGACTCGATCGGCGCCGAGCTGATGAGCCGCGCCGGCGCCAGCGACGCGGCCGGCGCGTTGCGCCTCGTCGCGGGAGCCACCGTGCAGGACGGCAAGACCGCCGTCATCCGCGGACTGCCCGACCGCTACGTCTCGTCGCAGCTGAACGGCGTGCGCATGCCCTCCGCCAACGAGGACAAGCGCGCGGTCGAGCTCGACCAGTTCCCCTCCGGCATCATCGAGAGCGTGCAGGTCTCGAAGACCTTCACTCCCGACCAGCAGGGCGACGCGTCGGGCGGGGCCGTCAACCTCGTCCTGAAGTCGATCCCCGACGAGCCCTTCGCCACCTTCAAGGGGCAGGTCGGCTTCAACTCGCAGGTCAAGGGCTCCGACTTCCTCTCGTACCAGGGCGGCGGGGTCGGCGCGTGGGGCCTCGAGGGCGGCCGGCGCGGCATCCAGTACGAGAACTTCGGCCAGAACTGGGATGGCGCGACGGGCGCGAGTCCGGGGGACGAGCCCTTCGACTCGAAGTGGTCCGTCGCGGGCGGCGGGAAGATGGAGTTGTCCGAGGATGTGCGCTTCGGCGGGCTCCTCAGCTTCTTCTACGAGCGCGACAGCTCCTTCCAGCAAGGCTTCGAGGACGAGCGCTGGAGGTTGTCGCCCGACGCGCCGCTCACGCCGCAGTTCGGCCAGGGCACCCCCGACCAGGGCAGCTTCCTCACGTCGCTCTTCGACGTGGTCGAGAGCACCGAGTCGGTGCAGTGGGGCGGCCTCGCCACGATCGGCCTCGAGACGGAGACGAGCAAGTTCGGCTTGTCGTGGCTGCACTCGCACACGGCCGAGGACTCGGTGATCGTCGCCACCGACACGCGCGGCAAGGAAGCCTACTTCCGCGTCGGCTACGACCCGAACGACATCGACGACTTCGGCAACCAGCCGGAGAACCTGCAGGCTGCGCCCTACATCCGCACGGACACGCTGCAGTACACCGAGCGCACGACGGGCTCGCTGCAGCTGCGCGGCGTGCACACGCTGCCCGCGAACGAGAAGTTGCCCGCCTCGCCGTGGGAGTTCGGCGCGCCCGAGCTCGAGTGGACCTTGGCGAAGAGCTTCGCCGACCTCGACCAGCCCGACAAGCGCCTCTTCGGCGCGCAGTGGACGCCGAACTCGCTCAACTCGACCTTCGGCATCTTCTTCCCGAACGTCTGGACGCCCTACAAGCCCGGCGCGAACTTCAACCTCGGCAACCTGCAACGCATCTGGAAGACGATCGAGGAGGACAGCGAGCAGGTCAGCGTCGGCGTGCGCATCCCGTACAAGACGGCGACCGAGGATCGCGGCTACCTGAAGTTCGGCTACTTCGGCGACCTCGTCGACCGCCGCTACGACCAGGACACCTTCAGCAACCCCGGCGAGCAGGGTTCGCAGTACGAAGCCGGCTTCGACGATCCGTGGAGCGCGGTGTTCCCCGGCGAGGATCATCCCCTGACGCCGTCGGAGACCGACGTCGACTACGACGGCTCGATCGACCTCGAGGCGTTCTACGGGATGATCGACTACCCGTTCGACGCCGATTGGAAGGCCGTCGGAGGCGTGCGCATCGAACGCACGAACATCGTCGTCACGCCCGAGCCGGAAGGCGACGTGTACTGGTATCCGAACGGCGTGCAGACCGAGTTGAACCCCGGCGACGCCGACGTCGACCAGTCGGAGCACGACATCCTCCCGTCGCTCGGCGTCGAGTGGAAGGCCAGCACCGCCTGGACCTTCCGCGGCGCGGTCAGCCGCACCGTGGCGCGCCAGACCTTCAAGGAGCTGACGCCCATCATCCAGCAGGAGTTCCTGGGCGGCCCCGTCTTCATCGGGAACAAGGACCTCGAGATGAGCGGCATCTCGAACTTCGACTTGCGCGCGGACTTCGTGCCGTCGCAGGGCACGCTCGTGTCGTTCTCGCTGTTCCACAAGGAAGTCGTCGACGCCATCGAGTACGTGCAGGTGCCGACGGACTCCTTCACCTACACGACCGCGGTGAACTACCCGCAAGGTTCGTTGACCGGGTTCGAATTCGAAGCACGCCAAGGCCTCGGGAAGATCTACCCGAGCCTCGAGGGCGTGTCGCTCGGCGGCAACGCGACGTTCATCTCCTCCGAGGTGACCCTGCCCGACGGAGAGGCGGCCGAGTTCGAGGCGCCGAACATCCAGGCGCCCATGCCGACGCGCGACATGACGGCCGCGCCGGAGCAGCTCCTCAACCTGTACGCGACCTGGGACATCGAGGAGACCGGCACCCAGCTGGCCCTGTTCTGGACCCTGACGGGCGACACGCTCGTGGCGGGCGCCGCCGTCGAGGACGGCATCTACTACGTCCCCAACATCTACGCGCGCAGCTACGACACGCTCAACCTGAGCCTGACGCAGACGATGGGGATCGTGAAGTGGCAGCTGCAGGTCAAGAACCTGACCAACCCGGAGATCCAGGAGGTCTACCGGTCGGACTACATCGGCGACGACGTCCCCAAGTCGTCGTACACGAAGGGCATCGAGTATTCGCTGGGCTTCAGCCTGGGCTTCTGAGGACGCAAGCAACATGCAACGCACGAACGACAAGCAGCTTCGATCGCGCCCCTGGTGGCGCAGGGCGGCGGTGGCGGCGAGCCTGGTCGCGGCCGTCGCCTTGATGGCGGCGGGCGGCGCGGCGAGCCAGGGTTCGGCCATCGACGACGCCCGCGCCGCGCTGGAGCGCTGGGTCGAGGTGCGCAAGACCATCTCCCAGGAGCAGCGCGACTTCACGCTGAAGAAGGAGGTGCTGGCCGACCGCATCGAGCTCGTCGAGCGCGACATCGAGTCCGTCAAGGCGAAGATCGAGGAGGCCAAGGCGACGATCTCCGAGACGGAGAAGAAGACCGCCGAGCTCGCCGCGGAGAACGACAAGCTGAAGGCCGAGGCGGCGCGCAAGGCCGAGCTGGTGACGGCGCTGGAACGGCGCGTCTCGGCGCTGCTCGCGCGGTCCCCCGATCCGATCCGCGAGCGCGTGAAGGTGCTGTCGCAACGCTTCCCCGCCGACCCCGCCTCCACGAAGCTGTCCTTGTCGGAGCGCTGGCAGAACGTGGTCGGCGTGCTCAACGAGATGAACAAGTTCCAGCGCGAGCTGGTGGTGGCCAGCGAGGTGCGCACGCTCGCCGACGGCGGTTCCGCCGAGGTCGCGACGCTCTACCTCGGGCTCGGCCAGGCCTACTACGTCAACGCGACCGGCACGGTCGCCGCCATCGGCACCAGCACGGCTTCGGGATGGACCTGGAGCCCGGCCAACGAGATCGCGCCGCTGGTGGCGCAGGTGATCGGCATCGTCAAGGGCGAGAAGGTCGCGGCCTTCGTGCAGCTGCCGGTGAAGGTCCAATGAAGCAGCCCACCATGCGGATCCGCAACCTGGTCGTCGCAGCCCTCCTCGCCTGCGTTCCCGCGGCGGCGCAGTCCCCCGCGGCGGGCGCCAACCAAGGCTTCCAAGGGGCCGCCGCCGACCTGCAGCGGCAGCTGGACGAGAGCCTCAAGGAGCTGGCCGAGCTGCGTCGGCGCGTCGCCGACGAGACCCTGCCCATGTCGCGCAAGCTGCGCGAGGCCGAGACGCGCCTCGCCGACCTGCGCGCCGAGTACCAGAAGGTGTCGCGCTCCCTCGACACCGGCACGCAAGGCATCAGCAACACGCGCGCCGAGATCAAGGCGCGCAACGACGAGGCCGGCTACCTCGGCAACCTCGTGGCCGAGTACAGCCGCAACTTCGAGTCGCGCCTGCACATCGCCGAGCTGCAGCGCCACAAGTCCGCCATCGAGGCTTCGCGCCTGGCGCTGGAGAACTCGGCGCTCGAGCGCACGCAGGTCTTCGACGCGCAAGTGGCGCTCGTCGACGCCTCGCTCGGCCGTCTCGAGGACGTGCTCGGCGGCTCGCGCTTCGAAGGTCGAGCCGTGGACGACAAGGGAGACGTCGAGACGGGCACGTACTTGATGCTCGGGCCCGTGGCCATCTTCCGCTCCGCCGACGGGCGGGAGATCGGCACCGCGGAGCAGCGCATCGGCTCGCTCGAGCCCGCCGTGGTGGCCTACCAGGACCCGCGCGACAAGGAGGCGGGATCGCTGGCGGTGCTGGGCGTCGGCGGCGCCTTCCCGCTCGACGCCTCGCTGGGCAACGCGCACAAGGTGCAGGCCCTCGAGGAGACCTTGTGGGAGCACATCCTGAAGGGCGGTCCGATCATGTGGCCGATCTTCGCCGTCGCCGGCGCGGCCTTGCTCGTCGCGCTGTGGAAGTGGATCTCGATGGCGCTCCTTTCGAGCCCGAAGAAGAAGCAGATGGACGCCCTGCTGGCGGCGATCGCCTCCGGCAACCGCGCGCTCGCCAAGGACAAGGCCGAGTCCATGAAGGGTCCCGTGGGCCGCATGCTCGCCGCCGGCGTCGAGCACATGGACGAGCCCAAGGAGCTGATGGACGAGGTCATGTACGAGCAGGCGCTGCACACGCGCCTGAAGGTCAACGGCCTCCTGCCGTTCATCGCCATCTCGGCCTCGTCGGCTCCGCTGCTCGGACTGCTCGGCACGGTCACCGGCATCATGAACACCTTCACCTTGATGACGGTGTTCGGCACGGGCGACGTGAAGACGCTCTCGAGCGGCATCTCCGAGGCGTTGATCACCACCGAGTACGGCTTGATCGTGGCCATCCCCGCGCTGCTGATCCACTCGTTCCTGTCGCGCAAGGCCAAGGGCATC
>JBKDQQ010000123.1:0-66129 GCA_046341775.1 Planctomycetia bacterium
GAGCAGGCGGGCTCCTTCGTGGACCTGCACGAACCGCGCCTCTTGGCGCTGGTCATGTGGATCGCGCTCCTCAACCTGTTCGACACGTTCTTCACCATCGTCCACCTCCAGCGCGGAGGAGTGGAGTTCAACCCGGTCGCCGAGCAGATGCTGCTGTCGGGGCGCGCGTCGTTCGTGGTCACCAAGGGCGTCGTCATCGGCCTCGCCCTGCTGGTCCTGACCGTCCACAAGAACTACCTGGTCGCCCGCGCCGGTCTGTGGCTGGCCGCGCTGGCCTACACCCTGCTGACGGGCTGGCACTTGGCGCTGTTCTTCGTCTGAGCGCTTCAGGTCGCGGCCTGCCTGCTCCTACAATCGGCGGGAAGATGCTTGCGCGCAACGCGTCCACCGCGGACATGGAAGCCGGGCCGTGCATGGCGCGACGGATCGTCGTCAGCGGCGGGGCCGGCTTCATCGGCTCGGCGCTGGCGCGCGCGCTCGCGGCGCGCGGCGCGCAGGTGGTCGTGCTCGACGACCTGTCGAGCGGCACGCGCGCCAACCTCGCGACCGCGCGCGGCTCCGGCGGCGCGGTCGAGCTGATCCTCGGCGACGCGCGCCGGCGCGACGACTGGCTGGTCGCCATGGCGCGTCCTTGGCACGCCGTCGTGCACCTCGCCTCCGTCGTGGGCGTCGAACGCGTGGAAGCCGACCCGCAGGGCTGCCACGACTCCAACGTGCGCGGATTCGAGGCGTTGTGCGCCGCGCTGGTCGAGCAGGGCCGCGAGGATGGCGTCTGGGTCGCCTCGAGCAGCGAAGTCTACGACGATCGCGCGGGTCCGCTCGCCGAGGACGCGCAGTTGCGCCGCGGTCGCGATGGCCGCGCCGCCTACGCCGCCTCCAAGCTGGCCGGCGAGGACCTGGTGGCGCGCGCCACGCGCGGACGCGCCACGGCGTTGCGCTTCTTCAACGTCGTCGGCCCCGGCCAGAGCGCGGCCCACGGCATGCTCCTGCCGAGGCTCGTGGCGGCTGCGCGCGCTGGCGAACCGCTGCCGGTGTGCGGCGACGGCACGGCGGTGCGGACCTTCGCCGCGGTGGACGAGGTCGCTCGTTGCCTCGCCTGGCTCCTGCTCGACGCGCCCGCGCAGCCCGCCGGAGCGCTCAACATCGGTGGTCGCGCGGTGGCCAGCGTGCGCACCGTCGCCGAATGCGTGGCCGCGCGCGCGGGCCTCGCGCCGGCGCGGCTCCGCCACCTCCCTGCGCGCGCAGGCGAGATCGCGCGGCGCGAGCCGGACTTGTCGCGCCTCGCCACGCTCGGCGCGCCGGTGCCGCGCGCCAGCCTCGCGCAGATCGTGGATGACCTGTGGTCGCTCGACGCCGAGGGCGCCGCAGCGCGGGAGGATGGCGCATGCGCGTCGCTCGCATCCTGACGCGCTTGAACCTCGGCGGCCCTGCGCGCCAATGCCTCGCGAGCGACCCGCTGCTGGCGAGGCAGGGCTTCGAAGTGCGCGTCTACTGCGGATCCAGCGAGCCCGGCGAGGGGGACCTCCTCGAGGAGCTGCGCTCGCGCGGCGTCGACGCGGTGCGCGTGCCCGGCCTGGGTCGCGGCTTGTCGCCGACTGGCGACCTGCGCGCGTGGTGGTGGTTGCGGCAGGAGTTGCATCGCTTCCAACCCGACATCCTGCACACGCACGCCAGCAAGGCGGGCGCGCTCGGACGGCGGGCCGTCGATGGCATGCCGGGCACGGGACGCGTCCACACCTTCCACGGGCATGTGCTGGAGGGCTACTTCCCCGCCAGCGTGTCGAAGGCGCTGGTCGCGCTCGAGGCGCGCGCCGCGCGCGACACCGACCGCATCCTCGCGGTCTCGCACGCCACCGCCGACGACCTCGTGCGCCTCGGCGTGGTCTCCGACGAACGGCGCCTCGTCGTCGTGCCGCCGGGCATCGACCTGGCGCCGTTGCTTTCCATCCATGGTCGCCACGGCGAGCTGCGCCGACTCGTCGGCGCGGGCGAGCAAGACGTGGTCGTGGGCGTGGTCGGACGCCTGGCCGAGGTCAAGCGTCCCGAGCTGGCGCTGGATGTGCTCCAGCTCCTGCATACTCGCTACCCGCGCCTGCACGTCGCCTGGATCGGCGACGGCGACCAGCGCGCGCTGCTCGAGCGCCGCGTGCAGGCCTTGCCGTCCGCCCTGCAGGCGCGCGCCCACATCCTGGGCGCGCGCGTCGACATGGCGCCGGTGCTCGCGGACCTGGACGCGGTGATGCTCGTCTCGCGCAGCGAAGGCGCGCCTGTGTCGTTGCTGGAGGCGGCCGCCGCGGGCAAGCCGGTGCTCGCCACGAGCGTGGGCGGAGTGTCGGAGATCGTCGCCCACGAGCGCACCGGGTGGCTGGGTGCGGACACGACCGAACTCGCGTTCGGGCTGGCGCAATGGCTCGATGCCCCGGCCGCCATGGCGGCCACGGGAGCGCGCGCGCGCCTGCGCGTGCAGTCGCGCCATTCCGGCGAAGCCTTGGCCGAGCGGCTCGCCTCCGTGTATCGCGTCGTGGCGAAGGAGCGCGCATGCGCCTCCTGATGGTCTCGGGCGATCGGCAGGTCGTCGTCGGCGAGAAGGGGCCGTTCCACGCCATGCAGCGCGAGTTCTCGCGCCACTTCGAACGCATCGACGTGCTGGTGCCGCGCCCGGACCGCCCCGTGGCCACGACGACGATCTGGGACAAGGTCCACTTCCATCCGGCGCCGGTGGGCCGCGCGCGCATGGCAGCGTGGATCGCGCGCGAGGGTGCGCGGCTCGTGCGCGAGCACGGCGCCACGCTCGTCGTCAGCCACGACTACGGGTGGTTCTACAACGGCGTCGGCAGCGCGCGCGTTTCGCGGGCCACCGGGGTGCCTTACCTGTCCGAACTGCACCACGTGCCCGGGCATCCCGTGGCCGCGAACTGGAAGGAACGCTTCGACCAGGCGCTGGCGCGCGTGTACGTCGGCTGGGCGCTCGATCGCGCCAAGGCCTTCCGGGTGGTGAATGACGACGAGATGCCGGCGCTGCTGCGGTCGTGGGGAGTGCCCGACGAACGCATCCTCGTGCTGCCCTCGCTGTACATCGACCTGCGCGTGTTCCGGCCCGGCGTCGCCGCCAAGGACGTCGACGTGCTCTACGTCGGCCGCATGGTCGAGAACAAGGGCCTCGACCGCATCGTCGAGGCGGTGGCCCGCCTCGGTCCGATCGGCGGCGCCAGGCCGCGCCTGCGGATGGTCGGCAAGGGGCCGCTGCACGAGCGCACCCGTCGCTCGTGCGCCGAGCGCGGCGTGCAGGCCGACTTCATCGAGTGGGTCGCCTCGCCGGAGGAGCTGGCCGAGGTCTACCGGCGCGCCAAGGTCGTGGTCTGCGCCTCGACCTGCGAAGGCGGGCCGCGCTTCACCGTCGAGGCCATGGCGTGCGGCGTGCCCGTGGCGAGCACGCCCGTGGGTGTCATGTCGTCGCTGCTGGCCGACGGATCCTGCGGCGAGCTGACCGGGTTCGACGCGGATTCGCTGGCCGCCGGGCGGGCGCGGCTGCTCTCCGACGAGTCCCGCCGCGCGGCGGCCGGCCGCGCGGCAGCCGAGCGTGCACGACGCTTCGAGCAGTCGCGAGTGGTGGCTGGCTACGCGCAGGGCCTCAAACGCCTCGTGGGAGACCCGTCGTGAAGCTCGTCTTCGTCACGCAGGTCTACGACGAGCAGGACGCGGTGCTCGGCTTCGTCGCCGGATGGGTGCGGGAACTCGCGGCGCGCTGCGAGTCGGTGCGCGTCGTGTGCCTCGAAGCCGGCGAGCTCGCGCGCAAGCCGGCGAACGTCGAAGTGCGCGTCCTCGGGCGCAAGGGCCGCATCCTGCGTTGGTGGCGCTGGCGGCGCTTCCTTTCGGAGGCCTTCGCCGACGGCGCCACCCACGTGTTGGCGCACATGGTGCCGCGCTACGCGAACATGGCGCGCGGCCAGGCGCGTGGCGCCGGCGCGAAGTTGTGCCTTTGGTACACGCATGCCGGGGTGGACAGGCGGCTCTTGGACGCGTGCCGCGCCTGCGACCTCGTCTTCACCGCCAGCGCGGAATCCCTGCGCGTCGACGCGCCGAACAAGGTGGTGACCGGCCACGGCATCGACCTGCGGCATTTCGCTCCGCGCGCGGCGCCGGACTCCTCTCCCGCGCGCATCCTTTCGGTCGGCCGCTTGACTCCCTCCAAGGATCCGCTGGTGGTGGTCGACGCGCTGGCGCTGCTCGCGCGGCAGGGCCGCGACCTGCACCTGGACCTCGTGGGCGCGGGGCTGGTCGAGTCGGATCGCGGCTACCGCGAGGAGGTCGAACGCCGCATCGCCGCCCACGGCCTGGAGGAGCGCGTGCACTTGCATGGCGCCGTGCCCTGGCTCGAGGTGCCGCCGTGGTTCCAACGGGCGAGCGTGGTCGTCAACGCGTCGCACACCGGCAGCATCGACAAGGTCGTGCTCGAGGCGATGGCCATGGAGCGTCCGGTCGTGTCCTGCAACGAGGCCGTGCCGCCGCTGCTCGCGGCTTCGGGTGCGCGACGCGAACTGCTTTCGTTCCCGCCCGGCGATTCCGCCGCGCTGGCCGCGGCCATCGCGCGACTGCTGGACATGGACGATGCAGAACGCGCGCGTCTCGGACGCGAGCTGCGCGAGATCGTGGCCAAGGACCACGAGGTGGGGGCCTTGATGGAACGCCTCGTGCGCTCGATGGAGGCGATCCCGTGACGCGCGTCTCGGTGCTCGTGCCGTCCTGGCGCACGCGCGAGGCGACCCTGCGCGCCCTCGAGAGCGCGCTTGCGCAACTGGGCGAGGACGACGAGGCGATCCTCGTCGACGACGCGGGCGGCGACGGGACCGCGGCCGCGGTGCGCGCCGCGTTGCCGCGCGTGGTCGTGCTCGAGCACGCGGTCAACCGCGGCTATGCGCGCGCCGTGTCCACGGCGGCCGCGGCGGCTGGTGGAAGGCTGCTGCTGCTGCTCAACTCGGATGCGCGGCTCGCGCCCGGCGCGCTCGAGTCGTTGGTGGGGTTCCTCGACGCGCATCCCGCGCACGCCGCGGTCGCGCCGTTGCTCGTCGACGCGCGAGGTCGGACGCGTCGCGACCAGATGAACCTGCCCCGCGCGTCGACGCCGTGGTCCCATGCGCTGCTCGTGCGCGCGTTGCTGGGCGAGACGGCCGAATGGCGGCGTTGGCACGCGCGCGATTTCGACCACGAACGCACGGCCGACGTCGAGCAACCGCCCGCGGCCTGCCTGCTCGTGCGGCGTCGCGACTGGGACGAGTGCGGCGGCATGGAGGCGGGCCCGCGCTTGTTCTTCAGCGACGTGGAGTTGTGCGCTCGCCTGCGCGATCGCGGTCGACTCGTGGGCTACACCGTCGCCGCCAGGGTGGAGCACGACGGCGGCGCGAGCACGCGGCAACTCGTCGATTTCGCCTGGCAGTGGCACCGCGACCGGTATCGCTACCACCGGGCCCGCCACGGACTGGGGGGCGCGCTTTCCGCCTACCTGAGCAGCGGCCTCGACCTCGCGTGGACCATGGGCCGCGCGCCGCGGTCGGGACCATGGGCCCCGCTCGTCCGCGCCTGGTTGTCGCTGCCGCTCGCGGCCGCGCGCAGGGAGGCTTCGTGAGCGGCGAGGCGCCCATCGACGAGGAGTTCCTCGCGCCCATGCGGCGGGTCCTGGCGTGGATGGAGCGCCTCGACGACGGCCGAGGTCGTTGGATCTGCCCGGAACACCGGGTCGAGCACACCGGGAAGAACGTCGGCGCGATCGTCATCGCCTGCGAACTGCTCAAGCACGACCCCCGCGCGGATCGCGCACGACTGCTCGACATCGCCTCGCGGCAGGCGCGGCGCGCGCTCGCCAACCTCGTGCGCGAAGGCGACAGTCCGTGCCACACCTTCCGCCCCGGTCGCCACGATCCGTTCAACTGCTCCAACTCCGTCATCGACGGCGGAGCTTGCTCGGACGCGTTGGCGACGCTGGTGGAGGAGCACGGGGACGGCCTCTCCGCCGCGGAGCGCGAGGCGTTCGCGCGCGCGAGCCTGCTGCACGCGCGCACGTACCTGCGCTACGCCGTGCTCGACAAGGGCATTCCCGCCCAGCGCGCCTGGGGCCTGACCGGCATCGCGGCCGCGTGGCGACTCGAGCGCGATCCGGAGCTCGAACGCGCGGCGATCGAGGCGGTGGGGATGCTCGAGGGCATCCAGCACGGCGACGGCAGCTATCCGTACCATCCGCTCGAGTGGGGCGGCGCGCATCCCGGATCGGGCGACGTTTCCGCCTTCTACCAGTCGCGCATCCCCGGGTTCCTGCTGCACGCCTTGCGCAAGATGGAACGGCCGCTGCGCGATCCCATGTACGCGCGACCGATCGTGCGGGCGCTGGACTTCGTCCACGCCTTGCAGGGCCCCGATGGCATCAAGGTCGGCTTGGTCGAGGCGAAGCCGTGGTACTGGGGCGCCGCGCACGAAGTGGCCTCGCATCCCTTCGACGTGCACGCCCTCGCCACGGGGTACAGGCACTACGGGCGACCCGCCTGGGCGCGCGCCGCGTTGCGCGCCTTCCGCGCCTGGGCGCGGCACCTCGACGAGGAGGGCGCCGTGCGCAGCCACCTGCCCGGTCCGGGGCGCGGACGCAGCTACCAATGTCCAGTCTTCTGGGCGGGGCACGCGATGTGGATCGCGCGCGCCTTGCCCGATCTGCAGCATTGCCTCGGTGCGGGCGCCGAACCGCGCGGAGCGCGCGGCAGCCTCGACCTGTCGGTCCAGTGGTTCCCCGACGCGCAACTCGCGCGCCTCGAGGATCCGTGCGTCGTGGCGTGGATCCGCGGCGCGCGTCCGGCGGCCAACGTGCACCACGGCTCGCCTCTGGGCGCGGGCTTGTTGCGCGTGTGGAGCAAGGATCGCGAGCGGGACTTGCTCGAGCGGTGCCGCTTCGGCGGTCGCAACGAGGCCGAGTGGTCGGGCGAATGGGGTGGTTGGCGGCTGGCGGAAGGCTGGCGCGCCAATCGCGACGAGTTGCGCTTCTCGCTGTGGCTGGCGCGCGTCGCTTGGCGCGCCCGTCGCCCCGTCGAGGCCCTGAAGGCGCCGTTCGGCGTGGCGCGGCGAGGATGGCTCGCCTTCGCGCACCCGCGCGTCTCGAGCGCCTTCCACCTCTCGCCGACCGTCGACGTGGCCGGCGACGGAGTGCGCCTGGTCTCGGCGCTCGCGCGGCGCGACGGTTGCGTGGTCCCGGGCCTCGTGCTCGAGCGCTCGTACTCGATCGATGGCGAGGGACTGCTCGTGCAGGAGCGCATGCTGGCCGCGTCGGAGTCGCAAGTCGGCAAGCTCGAGGGACTCGCGTACCGCATCCCGGCCGCGGCCGGGGAGGCCGAGTCCGCGGCGGGCGTCGTGCGCTACCGCCTGGGGTGAAGAGGGGCGCGGACTCGCGCTTCCCATGGGCGCGCGCTCGGGGCAGGATGTGGGCATGCAAGCAGGCGCTCGACCCACCTTGCCCGCCGCGTCGGCCGCCGCCGCGGCCTGCGGCTTGTTGTTCGGACTGCTCGATGGCGCCCTAGCGTGGTCCGCGACCAGCGCCGAGCTGACCCTGCTGCAAGGGCTGGGCTGCCTCGCAGCGTCGGCGTTCCAGTACCTGCTGCTCGGCGGAGTCTCGGGCCTCGTCGTCGGGATGGCCTGCGCGCTGCTGGCGCCCCGCTGGTTGGCGGTCGATCCGGGAGCACGCGTCTTCGGGCTGGCCTTCGCCGGGTTCCTGTTCGTCGAGGCGTGGTGGCGCACGCGTCCGTTCTTCTTCTACGGATCGCCCGCGACCTCGCCGGAGCGCCTGGTGGTGGCGGCCCTCCTTCTCGTCGCCGCCCTCGTGGTGGCGCGGCTGGTGCGCGAGCTCGCCGCGCGAGTGGCGCGCGCGAACTCCAAGTCGCTGGTCGCGGCGGGAGCGCTCGTGTGCCTCTGCGGCGGCGCGTTCCTCCTCGCGCGAGGCGGAGGCGTGGGCGCGCGCGGGCGCATGGAAGCCGGCGACCAGCAGGCGCCCAGCATCCTGCTCGTCGTCGTCGACGCGTTGCGCATGGACACGTTGGGGTGCTACGGCGACGCGCGCGTGCGCTCGCCGCACATCGATCGGCTGGCGCGCGAAGGCGTCGTGTTCGAGAACCACCACACGCAAGCGCCGTTCACCTGGACGAGCTTCGGTTCGACGCTGACGGGCAAGTATCCGCGGCGCCACGGCCTCGTCCGCATGGAACCGGGGCGGCGCATGCTGCCCAACACGACCATCGCCTCGTGGCTCAAGTCCGCGCCCAAGGCGCGGGGCGGCGCCTTCGACGAGGACGACTGGTTGTCGGCGACCTTCCACACGGGCACGCTCTCCACGGGGTCCGGGCTGCTGCGCGGCTTCGACGTGTACTACGAGGAGATGGCGGGCCACGACCTCGTCGTCGTCGGCGATCCGTGGAGCCAGTTCCGCTCCGACGTGTTGTTGTGGATCATCGCCACCAAGCTCGAGCAGAAGCTCTCGGGCGGCGTCGCCGCCGAGGCGCGCGATTGGCTCGAGGAGCACGCCGACCGGCGCTTCTTCGCCATGGTGCACCTGTACTCGACGCACACCCCCTACGATCCCCCGGCGAAGTTCCGCGCCATGTACGAAGACCCGGCCTACAAGGGGCCGGTGAAGGCCTTCTACGCGCAGCACCGCGAGATGATCGAACGCGGCGAAGCCAAGCTGACGCCCGAGGACGAGGCGCAGATCCGCAACCTCTACTACGCGGGCGTGACGCAGGCCGACGAGGCCATCGGCGAACTGGTCGAGACCTTGCGGAAGAAGGGCGTCCTCGACCGCACGCTGGTGGTCGTCACGAGCGACCACGGCGAGTCGCTGGGGGAGCAGGGCCTTTGGGAGCACAACCACATGGTGCAGACGAACCTGCTGATCCCGCTCGTCATGCGCCTGCCGGGGGCGTTGGAGGCGGGTCGCAGGGTCGAGGCGATCACGGACTCGATCGACCTGCTGCCGACGGTGTGCGAACTCGTGGGAGCCGAACTGCCGCCGCAGCAGGAGGCGCGCGACGTCGTCGATGGGCGCAGCCTCCTGCCGTTGGTGCGTGGCGACGCGCAGGAGTTGCGCCGATACAGCTACTCCGAGAACGGCTTGTGGACGACCATCCGCTCGCCGCGCTGGAAGCTCTGGGTGCCTTCGCGGGCGATGGCGTCGGAGACGGTCCTCGATCCCGCCGCCAAGGAGCGTGCGTTGCTGTTCGATCTCGAGGCGGATCCGCTCGAGGAGCGCGATGCGCTCGCTGCCCATCCCGACGTGGCGGCGAAGTTGCTGTCCGACCTGCGTGCATGGGACGCCACCATGCCGATCCCCAAGGACGAAGTGCTGCTGTCGCCGCGCGAGATCGAGGCGTTGCGCGAACGCTTCGGGGCGCTCGGCTACGCCGACGGCATCGGAGGCGGCAAGTAGGCTTGGCCGAGCAGCCCGGCGTCGTCGTCGTCGCCAACACGCGCCTGCCCTCGAGGCGCGCGCAGGCCCTGCAGGTCGTGCAGACCTCGGCGGCCTTCGCGCGCGCCGGCCGCGAAGTGCTCGTGCTGCACGCCCGGCGTCGTCGCCTCGAGCCGCTGCCCGAGGGCGTCGACCTGTGGACGTGGTACGCCGTGGCGCCCGGACCACGGCCGCGCGTCGAGGCGGTGCCGTGCGTGGATTGGATCGAACTGGCGCCGCCGGCTCTGCAGTACTGGCCGGCTCGCCTGCAGGAGCGCAGCTTCGCGCGCAACGCCGCGCGCGCCGCGGCCAGGGCGCGGTCCACGGCGTGGATCTGGTCGCGCGAGGTGGAAGCCGCCTTGCCGCTCCTGCGCGCCGGGCGCGCGCGCGTCGCGTTGGAGATCCACCGCGTTCCCGAAGGCCGCTTGCGCCGGCGCGAGCTCCTCGAATGCGCGCGCCGCGGCGCGGCCATCGTGGCCATCTCCGGCGGCGTGCGCGCCGATCTCGTCGCGCTCGGCGTCGCCGCCGATGGAGTGCTGGTCGAGCACGACGGATTCGAACCGGCGCGCTTCGCCGCGCTTCCTTCGAAGGAGGCGGCGCGCGAGCGCCTGTCCCTGCCGCTCGACGCGAGGATCGTCGCGTACACGGGCGGGTTGCTGCCCTGGAAGGGGGTCGACGTGCTGGTCGAGGCGGCGCGCCTGTCGCCGGGGACCCTGCATGTCGTGGCCGGCGGGATGGAGGAGGACTTGCGTCGCCTGCGAGAGCAGGCGCGGGGGCTCGCCAACGTGCGCTTCGACGGTTTCGTCGCCCCCGAGGCCGTGGCCGCCTACCTCGCCGCCGCGGACATCGGCGTGGCTCCGAACCGCTCGCGTCCGGCGATCAGCGCCAGGCACACCTCGCCGTTGAAGGTCTTCGAGGCGATGGCGTGCGGCCTGCCGCTCGTGGCCAGCGACCTGCCCAGCCTGCGCGACGCCTTGGACGAGTCGGTCGCCGTGTTCGCCGCGCCCGACGACCCGCGCGCCTTGGCCGCGGCGATCGAGGGCTTGCTTTCCGACGAGGCGCGCTTGCGCGGCATGCGGCTCGCGGGGCCGGCCAAGGCGGCGCGCCACTCGTGGGACGCCCGTGCGGCGCGCATCCTCGCCTGGCTCGACGCCGGGGCGCCGGCTGTCAATTATCCTTGACGGCCCGCGCGCGTGGCGCGCCCCGCGGGCCTAGAAGGACAGTCCCACGGTCAAGTGCAGCGCGCCGTCCGATTCGCCCGCGCGCGGATCCGGGTTCCACGCGCCGTCGAGGCGCACCGGGCCCACCGGCAGCATGTAGCGCAAGCCCGCCCCCAGGCCGAAGGACGGCGACTCGAAGCGGATCCAATCCTCGGCGTCGGTCGCGACCGTGCCGGCGTCGACGAAGAGCGCCGCCTCGAGGCGGCCCTGCACCTTGCGCCGCGCCTCGACGCTGGCGACCGACCAGCCCTCGCCGCCCAACGGCTCGCCATTGGCGTCCTTGGGTCCCAGCAGTCCCTCGCGGAACGAGCGCACCGTGTTGCCGCCGCCGTTGAAGTAGCGCTCCTGCAGCGGCACCTCCCCGTCCTGTCCGCGGGGGACGACGAGGCCGGCGCGGAAGGATGTGGCGAGGACGAGCGACTCGGACAAGCGGAAGGCGTCGTTGCGGGCGAAGTCCAGGCGCACCCAGTCGATCTCCGAGAGGAGGGCGCGGTCGGCGAAGCGCAGCTTGGCGCGCGTCAGCGAACCTTCCGTCGGCGCGTAGAGGTTGTCGCGAGCGTCGCGCGAGCCTCCCAGCACCAGTTCCGCGATGTCCAGGTCGTCGAGCCGCAGCAGGTCCGCCTCCTCCGGCGCGACCTGGCTCGAGTAGAGGATCGAGGCGCGCGCCTCGACGCCGGCCGTGGCGGACCACGTGCTCGAGAGCCTCTTGGTGAAGAGCAACGAGGCGCCGTAGTCGCCACGCTCGAAGGACGGTTCCTCGCGACGCTCGCCGTGGATGGCGAGTTCGGCGTCGACGGCCTCGCCGAACGTCCATGGGTCCAAGAGCGCGACGCGGCCGGAAATGGACTTGTCCGATCCGTGGACCTCGCCCGAGAGAGCGCGGCCGGTCCCGAACAGGTTGCGTTCGCGCGCTCCCAGTCGCAGGAAGGCGCCCTCGTACGAGCCGATGCCGGGTTCCACCGAATACTCGATGCTGCGCGATTCGGCCAGCGAGAGCCGGAGATCGCGGACCTCGATTCCGTCGTCGCCGACGACCGCGGAGCCCGTCTCGAGGTCGACCTTGGTGAACAACCCGCTGCGCCACAGCGCCGAGGCGGTGTCCTGCTCGGCCGTGCGAGACCAGGGTTCCCCCGGGACGAGCCGCACGCGGCTGGCGACGAAGGATTCGCGCGCGTGCCGCAGTCCCTCGATGCGCACCGCGCCCACGCGCACGCGCGGACCCGGATCGAGCGCCAGCACGAAGGAGACCGCGGCTCCGTCCACCTTGCGTTCCACGATCGAGGCCTTGGCGTCGGGCCAGCCTCGCGGCGCGACCAGCTCTTCCAGGGCGGCGACCAGGGCGACGCCCGCGCGCGGCACGGCGACCTTGTCCACGAAGTCCGCGCGCAAGGCTTCCAAGTCGCCGGGCTCGAGGGGCAGTCGCCCTGGTTCGAGCACCTCGACGTCGGCGATCTTGTGCACGGGGCCCTCGACGATGGCGAGGCGCAAGGTCGCCGCGCCGTCGACGATGTCCTTGCCGACGACGCGCGCGCGCGCGGACAGGCGCCCTTGCGCGCGCAAGTGCGCTTCGATCGCCTCGAGGGCGGCTTGCACCTCGTCCTCGACGTAGGGTTGGCGCGCCGCGCCGAGCAAGCCGCCTTCGAGGCCGAAGAAGGCGCGCAGCCTCGCGTCCGGGATCGGACAAGGTCGCGCGCAGTCGACGGCCACCAGCTCGACGCGCGGACCGGCGGCGATGGAGAAGGTCGCCACCGGCGGTTCGGACCTGTCGTCGTAGCGGTACTCCACGCGCGGCTCGGCGTGGCCTCGCTCGCGCAGGGCCTGCTCGAGCGCGTAGGCCGCGTCGTCCACGTCGGACTTGCGGCCGCGTCCTTCGGCGAAGCGTTCGAGGTCCGGCGCGACGATCTCGAGCGCGTCCTTGCGCGAGAAGGACTGGTCGCCGCGCAGCTCCACGCGCACTCCCTGGGGTTCGCGCACCGACCAGAAGGCGGTGCAGCCAGCGCACGAAGCCGCCAAGGCGAACGCGGCGAGGGAGCGGCGCAGGTCGAGCGTCACTCCGGCCTCCAAGTGAAGCGCAGGCCCCAGTTCCAGTACTCCCACACATCGCGCTCGGCGACGAGGTACATCGCCTGCGAATCGGCCTCCCCGCCCAGCCGCAGGCTCAGTTCGATCGTGTCCACGCCGCGCCGCGACGTGCGCGCCCCGCTGGCGAGCTCGACGCGCGACAGGATGTCGTCGCCATCCCCATCCCCGGGACCTCCGGAGAGCCAATCGCGGGCCACGTACAAGGCCACGCCGCGCGCGGCGCGCTCGCCGCTGCCGAAGGCCGTGCCGCCAGGGGGCCTGCCCGTGAGCAGCAGCAGCAGCAGGTCCTCGCGCGCGGCTGGCGGCGTCGAGCTCAACTCCACCAAGGGGTCGTCGAGGGTGCCGGTGGCGGTGATCACCACGTCGTGGGAGAGCGCCTGCGCGCGGGCGGCGATGTCGAGCTCCCCTGTGTCCGGCCGCGACGGGCGGAAGCGGATGGCCCCGCCCTCGATCTGCACGGTGCTGGCAGGCAAGTAGACGCGCGAGGGCTCCAAGCGCAGTTCGCCGGAGAGCACGGGCAGTTCGCCCGTGCCGGACAAGCGCAGCGCCGGAGTCAGGCGCAGGCGCAGGAACTCGTTCTCCACCCGGAAGGGTTGGCGCGCGTCCACCTCGACGGCGAAGGCCAAGCGCGCGAGCATGGGTTCCTCCAGCCTGAACCAGCCCTCGTCGCCATCGCCCCGCCAGGCGCGCGGCTGCAACGCGAAGGCCAGCGGATCGAGTGGCTTCGTCCAGCGTCCCTCGACCAGCGTCGCCTTGCCGGCCAGCACGGGCGCGTCCGTGGTCCCCGACAAGCGCAGCCTCAAGTCGGCGCGCGCCGTGGCATGGCGCGTGCGCGCCAGCAGCAGGTCTTCGCCGGCGAGCTCGGCCTCGATGACGGCGGGATCGGTGCTCCAATCGAGCGATCCCCCCAGGGTGAAGGGCGCGCCGCCCAGTTCGCCGCGCGCCGCTTCCAAGCGGACCTTGCGTCCCTCGAAGCGCAGGCGCGCACTCAGGTCGGAGATCGGCGGCGCCTGCGCGGCGAGCCTCAAGCCGCCACCTTCGATGTCCACCACTCCCGAAGTGCGCGGTTCGTCCAGGGTGCCCTCGATCCGCAAGGAAGCGCGCACTCCGCCTTCAAGCCGACGCAATGCCGCGATCTTCGTCGCCAGCGGCGACAGGTCGCCGAGTTCGCCTTCGACTAGGAGTTCGATCGAACGTTCGCGCAGGCTCGCAGGATCGGCCCACAAGCGCGGCAGGTCCAGCGCCGTCGACATGCGTCCGTCGAGGCTCGCGCGCGTCGCGCCCGAGAGCACGGCTTGCGTAGCGCGCACGGCGACCACCTCGTCGCGCGCCTCGATGGCGAGCTCCGCGTCGAGGGGGCCGAATCGCCCGCCTTCGACCGGCGTCCAGCGCCAACCCGAGACCGTTGCGCGCGCCGAGCCTTCCATGCGCGACGCCGGACCCTCGAAGGATCCTTCGAGCCGGAAGCCGCCTTGCACCGCGTCGGCCGCGTCGGCGGGCGCGAGGCGCGCGATCTCGGGCACATCGACCTCGAAGTCGAGGAACGCGGGACCATCCGCCGGAGCTGCGCCGGCCCAAGGCAGGTCCGCGGCCAGGCGCCCGCGAGCAACGTCTCCCAGCGACAGCTGGTCCAGACGCACGCGCAACGCGCTGTTCGACCAGCTCGCGCGACCGGCGGCGAACAGCTCGGACGGGAGCACGTCGTGCGCGAGCCGCGCCTCGCCGTCGTACGCGATCGAGAGCGAGTCCACGCTCCACTGCGCGTCGATCCGACCCGCAGCCTGCAAGTCGCGCAACCCGGTCGGCGCGTCCCACAGGCCGGTCGACGCCAGCCGCGCCAAGTCGACGCGCGCCGCGACCCGGCCGCCGTCCTCGCGCAAGTCGAGGTCCAGATCGGCGTCGATGCGGCCTTGGGCGCCCGCGAGTCGTGCTTGCAGGGCGAGGCTTCCCTCCGCATCGAGGTGGAACGGCGCCGGCGCGGCGAGTCGCCAATCGAGCGCGCCGCGCGCGACGGACAGCGATTCCAACCTCCCGACGACGCCACCGTCGGCGTCGCGACGTCCTTCGCCGGCGAAGGCCACGCTCGCGCCTTGCCAACGAGCCTCGCCACGCTTGACCACCCAATCATCCGCGACGCGTTCGGCGTGCAGGACCGCGTCGTCGAGTCGCACGCCTTCGATGGAGAGCGTCCCCGAACGCAGCTCGACCAGCCCCTTCAAGTCGTCGAGGGGGCCGTCGAGTCGCACCACGACGCGCGCATCGCCCGCGACCGCCAACGGGAAGGGGATCTTCGCCGCGTCCGGCACGCGCACGGTGGCGTCGACGTCGAGCACGCGCGATTTGAAGTCCCAACTGCCGCGGCCTTGCGCGTCGAACAAGCTCGTGCGCGCCGCCAGGTCGAGGGCTGCGCGTTCGCGCCCTTCCAAGCGACCATCGAGGCTGAGCAGGTCGATCTGCTCGTCGAGGATCCGAGCTCCGGACACTTCGAGCTGCACGGCGAGGTCGGGTGCCGGTTCGCCGCCCTTGGCGACGATCGCGCCCGAGGCGCGCCCCATGTACTGTTCGTCCGTGTCGGCGCGCGCCAACCCGAAGAAGCGCAGGCTGTCGCCAAGGTCGTCGAGGTCGATGCGCGCCTCGAGGTGCGACCAGTCGTCCTTCGATAGCCCTTCCAGCACCGCCAGCGGTTCGGGATCCAGTTCGAGCAGCGCGCCGAGGCGGTGCGCCGGCAGGCGCAGCCTGCTCGCCACCATCGAGCCGTCCTCCGAGTCGAGCCGCGCGCCGTCGAGCGTCGCGAGGCCGGCCTGCAAGTGGACGGGCAGTCGCGCGCGCGCACGCGTCCCCGCGCGCTCGTCGACCAGCGCCAGATCGAGGCCGTGCAGTTCGACCACGCCGGCGAGGCTGGCGGTGGCGGGCCACTCGCAAGGCTCGGATCCGAGCATGGGCAAGTCGACCGCGTCGAACCAGGCGACGTTCGCGCCCTCGACCAGCCGCAGCCGGCGCAGCTGCAGGCGTCCCGCGCGCCAACTCCAGTCCGCGCGCGCGTCGAATGCATGCCCCGCCACCTCGGCACCGCTCCAGTCCAGCTCGCCGTCCAAGTCGGCTCCGAGCGGGTCGGTCCACGGCACGCGCGCCCGCGCGAGGAGGTCGATGGAGCCGGCCAGCGGTTCGCTGGCGAGCCAGGCCGAGATGGCCGAGGCGTCGAGTTCGCGCGCCTCGAGGTCGAGCGCCAGTCGCGCGCCTTCGTCGACGAACACCGCTTGCAGCGCCCCGCCCAGCAAGTCGGCCGACACTTCGCCGCGCGGCAGCGAGCCGCTCCAGTCGTAGACGACGCGCCGCGCGCGGACGCGCTCGTCCCATTCGAAGCGCCGCACTTCGATGCGACGCGTCTCGAAGGCCGCTTCGGCAAGGAGCGGTGCTTCGAGGCGGCGACCGGGCGCTTCGGCCAGCGCCTTGGCGGCGGACACTCGCAGGCCGTCCTCGTCGAGGCGCAGGTCCACGCCTTCGACCTGCAAGCGACGGCCCTCGCCGAAGTCCCATTCGATGCGCTTCGCCTGGATCCGCGCGCGCGGCAGGTCCGTGGGCAGGCCGGGCGGCGCGGGCAAGCCGGGTCCAGCATCGCTCGCGTCGGAGGCGCGACCCTTGGCCTCGAGTCCGCGCACGACGACCTCGGCCAGCGCGAAGCTCCAATCGGGGCGCAGCTCGACTTGCAGCTCGACAACATCGCACGAGGCGCTCCACGCGTCGTGCTCGTGGTCGCGGGCGCGCAGCCCGTCGATGCGCACGCGACCCGGTGAGAGGAAGCGCGCGGAGTCGAACTCGATGGCGGGTTCGCTCGGCAGCGCCGCGCGCACCAAGTGCTCCAGCCAACGATCGCGGCCGAACCAGGCGACCGCGAGGAGCGCGAGGCCCAGGCCGAGCAGGACGCGTCGCGCCAACCTCCAGCGCGCGCTGGTGCTCAATCGTCCTGCTCCTCGTGCGGCAGCACGGCTTCAGCGCCGCACAAGGCGGCGACCAGCGTTGTGGCGTAGCACCCCTTGGGCAAGGCGAAGCGCAGGATCAGCTCGCCTGCGCCGTCGGCGGAGCTGGCGGCATCCTCCACGAGCACCAGCGCCGCGCGCCGCGTGCCCTCGAGGCGCGTGCGGGCCAGGTCAGCCTGCGCCCGCCCGCTCGCCGCCAGCGCCGCTTGTTCCAGCTCGTCGGCCTGGCCGGATGCGCGCCGCATCGATCGACCCCACCTGGGCCCCGTCGCCACGATCTCCAGCCGCTCCGCGCGTGGCGCCTCCATCGCCGCGTCGACCACGTCGAACAGGGCGCCGTTGACGGTCTTCTTGGCCACGTCGCCCTCGACCACCAGGCCGAGCAAGCCCGCTCGCGCGCGCAAGCCGAGCCAGTGGTTGAAGACTTGCGCCTGCCACGCGTTGAGCTGCAGCTCGACCAACCAGCCGCGCGAGCGGCCCGCGCGCAGCAGTTCCGCGCCGCGCGCCGCGTTCGATCCGTCGCGCCCGAAGCGCTGCGGGCCGAAGGCGTTCGGCAGGCCGCGCCTGCGCGCCTCTTCCAGCATGGCCGGCGCGTCGTCCGCCGCGCCGGGGCGCGTTCCGACCACGCGCACGGTGAAGCGGTTGCCGCGCGAGTGGCCGCGTTTGAGCTTGTTGCCGTGCCTCTTCGCCCACAAGGCCTCGCCGCCCAGCCGCCGGGCCGCGCGCTCGAGCACTTCGGCTTCCGAAGCCTTGGACAAGGGCAGCGAGAAGGTCTGCTCCGCGACCGCGTGCTTGTCCTTCATGCCGGCGTGTCCCACGTCGCGTTCATGCAGGTCGAACTCGCGCGCCAGATCGAGCACGAGCTCGCGCGTGGCGCGGCCCTTGCGGCGGTGCCGCAAGTAGACATGGTCGCCCGCGCCGCACGGTTCGTAGGCGGGGATCTCCTCGACCACGAAGTCCTCCGGGTCGGACTTGATGCGTCCGCCCAAGGGAGGCATCCCCGCGCGCAAGCCGGCTAGCGCGACTTGGAGCGCATCCATGCGAAGACCTCGGGAAGGTGCTCGGCGACGATCAGGGTGTGGCCTTCGTCTTCGCTGCCGCGGAACTCCACCGGCAAGCCGGCCTCGCGCCAGGCGAGGCTCGCTTGGCGCACGCCGGCGTACGGCACGATCGCGTCGCGCGCGCCGGCGACGACGAGCAGGGGAGGCAGTGGCGTGGTGGGTGGCGCGCCGCGCGGCCCACCCGCGAAGCACGCCACGGAAGCGAGCTTCGTCGCGCGCTCCTTGGCCAGGTTGGCCGCGAGTCCGGCGCCCATCGAGTGCCCGACGAGATGGATGCGAGCGCGATCGATCGCGTGGCAAGAGACGAGGGCGAGCAGCAGCTGGTCGAACTCCTCCGCTCGCAAGCCGCCCATGCCCGTGGCGGGCGCGGCGAGCAGGAAGCCCGCTTCGCCGGCGAGTCGCGCGAGGCGTCCCGCGCCGTAGGCCTCGAACCAATGATGCTCGTCCCCGCCGGCCCCATGCAGCGCGATCACGAGCGGCAGGGGCTCGTCGCCGGCCGCCTGGGGCGGCGCGAGCACGCGCAGGGGGATCGAACGCCCACCGCAACGCACCACGCGCCAGTGGTCGCCCACGCGGCGACGCAGGGGATCCTCGCCGCGCTCGAGCAGGGCGAGATCCGCTTGGAGTTCCGCTGCTTCCCGGCGCGGCGACAGCAGGATCGAAGCGGGCTGGTCGGGGTCGAGGCGATCTCGCAGGCGCCTGGCGCGCGCCTGCAGGCTGGCCTTGGCCTGTTCCAACGGGGGGCCATCCGGCTCCACCTTCGCGAGACGCTCGAGCAGGCCGGCCGAAGTGGCGGATGGGGCGCAGGGCAACCACTCGCAGTTCCAAAGTTCGCGCGCCGCCGACCGGCCGACGCGCAGCGTCACGCGCAGGTCCACCGGCGATTCGAGTTCAAGCGGCGGAAGGGCATGCAGGTCGCGGCCGATCTCGCCGTGGCGCACGCGCGCGATCCAGCCGGGCGATCCGTCGATGGGCGCTGCTTCGACCACCACTTCCTCGTCGAATCCGGCGGGCAGGTCGTGGCCGTCGTGGTTGCGCGCGAGATGGAGCTGCAGGCGCGTCGCGCCGGGCGCGCGCCAGCGCCGATCGCAGACGAGCACCAAGGCGTCCGCGGCGCGCTCGCGCGCATCGGCGCGCAGCGGATCGATGGAGGCGACCATGGCGTCCAGGCGCTCCACGGCCGCGCCATGCGAGCCGAGGAAGAAGGCCAGCGTGAGCTGGTCGAACTCCGCGTTCGCACGCTCTCGACCGCCGCGTCCGTAGCCGTGGGCTTGCACGGCCTGCTCGAAGGCCAGGTAGGAGCGCGCCAGATCGGCGAGGGCCGGCTTGCGCTCGACCCGCGGCGCCACCGCGTCCTGCGCGCAAGGCGCCGGCGGCGCGAAGGCGCTCGCAGCGATCGACAACGCGCACGATGACGCCCAGGCTCGAGTGGCGCGACGAAGGGGGAGTCGCATGGAGCCCACAGGATAGGCCCCCGGCGGGTGGGCGAGAAATGGTCCGGCGGTCGAAGGGCGGGAGCGCGGCAAGCCGTGCTCAGGCAGGCATGGGCTCGTGCCTGGCTTGCGCGCGCGTCCGGCCGCGCAGCCGATCGCGCAGGTCGGCGACCGAGCGCCAGCGCAAGGGCAGCTCGATGCCATCGACCACCAGCGGCCGCAGCGCCTCGTCCGAGCCTTTGTCCAGTCGTTCGCGGCGCACGAGCGAATGGGCGCCCGCGGACAGGCGTCCCGCGGCGGCGAGCAGGGCCGCGGCCGCGAGCTCCTCCACGAGCGTCCATGCGCCCTCGCGTCGCAAGTCGCGTGGTCGCGTCACCACCGCTCCGCTCGCGAAGACGACTGCAGCCCCGCGCAGCGGCTCGACGACGATGCGCGCCTGCTCGATGCGGATGCGCGCGTCGAGCCCCGTCGCGGTCGGGCGGCCCTCGCCAGCCTGCTCGATGTGGTGGCCCTGCGTGCCGACCAGCGCCGCCACCTGCGCGCAGGCGGGGCCGGCGCCGACGAGCTCCACGCGCAGCGCCGGCAGCGCCAAGGCGCGCGCCAGCAGCAGGTCGTGCACGACGACGTGATGGCGCCACGCGAACATCCGTTCCAGCTTGGAGCGCACCATCCATCCCGCGAGCCGGAGGCTGGCTGGTTCGAGCGGCAGGCGCCAGTCGATCTCGTCCGACAGGCGGCACGACTCGTCGTTCAAGGGCGCGAAGCGGTGGTGGTGCTCGAAGCTCGCGAAGGGTCCGCGCTCCTGGCGATCCACGAAGACCTCGCCGCGCACCGCCCGCCCATGGCGCGCCACCCAGCGCAGGCCGAAGGGCGGCAGGGCGAGCACCTTGGAGTCGCCCTCGAGGATCGTGCCGCGACTCGACACGAGCTTCACGGGATCGAAGGGCGGGACCAGGCGTTCGAAGGCCGAGGGGTGCGCGTGCCAGTCCCACGCCGCGAAGCACGAGGCGGGGAGCTCCACCTGGTGGACGGAGCGCGCGCGCGCCACGGGCGGTTCGCGGTCCGGCATGGCGGGTTCAACCCTTGGCGCGCACGCGCGAGAGGCCGCCATCGACTCGCAGCACGGAACCGGTGATCCACGCGTTGCGCGGATCGAGCAGGAAGGCGGCCATGCGCGCCACGTCGTCGGCTTCGCCGATGCGGCCCGCGGCATGCAACGCGGTGGAGGCTTGCAGGGCCTGCGGCGAGGACACGAGGCGCGCGGCGAGCGGCGTGCGCACGAGTCCGGGCGCGACGACGTTCACGCGCAATCCGCGCGCGGCGTAGGTGGCGGCCGCGGCGCGAGCGAGGCCTTCGACCGCGGCCTTGGCGGCGGCGATCGCCTCGTGGTTGGGCAGGCCGATGTCGGCCGCTCCGGAGCCGAAGAGCACGACGGAGCCGCCGTCCTTCATGTGCTTGCCCGCGGCTTGGACGCAGGCGAAGGCGGCCGTGGCGTTCTGGGCGATGGTCGCGGCCCACTCGGCTTCGCTGGTCAGGTGGGCCGGCTTGAGCAGGATGGATCCCACGCAGCAGGCGATGCCGTCCAGCCTGCCCCAAGTTGTCAAGGCGGTTTGACAAGCGGCCTCGACCGCGGCGAAGGAGGATGCTTCGACCTCGAGGATCGCGCTGGATCCGGCGGGCAGTCCGGCTTGCAGGTCCGCCAAGGGCTGCAGGCGGCGCGCGCCCAGCACGAGCCGCGCGCCCTGGGACGCCAAGTCGCGCGCCAGCGCGGAACCGATGCCGCCGCTGGCGCCGAGGATCAGGTGTGTGGTGCCTTGCATGCCCGATCCGTACGCCTCGCGCGCGGCATCCGATGCGGATGCCCGCGTCCGCGGAGCTAGAAGCGGGATTCCAAGCTGCCGGCGCGTCCGGTGACCTCGAGGTAGCCTTCGCCCGCGATCGCGCCCTCGGAGGCACCCCGCAGCGATACCGGCCCTTCCCAATAGATGGTGCCCGTCGAGGCCCGTCCGTCGATTTCGCAGTCTTGCGCCATGGCCGCGGCCTCCAGGGCGATGCCGTGAGCGGGCACGGCGAGCGACAAGCGCACGGGCCAGCGGCCCTTCGTGCGCGGACTCGTCCAGTGCGCGAGCTCCTCGATCGCGAAGTCCTCGCGCGCCAGGTGCACCACCCTCCCGTCGGGATGGACCAGGGTGCCGGACGACTGCGCCAGGACGCCGCCTTCCTTCGTCCGCAGGCGGTACAGCATGAGGTCCCGGCCGTCAGCCAATCGCAGCCCGAGCCAATCCCAGCCCACGACGCCCTCGCCGAGCTGCGACGAGCCCCACTCGTGGTCGAACCAGCACTCGCCCGCCAGCTTCGCCTCGCTCCATGCGCCATCGGGACGCAGGCGCCGCAGCACTCCGGTGGTCGCGAGGCGCGTGGCGCTCAAGTACATGGAAGCATTGCCGGGTTCGGGGCCCTTCCTCGAGGTGCCGTCCGCGCCATGGCGCGTCCACGGCCGCGCGGGAGCGCACGAAAGCTCCAGCTCGTAGCCTTCCTCGCGCGCGCCGGCCTTCACGCGGATCGTGCCGCCCTCGTCCATGGTCATCGACACGTCGTCGACCTTCGCATCGAGCAGCGCCGTCGAACCGCGCGCGAAGTCCAAGCCTTCGCGCCGCACGCGTTCGACGTGGCGCAGCTTGCCCTCCGCGACGTCCAGCCAAGCGACATGCGCCGCCCAAGCGTGGCGGGCGCGCAGCGAGTCGTCCCCGGGCGCGGCGGGACGCGGATCGAGGCCCTGCCGGAAGATAGTCGCCTGCAATCCGTGGCGTCGCCCTTCCTCGTCCCGCACGAGTCCGGTCAGGTACCACCACTCGGTCCGCACCGCGGGATGCGAACCGTGGTCGCGCGGCAGCGCGAGCGCGACCGGCGCCTCGATGCGCGCCCATTCGGCTTCCCGCCCGGACGATCGGCGTTCATCGAGGGCCGTTGCGCCCGCGAAGGCCACGGCAGGCGCGGCGAGGAGCAGCAGGAGGATTCGGATGTCCATGGCAGCGTCACTCCTCGGCGAGCACCAGTCGTTCCCGTCCTGCCGTAGCGGCGCGCGAGGGAGGCAACGCCGCCACCACGCAAGCCACGGCCACCAACGCCATGGTCGAGGCCACTTGCCACCATGGCTGGACCAGTTCGAGCGTCCAACCGAAGGATTGCAAGTTGACCACGTCGACGAGCACGAGGCCGATGACGAGGCCCGCCACTGCGCCCGTTCCCGCGCCGAGCAATCCCAGCAAGGCGGCCTGCAGGCACACGCCGCCGACGATCTGCGCGCGCGACGCGCCGATGGCGGAGAGCAACGCCAGATCCTTGCGCCGCTCGGCCACCAGCGCGTGCAGCACGACCAGCACCGCCACCAGCGCCACGACGGCCGACACGGCCTGCAACGCGCCGGTGATGGCGAAGGTGCGCTCGAAGACCTCGAGGACCTGGCTGCGCAGGTCCTTGACGAGGAGCACATCCACCTTGTGCGTGCCCGACAGGCGCGCCTGCAGCACCGCGCGGGTGTCCTGCGCCCCCGCGGCGTCGTCGAGGAAGATCGCCAGTTGCTGCGGGGAGTGTCCGGGATGGAGTGCGAGGAAGTCGGGCAGGTCCAGCGTGACCGTGCCGCGGCTGTCGCCGTAGTCGCGCACGACTCCGGCGATCCTGCGCGCGATGTCCCGGCCGCGCACCTGCACGTGAAGCAGGTCGCCGATCCCGAGCCCCGTGTGCGCGTGCAGCGCCTCGTTGACCAGCACCTCGCCGTGCTCGTGGGCTTGGGCCAGCACGGCGCGCTCATCGCGCCCGTCCTCGACGAGTTGCAGCGGGCCGCGCCGCGATCCGAGCCGGAAGTCGGCTCCGGCGAGCACGATGGCGCGGTCGCCGAGCGCGCCCTCGGAGACGTGGTAGGGCAGCACGGCGTCGCGACCGCAGATCTCGACGGCGACGCGTTCGACATCGGCGTCGAGTCCGCCCAAGGGCACTCCCGTGGCGACCAGCGCGGGCCGCACGGACAGGTCGGCCTTGAGGCTCTCGTCGGTCCAAGCCACGACGCTCTGGCGGAAGCTCGTGACCATCACGGCGATGGACACCGACAGGCTCGTGGCGACGCCCACGGCGCCAGCGGCCCAGGCGGCGCGCCGGCGGCCGGCGGAGAGCGAGGCCAAGGCCAGCCGCAACGGAGGCAACCACGCCACGCGCCGGCCGAGGCGGCCGAGTCCGTCGACCAGGGGGCCTTGCAGCGCGAACATCACGCCCAGCACGCACAAGGTCGACGCCAGCGCCCACAACGGCAACCCACGCCATGCCGGCAGGCGCATCAGTTCCACCGCGGCAAACCAGAAGCCAGCGGCCAGCCCGATCGAGAGGCGCAATCCGCGACCGGAGAGGAAGGAAGGCCGCTCGGCGCGCAAGGCCTGGATCGGCGGCACGCGCAGGATCTCGAACAACGGCAGGATCGCGGCGAGGAAGGCCGCGCCCATCCCCAGCGCGGCGCCGATGGCGCCGTCGGTCCAATGCAGCACGATCTCGGATCGGGGCGCGCCAGGCACCACCGTGGCGTAGGTCTGGCGCATCGCGGGCAGGAACACCTGCGCGAGTTGCGCTCCGGCCAGGGTGCCCAGCAATCCACCCAGCGCTCCGAGCAGCGCCGCCTCCGCGAGCAGCGCGCTCGCCAGTTGCCGGCGCGAAGCGCCCAGCGACAAGAGCAGGGCGATGGTCGCCTTGCGTTGCACGACGGATGTGGCGAGCGTCGTGGCGACCAGCACCGCTCCCACGAGCAGCGAGATGCCCGAGAGGCTCGTGAGGTTGAATTCGAGGCTGCGCACCATGCCCGAGGTGCGCGCGGCGCGTTCGGCGGGACGGCGCGCGACCGCTCCCGCCGGAGCGAGTGCATCGATGCGCGCGCGCAGCTCCTCGGCGTCCACGCCCGGCCGCGGGACGAATTCGAGCCGGTCGATGCGCGCGTCGCCGCGCCAGGACTGGACCAGGGCGATGTCCGCCACGACCACCCGTTCGAGCGCGGATGCTTGCGCGGGCACGGGGAAGGTCGCGAGCAGGCGCGCGTCGTGGCGCCTCGAGCGCAGCACGAGGGGGACCGCATCGCCGGGCGAGAGACCGAGCCGACGCGCCAGGGGTTCGGACAGGCACACGCCGTCCGCGGCGAGCAATCCCTGGAAGGCTGTCCAGTATTCTTGACTGCCGTCCGCGTCCGCGTCCTCGTCCTCGACGCGCAACGAACGCACATGGCGGTCGACGAGGGGATCGACGCCGAGCAAGCGCACCGCGTCGTCCAGACCCTCGAGCACGACCAGCTCCTCGACCACCGGCGCCACGACGGCGAGATCGGCGGTCGCCGCCTGCCGGCCCGCCTCGGCGGCCGACATGCCGCCCGGAGGCGCCAATTCCCATGCGGCCACTCCCGACACTTCCGCCACGCCCTCGACCAGGCTCGCCAGCGCCGCTCGCGACGCGGCCAAGGTGGACACCACCGCGGCGACGCCCGCGGCCACGCCCACGACCGTCGACAAGAAGCGCCACGGCCCGCGCTTCAGCGGTCGCAGGAACAGCGCCTGGAGCACCACCGATCCGATCATGTGCTCGCGCGCCTCAGGTCGCCGCGCCCGCGACGACGGATGGAGGCGCGACCCGACCGTCCTTCAGGCGCACGACGCGGTCGGCTCGCGCGGCCAACGCGGCGTCGTGCGTCACGAGCAGGAGCGCCGAGCCGCTCTCCCGTCGCAACTGGTCGAGCAACTCGAGCACCGACGCGCCCGCCGCCGAGTCGAGGTTGCCCGTCGGCTCGTCGGCCAGCACGATGGCCGGCTTGTGGACCACGGCGCGCGCCACCGCGGTGCGTTGCTGCTCCCCGCCGGACAACTCGCCGGGGTAGTGCGCGGCGCGCTTCTGCAGTCCGACGGCCTCGAGCAGCGCGCGCACGCGCGTCGCGTCGGATCGTCCGGCCAAGGCCAGTGGCAGGGCCACGTTCTCCTCGACCGTGAGGTGCGGCACGAGATGGAAGGACTGGAAGACGATCCCCACCACGCGGCGACGCAGATCGACGAGCTGGGCGTCGCCGGCCGCACGCAGGTCCAGCCCGCCGACGCGCACCGCGCCTTCGTCCGGACGATCGACGCCGGAAAGCAGGTTCAACAGCGTGCTCTTGCCGCAACCCGATGGACCGACGAGGGCGACGAATTCGCCGGGCAGCACCTCGAGGTCGACGCCCGCGAGGGCCACGACGGGCGCCTTGTCCTTGGCGTGGATCTTGGTGGCGCCGCGCACGAGGACGAGGGGCGCGGCGTTGGCGGTGGCGTGCATGGGAGCAGGCAGTCTGCTTGAGCCTACAGTCCGCTCCAAGCACCTTGGCGGATGCATCCGGGCGGGTCCTTTTGGCGTACGGATGCACGATGAACATGGCTTCCGCCGCGGTGGACCTGCCGCCCCTCGTCGATGGCCTCCGGCGCCTGGTGCGCCACGAGGACGGCTGGCGCCTCGAGCGCACGCAGATCATCGCGCGGCCGCTGGCCGAGGTGTGGAGCTTCTTCGAGCGTCCCGAGAACCTCGAGGGCATCACTCCCGGGTTCCTGCGCTTCGAAATCCTCACGCCCAGCCCCGTGCCCATGCACAAGGACGCCTGGATCGACTACAGGCTCAAGCTGCACGGCATCCCGGTGCGTTGGCGCACCCAGATCACGCGCCACGATCCGCCGCGCGCCTTCGTCGACGAGCAGAAGAGCGGACCTTTCGCGCGCTGGATCCATCTGCACGAGTTCCGCAGCCATCCGCGCGGCACCTGGATGCTCGATCGCGTCGACTACAAGGAACCGCTGGGGCCCTTGGGGACGATCGCGCACCACCTGTACACGAAGGACCTCGTCGACCGCATCTTCGACCATCGGCGCGAAGCCGTGCGCCGGCGCCTCGAGGGCGCGGCGGGCTCGTAGTAGGCGCCTCCCGGCGTCACGAGCCCGATTCGAGCAAGGCTCGCGGCCGCGAGATCCAACCGCAGGATTCGTCCAGGCCTCCCGGTCGCTCCGTGCAGAGCCACAGGCGACGATGCTCGGCCTCGTGCTCGCGCAGGCGGGCGGCGAGGTGCTTGCGCGCCTCGGCGGGCAGTCCCGCCAACGGCGTTCCGGGTGGCGCCTCGCAGCGCGCCGCGCCGAGCTCGCAGCACGTCGCGAGCAGGTCGCAGGCGTGGCGCCATTCGTCGGCGATGTGCGACGCGTCGGCTCTGCGGCTGCCGGACAAGTCGATGCGGCCGCGCAGATCCAGGAGGTGTTCGCGCGTCGCGAGGAAGCCCGCCCGCGAGGGATCCTTGACGCGCGGGTGCGGCCATTCCTTGTCGGCGAACGCCAAGGTGAAGAAGAGCGGCGAGCCGTTCGTGCTCGTCGCACCGCACGACTCGTGGGCGCGCGCCAGTTCGAGCTGCAGCGCGCCCGAGCGCCCCGAGGCGTCGTCGTAGGCGCGTCGCGACAGGACGCGCGCCCACAGGCGCTCGTCGAGGTCGCGCGCGCTGTCGGGGTTCCAGGCGAGTCCGGCGGCCGCGACGAAGCCGAACCACGAGGCGCTGCGCGGCTGCAGGTGGCCGCGGTCGCCCCAGTCGGTGGCCAACCAGCCGCGCGCGCCGGCGCGTTCGCCTTGGAGCGCCGCCTCCTTGAGGTTCGCGAGCGCATTCGTCGCGCGACCGGAGATGCTCTGCCACGAGGATGTGCCGGGGCAGACATGGAAGGGGATGCCCGTCTCCGCGAAGCGGCGCGCATGATCGGCGAAGGGGTGGCCGGCGTCGTAGCCCCACTCCATCAGCACGAGGTCGCGCGGCAGTTCCGCCACGAGCTCGGGGTGCTGCACCACGATGTCGCCCCACAGCTGCAGCGACAGGCCGCGCGCGCTGGCGCGTTCGTGCAGGCGCAGCACGTGCTCGAGGTACACGCGTCCCACGCCGCGGCGTTCGACCTCCGCCTTGCTGCGTCCCATGCCGAGGTCGAAGGTCTCGTCGCCGCCGATGTTGAGCGTGCGGCTCTTGAAGTGCGGCACCAGCTGGTCCCACAGGTCCTCGACGAGCTCCAACGCGCGGGGGTCGGATGGACACAGGGCGAAGGGCTCCTTGTGGATCGAGAAGGCGTGCTCGACGCCTTCCGGCACCTCGGCGAGCGGGCGGTAGCGCTCGTGCACCAGCCAGCGGTGCATGTGGCCGAAGCTCTGCTGGTTCGGCACCAGCTCGACGCCCAGCGCGCGCAATCGCGCATCGAGGCGCAGGATCTCGTCCCCGTCGTAGGCCGAGCTCCCGCGCCACACCTGCTCGTGGCCCGCGTAGGCGAAGGCGTGCTCGAAGTACAGCTGCCAGCGGTTCGTCTTCATCCCCGCCATGCGCCGCGCGCAATCGAGGAGCGTCCCGTCGAGCGGGATGCGCGTGCGCGACACGTCGAGCATCGCGCCGCGCTCGGCGAACGCGGGCCAGTCCTCCACGGCCGCGCACGGCAGGCGCGGCGCGCCGTGCAGCTCGAGCGCGCCGTCGATCCACTGCAGCAAGGTCGCCAACGCGTGCCGCGCGCCCTCCACGTCGCGGCACTCGATGCGCGCGCCATCGCCGTCGACCACCAGCGCGTAGCCTTGCGGCGCCAGGTGCGCCGACTCGTCGAGCACGAGGCTCGCCTCGGGTTCCAGCGGTCCGCTGCGCGCGGCGGACAATCGCAGGTGCAGCCCGCGCGAGCGCAGCTCGTCGACGAATCCGAGCGCCACCTCGGCGAGGCGCTCGTCGCCGATCCACACGACGCCGCCCGCGCGCATGGTCCGCTCGCCCTCGAGCGGCACCACGCGCTTCGGCCAAGGCCACAACACCCCGTCGGCGATCGTCCACATGGCGCACAGGATGCTGTGCGCCGCCTCGCGCGACAACGGCTAGAACGAGAAGGTCGCGCCGATCGACACGCCGGCGTTGTCGGGCTCGTCGACCGCGTCGCGCAGATCGCCGTCGAGCACCGAGGAGTGCAGCACGAGCAGGTTCAAGCCCAGCGAATCGGACGCGGACCAGCCGAGGTTGGCGCTCGCCTGCCAGTCGCTGGCGGCGTCCTTCGAGACGCCGTAGTTGAAGCCCGCCATGCCGCTCGTCATCCAGCCGAGCGATCCCCCGAGAGTCAGCGCCCAGTCCGGCGCCAGGTCGAGCGTGTGTCCGGCCCCGAAGGTGGCGTACAGGCCGTCGGCCTCGATCATGTCCCAGTAGATCGTCAAGGCCGGGGTCAACGGCGCCTCGGCCGCTTGCAGGCTCGCGTACAGCTCGGTCGTCGGCGCCGCGCCGGAGTGCGGGAAGAGGTACTGGATCGCGCCCAGCGAGGCGTTGACGCCGCCGGTGGAGGCGGTCCAGTCGACGACGAGGTCGAGCTCGGTCGTCGAGCCGAAGGCGTCGAATTCGTCGCTGGCGTCGATGTTCGCCCACACGCTCGTCGTGAGGGTGCCCGCGCCGGCGTCGACGGCGACGTCGACCGAGGGCTGCAGCACGGCTCCGTCGTGCACGAGGACTCCGCGTCCGAGGTAGTTCCCGGAGGCGTTCAACGAGGCGGAAGTACGCGGCTCGAGCTGGGCGCAGGATGCGCAGGCGAGGATCGAGCAGAGGGACGCGGTGGTGGCGCGCATGGGCACGGGCGGGGTGGTGTCCCGCGAGGGTGGTGGGCCTCGGCGCGTCGCGGGGTGGTTCCCGCGGAGGCACGCGTCCAAGGACCCACACCGGATCGGTGCCGCCCGCTCGCGTGCTTGAAGGAAGTCGGGAATTGGATGGGCGACGCGGCGGAAGGAACTTCCGACGCGCCCACGCCGCGGGCGCAGTCAAGAAAACCGGACGGCGCGGCGACTCAGGCCGACCAGCGCCAGCCGCGACGGTCGAGCCAGACGAGCAGCGGGCACCATGCCAGCAGGTTGGCGGCCGCGAAAAGCAGGCTGCCGAGGCGCGGATCCGCCATGTCGCCGAACAAGGCCTCGTGCAGCAGCACGCGCGCGCTGCCCCCCTCCGCTCCAGAGGGCTTCCACCATGCCAGGAACCGCGCGAGGAGGCCGGAGCCCACGTACAAGAGCAGCGCGTTGCGGCCCATGGCCGACAAGACGAGGTGCGGCGCCCGCCATGGGCGCCACGCGGAGGCCGCATCCAAGGCGGCCCAGATCCACGCGCACAGTCCGGCCGCCACCAGCACGTAGGAGCTGGTCCACAGCGGCTTGTTCACCGGCACCCAAGGCGACAGCGCCAGTCCCGTCGCGAGCAGCGCGGCTCCGAAGGCGCAGGTGCGCACGCGCGCGGCCGCCGATCCCCGGCTGCGCAAGGCTTCGCCGGTCGCTAGTCCGAGCAACCCCGTGGCGCATGCGCCCATGGTCGACAGCAGCCCTTCGGGATCGAACTCCGCGCCGCGATAAAGGTGCGCCGTGGTGAAGATGAGCCGATCGAGGCGCGCGCCGAGGTTGGTGGCGGGATCCAAGCCACCCTCCGGCACGGCCAGCAGCAGGCTCCACGCCGCGAGCAGCAACAGAGCCCCCGCGAGATCGAGCCGCGCCGGCACCAGGCGGGCCCACGCGTGCAGGAACAGCGCCACCAGCGCGATGCGCTGCAGCACGCCCATGATGCGCAGGCTCGACGGATCGCAGGCGGGCAGGAAGTTCAGCGCCAAGCCGAGGCCGAACAGGATGCCCGCGCGCCGCGAGGCCCGGCCCCACGCTCCCGGCACGGGCTCGCCGGCCGCGCGCGCGGCGCGCACGCGCGCGAGGGACCAGGCGGCGGACGCGCCCGAGACCCACAGGAACAGCGGGAAGACGAGGTCCGCCAGCGTGAAGCCGTGCCACTCCGCGTGGCGCAGCTGCGCGTACACGTGGCTCCAATCGCCCGCGTTGTTCACGAGGACCATCAGGCCCATCGCCAAGCCGCGCGCCGCGTCGAGGCCGCCATTGCGCTCGGCGCGCGGATTCAGCATGCGCGCACCTCGCCGTGCGCGAGGAACCACAGCTCGCGGCGCGGCTCGCGCGGCAGGTCCAGCGCGAGTTGGAGCGCGCGCGCGTAGGCCGCGAGCTGGCGGCCATGGTGCGCGACGAGGGCGTCGATGTCGCCGGCGCGACCGGTCTTCCAGTCCACGACGACGAGGCATCCGTCGTCGTCGCGCCACGCGAGGTCCACGACCCCGCGCAGCCCATGCAGCGGGGAGCGGTTTCCATCGGCCGGCGCGGGCGCCAGCACCGGCAATTCGCGCGCCACGACCTTGGGCCAGATGCCCGCCAGCCGCTCGGAGAGCTTCGAGGCGCGGAAGTCGCGCAGGATCGCGTGCGCGGCGTCGCGCGCCGCGTCGCGGACCGCGGAGGCCTCGGGTCGTCCGATGGAGACGCGCTCGACGAGCTCTTCGAGTTCCGCGTCGCCGATGGCGAACAGCGCCGCGCGCGGATCGTCCCCGAGCGGCAGCTCCTCGAGCGCCAGATGCACCGCTTGTCCGGCGAGCGCGGCGACGCGCGCCGCGAGTTCGGAATCCGGCGCGTCGACCGGCGCGCGCCCGAACTCGTCGTCGCCGCCTTCGCCGTCGTCGCCGAGCCCCGCCCGGCCGGTTCCATCCACGCCTGCGGTGGAGGCCGCGTGGAAGGGTCTGCGCGCTTCGTGCTCGCGCGCCGCCGCTTGCGCGGCGAGGATCCGCTCGGCGTCCGCTCGGACCCGTTCGAGGGACGGCGCCACCACGGCCCCGCTCGGTCCGGCCCGCGGCGCAACGCCCGGATCGTGTCCGTATTCGATGCTCCACGCCTGCGTCTCGAGGCGCCCAGCCTCCATCCGTCCCGCGGCGGCCGACGCGTCGTGGCGCGCGCGCACCGGGACCGAGAGGTCGACGTCCGCGGGCAGGGTGCGCGCCATCAAGTCGCGGAAGTTCGCCGTTCCTTCGGACCTCCTGCGCGCCGGCAGCGGCGCCGACACCCACAAGTGGTCCTTGGCGCGCGTCAAGGCGACGTACCACAGGCGCACGCGTTCGGCTTCCTCGCGCCGCTCGCGGGCCGCGCGCACGCGATGCCAGAGGGGCGGGACCGCGCCGAACAGCATCGACAGGCCGAGGCTGGGCTCGCACGCGGTGGGTTCCTCGCGTTGGCTGGACTTCTTGGCCGTGTCCACGAGGAACACATGCTCGAAGTCGAGGCCCTTCGAGGAATGCACGGTCATCACGCGCACGGCCTCCACCGATTCGCCTGCGGGCGCGTCGCCCTCGCGCCGACCGCGCTCCACGCAGTCGCGCAGCAAGGCGAGCAAGGCCAGCGCATCGCCGCCCTGCGCGTGCAGGTGGGCGCGCAGGATCTCGAAGAAGCGCGCCAGGTTGGCGGCGCGCCATTCGCCGAGGTGGCGCGCCGCTTCGAGCGCTTCGCAGCCCGGCAATTCGCGCAGGGCGGAGAGGAAGCGCTCCACGTCGCCATCCGCCAGCAACTGGCGCAGTCGCCACAGCGCTTCGACCGCGTGCACGAGGGCCGCGTCCGACGCCAATGGGGCGGCCGAAGGGGTCGACCGGCACAGGCGCCGCAGCTCCTCGCCCGCCTCGCTGGAACAGCGCGCGTGGCGCGCGTAGAGCGCGTGCAACCCGGCTTGCGACAACTCCACCATGCGCCTGTCGGAGACGGCGCAAGCGGCGGTCTTGAGCGTCGCCGCGAAGGCCAGCGCGTCGGCCGGATCCACCACGCAGGTCAACCACGCCACCGCGTCGAGGACTTCGCGCCGCTGGTAGTAGCTGCGGTCCGAGGCGAACTCGAAGGGCACTCCCGCTTCGCGCAGCGCCTCGAGATGGACCCCGATGCTGCTGGTGTAGGCGCACAGCACGCCGATGCCGGCGGGCTTGGCGCCCGCCTCGATGCGACGGCGGATCTCGCGGGCCAGCGCGGGCGCTTCGAGCGCCCGCGCCGCGTCGCCCTTCGTCTCGTTGTCGGAGAGCGTGCCGGGCTTGGCGGGATCAACCATCCACGGGACGAAGGCGACGGGCTTCGCGCCTTGCTCCTCGCGGTGGGGGACCAGGGCCTCGAAGCGGGGCTGCACGCCCGGTTCGGCGCTCATCACCGGAGCGACGGCGATGTTCACCGTCTCGAGGATGGAGCGCGTGCTGCGGAAGTTCAGCACGAGGTCGTGCACCTCCGCTCCGTGACGTTCGACGAGCTCCCGCTCGAAGCGCTCCAACGCCGCCAGGTCGGCGTTGCGCCAGCCGTAGATCGACTGCTTGGGATCGCCAACGAGGAACAAGCCCGGCCGGCGCGCGCCTCCGGGCGCGAGGCACAGTTGGCGCACGAGCTCGTACTGCAGGGGATCCGTGTCCTGCACCTCGTCGAGCAGCATCTGGCGGATGCGGGCGCGTTCCGTGTCGCGCACGCGCGCGTCGTTCGCCACGAGCGCGCAAGCCGCGCGCAGGAGCTCCGATTGCGACAGCGTCGAGCGCCGTCGCATCCCGTCCTCGACGCGCGCCAGGAGCCGCGCGAGCAGCGTGCGCGCGGCCTGGTGCAGCGCGCGATCCATGCGCGGCAGGTCGCGCAGCACCTCGCGGAGCTCGCCCAGCGCCGCGAGGAAGGGCCGCGCCTCCGCCCCCAGCTCGCCGGCGAACTGCTTGGGCAGTTCGTGCTTGGCCAGCGTGCCGAGCAGCCGTTCACCGCAGGCGCTGCGCGCGCCCTCCACGACTTGCGCGGGTTCGCCGCTCGCCGCGAGCGCCGCGGCCATGTCCGCGGCGGCCTGCAGGCCCTGCACCCACGCGGACGCGCGGCCCTTTTGCGCCTTGGCCTCGGCGTCGAAGGACAAGAGTCGCGCGACGCGCTCGCGCGCGAGGCTGATCCACTCGCGCTGGCGCTCCACGCTCCATGGATCCGCCTCGAGATCGACGGCGCGCACGCCCTCCTCGTGCAGGCGCGCCGCGGCCGACGCCACATCCGCCGGCCACGTGCCCTGCGCGCCCAGCGTCGTCCATTCCCCGCCGCCGTGCGCGGACTGCTCGCGCAGGTCGGCGCGCACCGCCTCGTGCAGCGCCGCGCGCAGGCCCTGCCCCTCGCCGTCGACGACGAAGCGCGGATCGAGGCCCGCCGCGGCGTGGCGGCGCAGCAACAAGCCGCGGCACCACGCGTGGATCGTGGTGCACAGGGGCGCCTGCAGCGCGACGAGCAGTGCGCGCGCGCGCTCCGCCGCCTCCGGCGCGAGATCGCCCGGCTCCAGGCCCTGCACCGCGCGTCCTTCGGCGAGCTTCTTCAACTCGAGGCGCACCTTGCGGTCCATGTCCGCCGCCGCGGCCTCGGTGAAGGTCATCGCGACGAGGCCGGACAAGCAGGCCTGCGCGACCTGCGACGCGTCGCGCGCCGGCTGCTCCGCGCCGGCCGCTTCCCAGCCCGGGCCGGTGGTCCAGGCGAGGATGCGCGCCACCAGCGTGGTCGTCTTGCCCGTGCCCGCGCCGGCGCGCAGGTAGACGGGGTGTCCGAACTCGAGCACCGCCGCGCGGCGGCCCGCGCGGTCGCCGGCGAGAGCGCGCGCGATCTCGTGGTCGACGTTCATGGCTGCGGCCATCCCGCGCGAGGAAGATCCCACAAGTCGAGCAGCGCGGGGTCGTCGCCGGCGACTCGGGCGTGCTCGATCATCGCGCGCACGCGGCGCGTGGCGGCGGAGTCGCCTTGGCGGCAGGCCAGCGCCACCTCGCAGCGCGCGCAGGCCTGGTTGCGCTTCGACAGCGTCCGGTCGAGGAGTCGCGGCAACCAATGTCCGGCGGCCAGCGCAGCGTCGATGGCGGCGAGCGCCGCCAGGAAGGCATCGCGCGCCTCGCCGGTCGACACGTCCACGAGGTAGCGGTTGTTGTCGTCGGGCTGGGTGGACTCGTCGCGCACGTGGTCGTAGCGCGCGGGCGCTCCGCTGGCGAGGGCGTACAGCGCCCCTTGCACGATCGCGCCCGAGCGCATGCGCTTCAGCAGGTTCTTGCGCACGACGTCGGGCTTGTCGGAGCCCGAGCCGTGCAAGGGCTTGCCGGTCTTGAGGTCGACCAGTTGCGGCGCGCCGCCGTCGCGCTCCAGCCGATCCGCGCGGAAGCGCAGCGCGCCGAGCCGCGGCAAGCCGCTGTCCCAGGCGCCTTCGACTTCCGCCGCGATCCAGCCATCGTCGGGAGCGGCGGCCGGCGGCGCGAAGGCGAGCGCGACGCGCAGCAGGTCGCCGACGCGGCGCTCGAGCAGCGGTTCCAGTCCCCGGCCCGCGAGGCTGTGCTCCTCCAGCGTGGCGCGCGAGGCGGTGCGCACGATCTCGCCGAGCCCCGTGCTGCGCGGCGCGGCGCCCTGCCGACCGAGCAGCTCCTCGAGCCGTCCGCCCACGCGCGGCGCGAGCAGCGCGGCCGCCGCGTGCAGCGCGATGCCGACGAGGCGCGCGTCGATCGTGGGCAGTTCCGCCTCCGGGTCCAGCGGCGCGCGCAGGCGCAGGCCGCGTTGCAGCAAGGTCTGCCACGGGCACAGCACGTAGCGCTCGACCAGCGTGGCGTGCGGGGATTCGAGCGTCGTCGAGCAGTTCGCGCCCAGCAGCGGAGATGGCCCGCCGAGCCGTCCGGGCGGCGCCTCGCACTCCGCCAACCAGGCCGAACGGGCCCGGGCCGCGAGGCGCGCCTCCTCGAGGTCCTCCAACGGCAGGCCGTGGCGCGCGCGCGCAGCGCGCAATTGCAGCTCGTCCACCGCCTGCAGGTCCTCCGGACGCGAGAGGCGCAGGTCGAGCGCGACGCGCAGCGCCCATTCGCGCGGCGTGAGCCCCGAGGTCGCGTCCACGGGCCCGTCCTCGCGCCATTCCTCCACGGATCCCGCGCCCGCCCAGTCGTCGAACCACGCGGAGGCGCGCACTTCCTTGCCGCCTTCGTCCAGCTTGGCGTGCGAGACGACCACCATGTCGGCGGCCAGCGACAGCGAGCGGCGCAAGCCGTGCTCCTCCTCGCGTCCGTCAAGTTTCCTTGACAGTGCTGGCAGCACCGCCTGCAGCGCGCCGCGGGCCGCGTCCGCAAGCAGGGGATCCTCCTGCGGCAGCCGCGGCCAGCGTCCGTGCTCGCAGCCCGGCAGGTAGAGGCGGGCGTACGCGCAGGAGCGCATCTGCGACGCGGTCGCCAGCACGACCCCGCCGCCCTCGGGCGCGCGCGGCTCGGCGGCGCGTCGCAAGGCCTCGCAGGTCGCGCGCCGCAAGTCCTCCGTCTCGAGGGCTTCGCCCGGCAGGTGGGCCGCGAGGGCCTGCAGCTCCGCCTCGATCCTGCGCCGCGCGGCGTCGCGCGCGCCGGAGTCGAGCGAAGACAGCGTCGTCTCGGCGCGTCCTGCCAGGAAGGCGGTCCATCCGCGGAGCGTGGCGTCCGGCGCCTCGAGCGGCCGCCATGCGGCGAGCAGCGCGCGCGCCTCCTGCGACAATCGCTCGACCACGGCGCGCGGCAGGCGACGACCATCGTCGTGCACATCGTCCGGCGCTTCCTCCTCGGGTTCCGCCGCGGCGGACTCCTGCTCCTCGCCGTCGGCGGCTTGTTCCGTCCCGGGTTCCTCGCGGCCGGACCCGCCGTGGAGCCGGGTCGGCAAGCGCACGCCATCCGCGGGCACGCGCGCGAGCAGGTCCTCGGCGGCCAATTCGCCCAGCGTGCGCAGTCCCAGCACGGCGAGCCCGAGCCGCGTCTGCGCGTCGTGCGCACCCAAGGCGGCGCAGGCGGAGCGCAGCGCGGCTTCGGCGCCCGTCTCCCAGCATTCCGCGAGGGCGAACAGCGGCCGCGTGGCGGCGTCGCGCCGCGTGGCGCTGGAGCACACCGGAACGCCGCGGTCGCGCAAATGCTGCTCGATGCGCGCCGAGTGCTGGTCGTGCTGGCGCACGACGATGGCGATGGACTCGGGCTCCGTTCCCGCGTCGAGCAGCGCGCGGATCTCGGCGGCGATCCGGCGCGCTTCCTTGTCGCGCGTGCCGGCGCGCGCGAGGCGTGGCCGCGCGTGCGGCGCGTCGGACGCCAGTCCCACGCCCAGCGCCTCGCGCAAGGCGCGGCCGTGCCGCTCGCTGGAACCTGCGAGTCCCGACTGCGTCGCATCCCACAGCACCTCGCATGGCAGGCGCGCGCGCAAGGCCTCGAGGAACGAAGCCAAGTGGCCGGTCGCGTCGGCGAAGCCGCACAGCACCACGCGGCCGACCTTCGCCTGCAACCGCGTCGTCGCCGCTCCGCCCGGGTCTTGGAGCAGGCGCGCGGCCAGGGCGTGGCGCGCGTGCACCCGGCCGATGCCCGCCGCGCGCAGGCCGGCTTCGACTTCGATGGCCAGCTCGAGCAGCTCGCGCTCGTCCTCCGAGCCGCTCGCCGCGAGGGCCTCGCGCGCGGCGTCGGCGCAATCCTCGTCCAGCCCCGCGTCGAGCAGGTCGCCCACGGTGGCTGCCACCTGCGCCCACGATCCGTCGCCGTGCACGATGCGGCGCTCGAGTCCGCCGCGCGCGCGCAGTCGGCGCCGCAGCACCGCGTCGCACCACTGCTCGCCCGACGGCACGCGCGCGCCCGCCCACGACAACACCAATCGCGCCGCCTGCGCGGCGGTGGCGACCAGGATTCCGGCCGAACCGGCGCGCGCCAGCCTCGACTGGGCCTGCGTGGCGAGGTGCGAGCTGGGAACCACGATCAGCAGCGCGCGCGCCAGCAGGCGCGGATCCGCGCGCACCGCCTGCAGGTGTCGGTCGCAGGTCGCCGCCAAAGCCGCGCGCAACTCGCGCGGTCCGGCGCAGGACACGACCCCTGAGACGCGCGCGCCGCGCTCCATCGCGTCGGCATCGTGCCGTCCCGCGGGCATGGGAAGGAGGGAACCACAAGGCGCGGGACGGTTCCAGAGCCCAGCGTCGAGCCGCTGGTGGATCCCGCGCGCCGCGCGCGCTAGCCTCGCGGGCGAGGTCCACCATGCGCTTCCCGTCCTGCTGTTCCGCCCTGTTGCTAGCCTTCCTGTGCGCCTGCGACGAGGACGACGCCGCCAGCTTGCGGTTGCGCCTCGACTCCGGCGGCGGGGGCGCGCTGCACGCCTCCAGCCTGGCCGTGCCCGCCGAGGCGGGGGCGGTCGAGGCCTCGCTCGCGGGCGTGGCGGAGACGCGCCGCGCGGCCATCGTCGTCTCCAGCGGCCGCTACGCGGACATCAACGCGCTCAAGGTGGGGGACATCACCTTCAAGACCGGTTCCAGCGGCGGTTCGCTGCGCTGGCTCGAGGTGCAGGTGCCCCAAGGCGCGCAGGCGCGCTGGCAGCGCCAATTCGTGCCGCTCGAGGACGCGGCGCGCCTCGACACCGTCTCCGCCTTCAGCAGCGATCCGCGCGCGCGCAGCATCGGCGCCGAGTTCAAGCTCGTGATCGACCTGCCTTCCGGGGTCGTCAGCCAGGGCCTGGCGGGGGTGCGCGTGCGCGGCGCCCGCGGCGAAAGCGAGGGCTCCACGGCGACGTTGACGATCCCCATCGAGCGTTCGCGCGAGGCGCAGGGCCCCTTGTCCTGGCAGATCACCTGGAGCGAGTGACGCGCGTTCGCGCGGCGCGCGCCCGGGGCGGGGACCCGTGGCGCGGCCGCGTGCAAGCATGCGCACGACGAGCGCGCCGCCGGTGGTCGCCGACGGCGCGCTCGTTCCTGCCGCGACCGCAGTGGCGGCCGCTCAGCGGTCGAGCAGCTTCTTCAAGGCCTTGGTCAGGCCGTCGAGGCGCGGATCGACGCTCGCGGACTTGGCCCGCTCGCCCTCCAGCCACAGCAGGCTGTTCTGCAGGTTCGAGCGCTCGTCGTCGGAGAGCGCCAGCGCCAAGGGCTTCTTCACCTTGGCGCCGACCTCGTCGAAGGTGGAGGCGTATTGCGGGATGTCGGCCGGCTTGGAGCCGAGCTTGGCGAGGAGGAGTTCGATCGCCTTCTGCAGCTGCGGGTCCTCCTGGAAGTCGCCGTCGGGGAACGCCGCGCCGCGGCTGTCCTGCGCGCGCCCGCGCGCCTCGAGGCGCAGGAGGTAGCGCAGGGAATCGCGGTCGAGGGTCGTGTCGAGCGAGGCTTGCAGCTCGTCGAAGCCGGGCCAGTTCTCGGGTCGGTCCTCGTCGCACTCGGCGAGGCGCGTGTAGAGGGCCGGATCGTCCTTCCAGCGCTGGTCGAGCCACTCGCGCAGCTTGCGGCCCTGCCGCACCTTGCGCATCTCCTCGATGACGGCCGCGTCGAAGCGTTCGGGGTCGACCTTCTCGTCGGGCACCACGCCGCCTTCGCTGGCGAGCTTGCCCTCCTCGTCCAGCTCGCGGTGGATCGAGCGGCCCGAGGGCAGGAGGTACTTGGCGATCGTCAGGCGCGCGCGCGGCGCGTAGTCGAACTCGCCGTTGCCGTTGTAGTCCTTCGTCAAGGGTTCCCACGTGTCGTGGCGGCCGTTGCCGTTCTCGTCCTTGTATTCGTCGTTGCGCTCGCCCGGCACGGGCGCCAGCGTCTGCACCGAGCCCTTGCCGAAGGTGCGTTGGCCGACGACGAGGCCGCGACCGGTGTCCTGCATCGCGCCCGCGACGATCTCCGACGCGGAGGCCGAATAGCGCGACACGAGGACGACCAGCGGCACGTCGGGCCCGACGAGCGGTTCGCGTTGCGTGTAGAGGCGCTGCGTCTCGTCGACGCGGCTCTCGGTCGAGACGACAAGGGTCTTCTTCGGCAGGAACAACCCGGCGACGTTGCGCGCCTCCTCGAGCAGCCCGCCGGTGTTCTGCCGCAGGTCGAGCACGACGGCCTGCAGGCCCTGCGACTTGAAGGCCGAGAGGGCCTTTTCGAGCTCCTCGCTGGCCACGCTGGTGAAGGAGGCCAGCTCGAGCAGCGCCACGCCGCCCGGCAGCAGGTCCGCCTTCACGGGCGGGATCGTGATCTGCTCGCGCACGATCTCGACCGCCATGTCCTCGCTGGGGCGGTCGATCAGGCTGGCGTCCATGCCGCGGCGCCAGATGTAGAGCTTCACCGGCGTGCCGGGCTTGCCCTTGAGGCGCTTGATGATCTCGTCGGTGGGCTTGCAGCCCTTGTTGTCGAAGGTCGGCCAGTCCTCGATGCGCACGACCTTGTCGTCGCTGTGCAGTCCGGCGCGGTACGCCGGGCCCGAGTAGATCGGTTGGCGGATGGTGAACAGCTTGTCCTCGGGGTCCTCGCCCACGTAGGCGCCGATGCCGCCGTACTGCGGCTCGAGCAGGTCCTCGGCGAAGTTCTTCTTGAACTCCTCGGAGGTCAGGTAGCTGGAATGTTCGTCGAGGCTCCTGAGCATGCCGTCGAGCGCCGCGTCGACGAGGTCCTTGCGCTTGACCTTGTCGCCCTCGAGCGCGGAGGTCTCGATCAGGCGGATGACGTTCTCGATCAGCTTGAGGTCCGACTTGCCGGAGAGCTCGACGCCCTCGACCTGCTTCTTCGTGTAGTCCAGCAGGTTCTTCTGGCGGCGGTCGTACAGGCGGCGGATGTCCTCCTGCTTCAAGTAGGCGGCCGCCAAGGCGCCGGTCGCGTCGGGGCGGCGCGCCAGGCGCGCGAGCGCGTCGCGCGGCGTCTCGAGATCGCCGACCTCTGCCAGCGCGAGGGCGGCTTGCGCCGACAACTGCCCGTCGGACGAGCCGAGGAAGGCCACCAGCTCGCCGCGCGCGTCGCGCACGAACTCGGCGCGCCCGAGGCCGTGCAGCGCCACCGCCGCCGTGATGCGCAGGCGTCCGGCGCGATCCGGATCCTTGGCCGTCGCGCCGAGCTCCTTGCCGAGCTCCTCCTTCTCCTCGTCGCCCATCGTCTTGAAGGCGCGGTCTGCCAAGGTGCGCGCCGCGGCCACGGCCAAGCCTTCGTCGCCTCCCGAGAGGATCGGGCGCAGCAGCTTCGCGAGCTCCTTCGTGTCCAGGTCCTCGCCGGCCAGGCGCGCCGAGGCGAGCAGCAGCGTCGTGCGCGGATCGGCGCTCGTGGCGAGTCGCGCGTCGAGCGCCTTGTCCAGGGCCGGTCGCAGTTCCGGGTCGAGCTGCGCCAACGCGCCCAGCGTGGCGAACGCGTCCTCGAGCGTCTGCCCGGAAGCCGCGGCCAAGGCCGCTTCGAGGCGCGCCCCGGCGTCTTCGTCCTGCGGCAGGACCGCGGGCGTGGAGGTGGCGACCACGGACGCCGGCGCCGAGCCACCCGGCAGGAGGGGCGCGGGCAGGGCCAGGGCGAGGCAGAAGAGCGAGGAGCGGACTGTCGTGTTCATGCGTGGGTGCCGGTGCGTCGGGCCGGTTCCCGCGGCCGCGCCTTGGCGGGCGCGAGGCCGGGTTGCGTTGCGCGGAGTGTCGTTCCGCGCGGATCTTCGTAGATCGCGAGGAGGCCGCGCCCCACTGAAGAGAGTACGGAGCGGCGCGGCTCGCGAACCGCGCCCAGACGAAAAATGTACCGGCCGGCCCCGCGCGGTCCGTCGGGCGTGGACGCTGGGACGGGCAATCCGTACCGTCACCGCGATGAAGAAGGACCACAAGGCGCGCAAGGCCGCCCCGCCTGGTCCCGGCCGTGGCGCCGGGCCGGGGCCCGGACCCGCTAGGGGTCCCGCGCCCAGTCATCTGAGGCGCGTCGGCGGGCGCAGCGAGAGCGCCATGGTCGACACCTCCGGCAAGGCGCCGACCCTGCGCAGCGCCTTGGCGCGCGCCGTGCTGCGCTTCCCGCCCGGCGTCCTCGCGCGCCTGCTCGAGGAGGGCGGACCCAAGGGCCCGGTGGGCGAGGTCGCGCGCCTCGCCGGCATCGCGGCGGCCAAGCGCGTCGACGAGCTGATCCCTTTGTGCCACGCGCTCGCGCTCGACCACGTCGAGGTGCGCCTCGAGCCGTTGGACGGCGAGCTCCTGCAGGTCTCGTGCTCCGCGCGCGCGGTGGCGCGCACGGGGGTCGAGATGGAGGCGATGGTCGGCGCCGCGACGGCCGCGCTGGCCGTCTACGATATGTCAAAGGCGCTTGACAAGGGCATCGTGGTCGAACGCGTCGAGCTGCTGGAGAAGGCGGGCGGTCGCTCCGGCCCGTGGCGCAAGGAAGCCGCGGCGCGTCCCGGCGCGAAGGCGAGGCGGTCGTGAGCGCCTCCTTCCGCTGGACCGACGAGCATCGCGGCCTGCGCGTCGCCATCGTCGGCGCCAACGGCGCGACCGGGCAGGAACTCGTGGAGCTGCTGCTGGACGCCGGCCATCCGCCGGGGGGGCTGTGCTTGTCGGCCCGCTCGCGCAAGACGCTCTACGCGCGCGGCGTCGAGCTGCCGGTGGAGCCCATCGAGGCGGGCGGCGCCGCGCGTTGCGACCTCGCCTTCCTCTGCACGCCCAGCGAGGCTTCGCTGGAACTGGCCCCGCGCCTCTGCGACGCGGGCGTGCGCGTGGTCGACTTGTCGAGCGCGCTGCGCATGCGCCCCGACATCCCGCTGGTCGTGCCGGAGGTGAACGGCGACCTGTTGCGCGCCGAGCCGTCGCTGGTCGCCAACCCCAACTGCACCAGCGCCATCGCGCTGCTGCCGTTGTCCGTGGTCGAGCGCTTGTTCGGCCTCGCCGAGGTCGTCGTCGTCAGCTACCAGGCCGCGTCGGGCGCGGGCGCCGCCGGCCTGGACGCGTTGCGCCACGAGCTCGCGGACCTCGGCGCGGGCGGCCCTGGCAAGCGCGCGCCCGGCTCGCCGTTCGCGGCCGCCTTGGCCTTGAACGTGATCCCCGCCATCGCCGAAGTCGACGCGGACGGCCATTCGGGCGAGGAGCGCAAGATCGCCGACGAGCTCAGGAAGATCCTGCGCCGCGACGACCTGGTGGTCGAGGCCACCACGGCGCGCGTGCCGGTCGAGCGCTGCCACAGCGTGGCCGTGCACCTGCTGGCGCGCACCGAGATCGACCTGCCGCGGCTCGTGCAGGCCATGCGGTCGACGGAAGGCCTCGCCTGGTGCGACGATCCGCACGGTCCCAGGCCGCGCGAGTGCGCCGGCACCGACCCCGTGCACGTCGGCCGGGTGCGCAGGGGCGCGCGCGGCCCGCGATCGCTATCCTTCTTCGCGGTGGGGGACCAGATCCGCAAGGGCGCCGCCCTGAACGCGGTGCAGGTCGCCGGGTTGCTGGCCGCGCGCCGGCGCCAGGGCGGCTGAAGTCCGGCCACCGGCACGACCCGCCTCGCTCCCGCTCCACCCGAACCCCCGAACCGCGCGACCGCACCACGATGGACTTGAAGCTGATCCAGAAACTCGTCGCCCTGATGGAGCGCGGCAAGCTCGCCGAGCTGGAGGTGGAGGACAAGGAGAGCGGACTGAAGGTGCGCCTCAAGTCCGAGTCGGCCGTGCGCCAATCCTCCGCGGCGGCGCCGGTCGTCCACATGCTGCACGGCGGCGCGCCCGCCGTGGCCCCCGCTCCCGCGTCGGCGGCGCTCGGCGGCGGCGAAGTCGCCAAGCCCGCGCGCGAAGGCAAGACCATCAACAGCCCGATGGTGGGCACCTTCTACCGCGCGGCCTCGCCCGAGGCAGAACCCTTCGCGCGCTCCGGCACGCGCATCGCGCCCGACCAGACCTTGTGCATCATCGAGGCGATGAAGGTCATGAACGAGATCAAGGCCGAGATCTCCGGCGAGATCCTCGAGGTGCTCGTCGAGAACGGCGAGCCGGTCGAGTTCGGCCAACCGCTGTTCCTCGTCAAGACCGACTGATGTTCCGCCGCGTCCTCATCGCCAACCGCGGCGAGATCGCCCAGCGCGTCATCCGCGCCTGCCGCGAGCTCGGCATCGAGACGGTCGCCGTGTATTCCACGGCCGACGCCGACGCGCTGTACCTGCGCGAGGCGGACGAGACGATCTGCATCGGTCCGCCGCCGGGGAAGGCCTCGTACTTGTCGATCCCCTCGATCATCGCCGCCGCCGAGGTGGCGGACGTGGAGGCGATCCATCCCGGCTACGGATTCCTGTCGGAGAACGACCACTTCGCCGAGGTGTGCCGGGCCTGCAAGATCCATTTCATCGGACCGGAGCCCGAGACGATCGCGCTGCTGGGCGACAAGGTCGCGGCGCGCGAGCTCGCCAAGCGCGCCGGCGTCCCGGTGGTGCCGGGCAGCGACGGACCGGTCGAGGACGAGGCGCGCGCCTTGGCGGTGGCGGCGAAGATCGGCTACCCGATCATGATCAAGGCCGCGGCGGGCGGCGGCGGGCGCGGCATGCGCATCGCGCGCAACGAGCCGAGCCTCGTGACCGGGTTCCACGCGGCGCGGGCCGAGGCGCAAAACGCCTTCGGCGACGGCACCGTGTACCTCGAGAAGCTGGTCGAGAACCCGCGCCACGTCGAAGTGCAGATCCTCGCGGACAAGCACGGCGTCGTGCTGCACCTCGGCGAGCGCGACTGCTCGATCCAGCGGCGCCACCAGAAGTTGATCGAGGAGTCGCCGTCCGCGGCCTTGACGCCGCAGTTGCGCAAGGAGATCTGCGAAGCGGCGGTGCGCGTCGCCAAGGCGGCGAACTACCACAACGCCGGCACGGTCGAGTTCCTGCTCTCGCGCACCGGCGAGGTCTACTTCATCGAGGTCAACTGCCGCATCCAGGTCGAGCACCCCGTGACCGAGCTCGTCACGGGCATCGACCTCGTGCAGCAGCAACTGCGCATCGCCGCCGGCGAGCCGTTGCGCCTGAAGCAGTCGGACATCGAGTTCCGCGGCCACGCGATCGAGTGCCGCATCAACGCCGAGGACCCCGACAAGGACTTCCAGCCCTCGCCCGGCCGCATCGACCTGATCGTGCCGCCGGGCGGGCCCGGGGTGCGCCTCGACAGCCACGCCTACAGCGGATACCGGATTCCGCCGAACTACGATTCGATGATCGGCAAGTTGCTCGTGCACCGGCAGGACCGGCCCACGGCCATCCGCACCATGCTGCGGGCGCTCGACGAGTTCGTCATCCAAGGTCCGAAGACCACGATCCCCGTCCACCGCCAGGTGCTGTCGCACTCCGACTTCCGCTCCGGCGAGCACGACACCGGCTTCGTCGAAAGGTACTTGTCGCCCCACCCGCGCATCGCGCAGGGCAAGGACGGCTAGCGCCCGCGCAGCTCGCGCCGCGCAAGCGCGACCATCCCGATGGCCGAACGCAAGGACACCCGCATGCAACGAGCCCCGCGCCCAGCACCTCCCGTCGACCGCGCAGCCGTGGCCCTGCTCCTCCTCGCCTGCGCCTCCTCCTGCGCGGGCTACCGCCGTTGGCCGTGGAGCTCGACCCACACCTTGCCGGGACCGATGGAAGCCGCCACCGATCCGCTGCCGCGCGGCGACCTCGACGCGGTGGCGCCCGGTCCGGAGGACGTGCTGATCGTGCGCCACGCCGACCCTGTCGCGGTGCGGCCGGCCGGCGCCCCGGCGCCCTTCCCCTTGAGCTTCCACAAGAACACCGTGCGCGCCAAGTCGGGCGCGGCGGCCTACGGGTCGCCGGGCTCGCGCCTCGAGGTCCTGTGGCCCAACGGCATGCATGTCGTGCAGTTCGGCAACGGCTCGGGGCTCGTCGGATCGCCCAGCCGCGGCGAGCCGAGCTACATCCTGCGGCAAGTCGAGCGCGCGGAGATCCACTTCAAGGACGGCGAGGAGGTCGAGCTGCTGGGAGGCGGCCGGCTGTCCAGCACGGGCGGCCCGTTCCTCGTCGCGCACATCAGGGAGCGCATCCTGCGCGTCGAGAACCGCGGCAAGGAGTCCGGTCGGCTGGCCTTCCGCGACGAGGTGTTCGAACTCGATCCCGGCATGCGCGTCGACCTCGCCCTGTTGTCGGTGGGGGGCGCGCCCTTCACCCCCGATCCGGCGCTGCAGACCGTGCAGGGCCCGGGCTTCCCCCTGCAGCACGCCGGAGCGGTCGAGGTCGAGGACGGCCCCGACGGCCTCGTGGCGCGCGCCTCGGGCGCGCACGAGATCCACGCGCTGGGCGTGCGGTTGCAGCTCGACCGCGACGAGAGCGCGAGCTTCGCCTCGTGCCCGCCGATGCCGCCTCCGCCTCCGCCGCCCGCGGAGCCTGTCAAGAAGCCTTGACGGACCACCCCCGCGCCGCCGCGCGGGACCACCGGACAGCGCGAACGATGACGGACCAAAGGACCTTCCCGGATCCCGCCTCCAGGCCGCCGCGCGTGCTCGTCACGGGCGGAGCCGGCTTCCTCGGCAGCCACTTGTGCGAGCGCTTCCTCGCCCGCGGATGGGAGGTCCTGTGCATGGACAACCTCGTGACGGGGGACATGCGCAACATCGAGCACCTCTTCAAGGAGGAGCGCTTCCACTTCGAGAAGCGCGACGTCACCGAGCACATCCACGTGCCCGGACGGCTCGACGCCATCCTGCACTTCGCCTCGCCCGCCTCGCCCATCGACTACCTCGAGTTGCCGATCCAGACGCTCAAGGTCGGCAGCCTCGGCACGCACAAGGCGCTGGGGCTGGCGCGCGAGAAGCAGGCGCGCTTCCTGCTCGCGAGCACCAGCGAGTGCTACGGCGATCCGCTGGTCCACCCGCAGGCGGAGGACTACTGGGGCAACGTCAACCCCGTGGGGCCGCGCGGCGTCTACGACGAGGCCAAGCGCTTCGCCGAGGCGATGACGATGGCCTACCACCGCTACCACGGCCTCGAGACGCGCATCGTGCGCATCTTCAACACCTACGGTCCGCGCATGCGCCTGCGCGACGGTCGGGCACTGCCGGCCTTCATGAGCCAGGCGCTGCGCGGCGAAGCCATCACCGTGTTCGGCGACGGCTCGCAGACGCGCTCCTTCTGCTACGTCGACGACCTCGTCGAGGGCATCTGGCGCCTGCTGCACTCCGCGGAGGTGCTGCCGGTCAACATCGGCAACCCGCGCGAGATGACCATCCTGCAGTTCGCCGAGGCGGTGCGCCGCATCGTGGGCTCGACCTCGCCCATCGAATTCAAGCCGCTGCCGGTCGACGATCCCAAGGTGCGGCAACCCGACATCTCCAAGGCGCGGCGCATCCTCGGCTGGGAGCCGACGGTCGAGCTGGAGGAAGGCTTGCGCCGCACGCTGGACCACTTCAAGAAGCGCCTCGCGGAGGGGGCGTAGCCCATGTGCGGCATCGTCGGAGCCGTCGTGCGCACCGGGTCGGTGGTGCCCGGGCTGGTCCAAGGGCTGCGCACGCTGGAGTACCGCGGCTACGACTCGGCGGGGATCGCGGCCTCCTCCGGCGGAGGGATCGCGATCCGGCGGCGCGCCGGGCGCATCGAGAAGCTCGAGGAGGCGCTGGCCGACGGATCGCTATCCGGCGCCACGGCCGGCATCGGCCACACGCGCTGGGCCACGCACGGCGCCCCGTCCGACACCAACGCCCATCCGCATTGCGACCGTGATGGGCGCATCGCGCTCGTCCACAACGGCGTGGTCGAGAACCACGCCGAGCTGCGCGCCGAGCTCGTCGCGCGCGGCGTGGCCTTCGCCAGCGAGACCGACACCGAGGTGCTGGCGCACCTCGTGGGACTCGCCCTGTCCGAGGGGCGCGGCCTGGTGGACGCGGTGCGCGCGGCGCTGTCGCGCGTGCGCGGCTACTACGCCATCGCGGTGCTGTCCCACGAGGGCGGCGCGCCGCGTCTCGTGTGCGCGCGCAACGGTCCTCCGCTGCTCGTGGCCGCGAAGGAGGGCGAGGCGTGGCTCGCCTCCGACGTGCTGGCGCTGCTGCCGCACGCACGTTCGGTCGTGTTCCTCGAGGACGGCGACGTGTGCGAGCTGGAGCCGGGCCGCCTGCGCGTGCTCGACGAGCACGGCCGCGAAGCGCGACGCGAGGCGCGGCGGCTCGACTGGGATCCCGAGACGGCCGCCAAGGGCGCGTACGAGCACTACATGCTCAAGGAGATCCACGAGCAGCCGGACGTGCTGGCGCGCACGGCGTTCGACCGCATCGACGAGGCGCGCGGCGACGCGCTGCTCGAGGGGGGGTGCTTTGGCGACGAGGCGCTGCGCGCCGTGTCGCGCGTCTCGATCCTCGGCTGCGGCACGGCGCTGCACGCGGGCATGATCGCGCGGTACATGATCGAGTCGCTGGCGCGCGTGCCGGTCGACTTCGACTACGCCAGCGAGTTCCGCTACCGCGATCCGGTCGTCGAGCGCGGCACGCTGGCGCTCGCCATCAGCCAATCGGGCGAGACGGCCGACACGCTCGCGGCGCTCAAGGAGGCCACGGCGCGCGGCGCGCGCGCCGCTTCCATCTGCAACGTGGCGGGTTCGACGCTGGTGCGCGAATCCGAGGGTTGCATCTCCACCAAGGCGGGCCCCGAGATCGGGGTCGCCAGCACCAAGGCCGTCACCGCGCAGGTGGCGGCGGCCTTCCTGCTGGCGGTGCGCATGGGGCGCGCGCGCGGCGTGCTCGACGCCGCCGCCGGCCGCAGGCACCTCGCCGAACTGCGCCTCTTGCGGCCGAAGATGGAGCAGCTGCTCGGCCACGGCGCGGTGGACGCGGTGCGCGAGATCGCGGCGCGGCACCTTTCGCAGAAGGGCTTCCTGTTCCTCGGGCGCGGCATCAACTTCCCCGTGGCGCTCGAGGGCGCGCTGAAGCTCAAGGAGATCAGCTACGTGCACGCCGAAGGCTACGCGGCGGGCGAGATGAAGCACGGACCGATCGCGCTGATCGAACCGTCCATGACCATCCTCGCGGTCGCGCCCGCCGGCCCGACGGCGGAGAAGACGCGCTCGAACATCGAACAGGTCAAGGCGCGCGGCGGACGCGTGGTCGCGGTGGGTTCCGACGCGCAGTCGCTGGCCCTCGGCGAGGAGCGCGTGGTCGTGCCCGAATGCCCCGAGGTGCTGTCGCCGCTGCTCGACGTGCTGCCGCTGCAACTGGTCGCGTACCATGTGGCGCGGCTGAAGGGCTGCGACATCGACAAGCCTCGCAACCTCGCCAAGAGCGTGACGGTGGAATGATGGCGCAGACGATCCTCGTGACCGGAGGTGCGGGATTCATCGGATCGCACGTGTGCGAGGCGCTGCTCGCGCGCGGCGACAGGATCGTCGCCCTCGACAACTTCAACGACTTCTACGACCCCGCCATCAAGCGCCGCAACTGGGCGGAAGTGCTGCGCTCGGGCGGTTCGCGCGCGCTGCTCGCGACCGGCGACATCCGCGACGCCGTTCTGGTCGAGCGGCTCTTCGCCGAGCACGCCTTCGACGGCGTGGTGCACCTCGCGGCCATGGCGGGGGTGCGTCCGAGCCTGCGCGATCCGCTGCACTACGAGGACGTCAACATCCGCGGCACGCTGACGCTGCTCGAGGAGGTGCGTCGCCGCCGCGGCCTGCGCTTCGTGTTCGCCAGTTCGTCCTCGGTCTACGGCGACCACGACCGGAGCCCGTTCAGCGAAGCGCACGACGTGCGCCGCCCCGTCTCGCCCTACGCCGCGACCAAGTTGTCCGGCGAACTGCACTGCTTCGCGTACCACCACCTCTACGGCGTGCCCGTCAGCGCGCTGCGCTTCTTCACCGTCTACGGCCCGCGCCAACGGCCCGAGATGGCCATCCATCGCTTCGTCGCCGCCTGCCACGACGGCCGGCCCGTGCCGTTCTACGGCGACGGCGAGACGCGGCGCGACTACACCTACCTCGACGACATCGTCGATGGGGTGGTGCGCGCCCTCGATCGCTGCGCTGGCTACGAGATCTACAACCTCGGCGAGTCGGCCACCACCTCGCTGTCGCGCCTGGTCGAGCTCGTGGGCGAGGTGGCCGGTCGTCCGGTGCCGCTGGACCGCCAGCCGATGCAGGACGGCGACGTGCGCCTGACCTGCGCCGACATCTCGAAGGCCCGCGCCAAGCTCGGCTACGCGCCTTCGACCGACGTGCGGGCCGGTCTCGAGCGCTTCGTCGCCTGGTACCGCTCGGTCGGCGCCGCGCGCTGACAGGCGCTGGTTCCACGGCGTTTCGCGTGGAAGGCGCAAAGGAAGCGCGGAAATCCCTTCATGATGGGGGGTTGGGGCGTTGCCGGGCTCAAGTCGGGGACTTAGCATTCCGACACGAAAGGCCCGACGCCGCAGCGCGCGGACACCCAGCGGCCCGCGTGGCCGCCCCGCTCCACCTCAAGAGAACGAAAGCAAGCGACGCACCATGAAAGGCGTCATCCTCGCCGGCGGCCTTGGCACGCGGCTCCATCCGCTGACCAAGATCACGAACAAGCACCTGCTGCCGGTCTACGACCGGCCGATGATCTACTACCCCATCGAAGCGATGGTCAACGCCGGCATCACGGACATCATGATCGTGACCGGCGGGCGCAAGTCCGGCGACTTCCTGTCGCTGCTCGGCAACGGCAAGGACTTCGGCCTCAAGCACCTCAACTACACCTACCAGGAGGGCGAGGGAGGCATCGCCGAGGCGCTGGGCCTGGCCGAGCACTGGGCCGCAGGCTCGCCCGTGTGCGTGATCCTCGGCGACAACATCATCGAGTGGAACATCAAGGCCGCCGTGGCCGACTTCCGCGCCCAGCAGAAGGGGGCCAAGATCATCCTCAAGGAAGTCCACGACCCCGAGCGCTTCGGCGTGGCGACCGTGAAGGACGGCAAGGTCGCGAAGATCGTCGAGAAGCCCAAGCAGCCGGAGTCGAACTACGCCGTGATCGGCATCTACCTGTACGACGGTCGCGTGTGGGACATCATCAAGACGCTCAAGCCCAGCGATCGCGGCGAGCTCGAGATCACCGACGTCAACAACTGGTACATCCAGGACGGCACGATGTCGTACGAGGTCCTCAAGGGCTGGTGGACGGACGCCGGCACCTTCAAGAGCCTGCACTCCGCCGCCTCCCTGGTGGCGCAAGGCGGCGCCAACAAGATGGGTTGATGGCGCCGCGCGCCAGGCAACCGGAGCCCCGACGATGAAGCGCGTGCTCGTCACAGGCGCGAGCGGCATGCTCGGCAGCCAGCTCGTGCTCGACGCGCCGCAGGGATGCGCCGTCGTCGGCACCGACTTGCGGCCCGACGCGCCGGTGCAGGCCCCGGGCGTGGACCTCGCCGATCCGGCGGCGGTCGGCGCCTTGTTCGAGGCCCATGGTCCGTTCGACGCGGTGCTGCACTGCGCTGCATGGACGGCCGTGGACCTCGCCGAGGAGAAGGTGGCCGAAGCCCGCCGGGCCAACGCCACGGCCAGCGAGGTGCTCGCCGCCAGGTGCGCGCGCGGAGGCACGCGCCTGGTCGCCGTGTCGACGGACTTCGTGTTCGACGGTACGGCGAGCACGCCGTACTCCGTGGACGCGCCGACCAATCCCGTGTCGGTGTACGGACTCACCAAGCTCGAAGGCGAGCAGGCCATCTTGCGCCTCGCCGGCGCGCACGCCGCCATCGCGCGCACGCAATGGCTGTATGGGCCGCGAGGCAGGCACTTCCCCGGCACGATGCTCGCGCTCGCCAAGGAGAGGAAGCAGCTCAAGGTCGTGCACGACCAGGTCGGTTCCCCGACCTCGACCCTCGAGCTGTCGCCCGCCTTGTGGGATCTCGCCCGTTCGACCGGGACCGGCGTGTTCCACGCGGCCTGCGAGGGGCAGGCCAGCTGGTTCGAGTTCGCCTGCGAGACCTTCCACCTCGCCGGCGTCGCGGGCGTCGAAGTCTCGCCTTGCACGACGGCCGAGTTCCCGCGCCCGGCGCGGCGTCCGGCCTACTCCACGCTCGACTGCTCGCGCCTCGCCAAGCTGCGCGGCAAGCCCATGGCCCACTGGCGCGACGCGCTCGCGCGGTACTTGAAGGAGACCTGAACCATGCACGACATCCCCGACCAGCCCTTCGACGCGTCGCAGGGGATCACGGTCCTCGTCACCGGCGGCGCGGGCTTCATCGGCACCAACTTCGTGCAGATGCTGGCCGAGCTGCGGCCTCTGTGGAAGATCGTCAACCTCGACGCGCTCACCTACGCGGGCAACCTCGAGAACCTCGAGGGGCTGCGCGGCGATCCGCGCCACGAGTTCCTGAAGGGCGACATCACGAGCGACGAGGACGTGGACCGCGCGTTCGCCGCCTGCAAGGCGCGCGGCGGCAAGGTCTGCGTGGTGCATTTCGCCGCGGAGAGCCACGTCGACCGCTCGATCCTGTCGGGGCGTCCCTTCGTCCTGACGAACATGCTCGGCACGCAGGTGCTGCTCGACCATGCGCGCAAGAACGGCGCCGCGCGCTTCGTGCACGTGTCGACCGACGAGGTCTACGGCACGCTCGGGCCCACCGGGGCGTTCACCGAAGAGACGCCTCTGGCGCCCAACTCGCCGTACTCGAGCTCCAAGGCCGGCTCGGACCTGCTCGTGCGCGCCGCCGTGCACACGCATGGCTTCCCGGCGCTGATCACGCGCTGCTCGAACAACTACGGTCCGTACCAGTTCCCGGAGAAGTTCCTGCCGCTGATGATCGCCAACATCGGCGAAGGGAAGAACATTCCGGTCTATGGAGACGGATTGCAGGTGCGCGACTGGCTCTACGTGCGCGACCACTGCGAGGCGATCCTGGCGGTGCTGGAGAAGGGCCGGGTGGGCGAGGCCTACAACATCGGCGGCAACAACGAAATGACGAACATCGCCCTCGTCAAGCGCGTGCTGAAGGAACTCTCAAAGCCGGAGAGCCTCATCTCCTACGTCAAGGATCGTCCGGGGCACGATCGACGCTACGCGATCGACGCCACGAAGATCCGCCGCGAGCTCGGCTGGAGCCCGCGCTACACCTTCGACCAGGCCCTTCCGGAGACGATTCGCTGGTACCACAAGAACGCGCAATGGTTGCAGCGCGTGCGCAGCGGGGCGTACCGTGACTACTACGAGAGCCAGTACGGCGCGCGCGGCTGAAGTCGCGTCGCCCGAAGGGTTTCCAACGGCCCGGGTCTAAACCTCCGGGCCGGAACTGCCGACAACAGCGACCGAGCACCGCCCCCGCGAGGGCGGCCATCCCCGCATGCTCATGCACCTCCTCAAGATCTTGTCCCTGGTCGTCCTCTTGCAGGCCGTCGTCGGCTGCAACTCGGCGCCGGACAAGCGCACCCTGCAATACCTCAACACGCAGGGCTTCGGCAACCGCTACAGCGGCAACGCCGAGGAGGAGAACTGGCTCGCGATCGGCGACCAGCTCGAGATCAACGACAGCTTCAACGACGACCTCAAGGGCGTCGCGGCCACGGTGGACATCGACGGCACCGTGGTGCTGCCGGAACTGGGCGCGGTGCGCGTGGCGGGACTGACGCGCACCGGCGTCGAGGCGCTGTTGATGGAGAAGTACTCGCCGTACTACGACCAGCTCGACATCAAGGCGCGCATCACGACCCGCAACAAGAAGTACTTCGTGTTCGGCGAGGTCTCGGCGCAGGGCGAGCAGCCCTTCCCCGGCGACCTGACCTTGTTCCAGGCGGTGACGAAGGCCAATCCGAACGCCTCGACCGCCAACCTCGGCCGCGTGCGCCTCATCCGCGCCGATCCGAAGGACCCGTTCGTGCAGACCTACGACCTCGGCGACATGGTCAGCCACGGGTACTCGACCTTCAACGTCCTCGTGCAGGAGGACGACATCATCTACGTCCCGCCCACGCTCATGGCGGAGGTGGGCTACTTCATCGACACGCTGATCTTCCCGGCCAAGCAGGTGCTCACGAGCCTCTCGACGGCCATCTTCTCGCTCAGCTTCTTCACGGGCTCGGGCGCGTTCCGGAACCAGCAGTCGATCTTCTGACGGGGTCCAACGATGGCGGTGCAAGTCGAAAGCCAAGGCCAGCTGCAGGAGTTCCTGGGCGTCGTCGCGCGCAGGAAGTGGCAGATCATCCTGCCCGCGCTGGTCTTCGCCTCGATCGGCGCCTTCTTCGCGGTGATCACGCCCAAGAAGTTCGTCACCAGCACGCAGGTCGAGCTGCGCCCCGTCGTCATGACGCAGGCCTCGAAGGAGCCGGGCAACGCCCCGTTCCAGATCAAGGCCATGGAGCGCGTCAAGAAGGTCGTGGGCAAGCTGCAGGACAGCGCCTACCTCTCGCTGCCGCCCGACCAGCAGCGCATGTTCCTCGAGGACGTGCAGGAGGACATCAAGGTCGTCACCAGTTCGCCGACGCCGCAGGGCACGACCTTCGTGACCATCGACTTCGCCGACGTGCGCCGCGAATGGGCCGCCGAGTTCCTCAAGGCGCTGCGCGACGACTGGATCGAGGACGTGGTCGAGCGCGACCGTCGTCGCGGCACGTTCACGCTGGAGAACCTGCGCGACGAGCGGCGGCTGCTCGAGCAGCAGCTCAAGGCCAAGGAGCAGGCGTTGACGGACCTGCGCCGCCAGCACGGCCTGTCCGCCACGCAACCCGCGGGCGGCGGCAAGAACGAGCGCGCGGAGGATCCGGTCTACGCGCGCCTCGCCTCGAACGAGGCCGAGCGCGACCGCTCCGAACGCAAGTTGGCCGCCCTCGACGTCGAGGTCTCCGAGCTCGAGGCCGCGTTGCAGGCGCTGCCGCCGACGATCGCCATGACGGACGTGCTGCCCGGCGAGAGCAACGCCGAGCAGCTGGCCGACGTCGACCTGCAGATCGCCACCGCGCAGTCCAAGCTGCGCGGCATCAAGCCCAGCCACAGCCAGTACATCCGCACGCAGGACGAGATCCGCGCGCTGGAGGAGCGCCGCGACCAGCTGGTGCGCCAAGCCACCAAGGCCCAGGTCGTGGCCGGTTCGCGTCCCAATCCGGCCATCGAGCCCGCGCGACTCGCCGTCGAGGACAAGCGCCGCGAGCGAGCGGTGACCCAAGCCTCGATCGCGCGGCTCGAGGTCGACATCGGCCGCGACCGCCTGCGCGCCGAGGAGCTGCAGGACGTGTATCGCGACGAACGCGAGCAGATGGGGGAGATCGAGCGCCTCGCCGGCAAGCTCGCCGCCATCGACGGCAAGCTGCTCGACAAGTCGCAGGAGGTCGAGACCCTCCTCAGTCCGCTGTCCAACCCCTTCTCGATCACCGCCGAGGTCTACACGCCCCTGGAGCCCACGGAGCCGAATCCCTGGATGATCTTCAGCTTCGGCATCGTCATCGGGCTCCTCGTGGGCGTCGGCTCGGCGCTGCTCGGTGAATTCAGCAAGAGCGCCTTCCGCGGCGTGGCCGACATCGGCCGCGTCATGGTCGTGCCGGTGCTCGGCGCGGTCGATCGCATCATGACGCGCTCCGAGGCGCGTGCGCGCGCGCTCAAGCGCGGCGCGGCCGGTCTGTCGGGCCTCGCCATCGCGGGCGCGGTCTCCTTCGTGACGTGGGCGTGGGCGAACGACGCGCAGCTCCTCTCGCCCGACCTGCGCCAAGCCATCGAGGTCCTGCGCGAGGCCCTGCGCTGAGGGCCGCGCGCCCGGGCGCCGGAGGCGGGAGGGGAACCAGGCCATGCGCGACCTGCTGGTGGCGGCCTTCATCCTGCTGGCGCTGCCGGTCTGCTTCCGCCGTCCCTTCATCGGCCTGCTCGTCTTCACCCTGCTGGCGTACATGCGCCTGCAGGACCTGACCTGGGGCTTCGCGCGCTTCGAGCGCTGGTCCTTCTACGTGGCCGTGGTGACCTTCGCCGGCTTCGTGCTGCACAAGGGCGACCGCAAGTTCATGAGCGGCGACCTGCGCAACTGGATCATGATCGGCTTGGCCGCGGTCGTGGGCATCTCGCTGCTCGCGTCGGGCGACCTCGACGCGCGCGACGTGGCGAGCTACAGCGAGTACGCCAAGATCATCGGCGTGGCGCTGTTCACCACGGGCGTCGTGGTCAACCGCGAGTACCTGCGCATCCTCGTCTACGTCATCGCCCTCAGCTTCGCCTTCTACGGCGTGAAGAACGGCCTGGCGTTCCTCCTGTCCGGCGGATCGCTGGTCGTCATCGACGGCCCCGGCGGCATGCTCGCCGACAACAACGACTTCGCGCTGGCGCTGGTGATGGGCATCCCCATGGTGCTGCACCTCGGCCTGGCCGAGGAGCGCAAGCTGCTGCGGCGTTCGCTGCTCCTGTGCGTGCCCTTGATGGTCATGGCCATCGTCGCCACGCACTCGCGCGGGGCGTTCGTGTCGCTCGCGGCCATGACGCTGCTGCTCGCGTGGCGCTCGCGCAATCGCGTGGCCTCCTTCGCCGTCATCGGCCTGGCCGCCTTGGCGGGCGTGATCGCGGCTCCGTCCAGCTACGTGGAGCGCCTGGGGACCATCACGCAGTACGAGGAGGACGGCTCGGCGCAGGGGCGCCTGGCGGCGTGGAAGGTCGCGGGTTCGATGATCGTCGACAAGCCGCTCTTCGGCGTGGGCTTCGACAAGTTCCAGCGCAACTACCGCGACTACGACGAGAACGTCACGACCACCTCGGACGCCCAGGCGACGCCGACCGGCACGCGCGTGGCGCACAACAGCTACCTGCAGGTGTGGGCCGAGTGCGGCAGCATCGCCTTCGCGATGTACATGACGCTGCTGCTCTACAGCCTGTGGGACCTCGGACGGGTGCGGCGCGCCGCGGAGGAGCGCTACCACACCAGCTGGATCCTCTCGTACGCGACCATGTTCGAGGCCGCCCTGGTGGCCTTCGCGGTGGGATCCATGTTCCTCAACCGCGCGCACTTCGACCTCTTCTACCACTTCGTGGCCATCGTCGCGGTGTTCGGCGCCATCGCGCGCGCCGAGATCGCGGCCGCACCGGAGCGCGCGCCGGCCGATGGTCCGCGGCGGCCGGTGGTGCGCGTCGCGCCCGCGGAGGGCTTCGCGCCGCGCGCGCGCGTCGGCGCGTTCGGCCAACTCGCGCGTCGCGCCGGCTTCGCGCGGGCCGCCACGGGACGCGGCTGAGCGATGTGCGGCTTCGCCGGCATCGTGCTCGACGACCCGCGCGCGCGCGTGGACGAGGATCTCCTGCGCCGCATGGTGCGCACCCTCGAGCATCGCGGTCCCGACGACGAACAGACGTGGGTCGACGGATCCGCGGGCCTGGCCTTCCGGCGCCTGTCCATCATCGACGCCGCCGGCGGCCGCCAGCCGCTGCGTTCCGAGGACGGTTCCTGCGTGCTGGTCGCCAACGGCGAGATCTACAACCACCGCGAGCTGCGCGCGCGCCTGTCGGCGCTGGGCCATCGCTTCGCCACCGGCTCGGATGTCGAAGTGCTGCTGCACGGCATCGAGGAGCGCGGCGCGTCCTTCGTCGAGGAGGCGGTCGGCATGTGGGCCTCGGCGCTGGTCGACAGGCGCGGTCCCGCGACGCGCCTCGTCTTGTCGCGCGACCGCCTGGGATTGAAGCCGCTGTACTACGCGCGGCTCGACGACGGCTGGGCCTTCGCCTCCGAGCCCAAGGCGCTCCTCGTCCATCCCGCGATCGGGCGCGGCGTGCGCGCCGAGGCGCTGCTCGAGTACTTCATGCAGGGATGGACCGGAGGCCCGCGTTCCATCTGGGACGGCATCCGGCGCCTGCCCCCGGGCCACCACGCGCGCATCGAAGGCGCGCGCATCGAACTGCGCCGCTACTGGGACGCCCCCAAGGACGGCTTGCGCGACGCGGCGAGCAGCGAGGAGATCCTCGGGGCCCTCGACATGGTCGTCGCGGACCATCTCGAGTCGGAAGTGCCGCTGGGCGCGTTCCTCTCCGGCGGCATCGACTCCAACGCGGTGTGCGATTCGATGGCGCGCGCGCGCGCGCGGCGCGGGAGCGGCGCGGTCGCTGCGCGAAGGACTCGTGCTGTGCACCGTGGCCTTCGACGATCCGCGCAGCGACGAGAGCGCCCTCGCGCGGCGCGCGGCCCAGCGCTTGTCGGCCACGCACCACGTGCGCACGCTCGCGCCCGATCCGGCGCAGCTCGACGGCGAGCTGCCCTGGTACTTCGACGAGCCGCTGGCGGACAACTCGACCTTGCCCACGCTGCTCGTCTCGCGCATGGCGCGCGAGCACGTCACCGTGGCCCTTTCGGGCGACGGCGGCGACGAGGTGTTCGCCGGCTACCGCCGGCAGGTCTTCGACGTGCGCGAGCACCAGTTGCGACGGATCTTGGGTCGCCCGGGCTGCGCATTGGCGGGCGCGCTGGGACGAGTGTGGCCCAAGGCCGACTGGCTTCCGCGGCCTCTGCGCGCGCAAAGCCTGCTGCGCGACCTGGGCAGGGATCCCGCCGCCGCGTACTACGCCAGCACGACGCAGCTCGCGCGCGAACAGGCCTTGGCGCTCTTCAAGGACGAGATCGCCGCCGAGTTGCTGCACCACGATCCGCTGGATGCGTGGCGCGAGCACTACGAGCGCCCGCGCGGCACGGATCCCCTGCATCGCGCCCAATACGCCGACCTGCACTCGTTCCTCCCCGATCGCATCCTCGCCAAGGCGGATCGCGCCTCGATGGGGGCTTCGCTTGAGGCGCGGCCGCCGATGCTGGACCATCGCTTCGTCGAACGCTTCATCCACCTGCCGGCCGCCGAGAAGGTGCGTCGCGGTCGCGGCAAGCACGCCTTGCGCGAGGCGCTGCGCGGCCGGCTGTCCGGCGAGATCCTCGACGGCGCCAAGCGCGGCTTCAGCATCCCCGCGGCCGATTGGCTGCGCGGACCGCTGCGGGCGCGCGCCACGCTGGCGATCGAGGACTTGTCGCGCGACTGGATCGACGGCGCGCGCGCGCGCGAACTGCAGGCGGCCCACCAGCGCGGCCTGGTCGACGCCACGGCCCAGCTCTGGAGCCTCGTCGTGCTGGATGCATGGCGCAAGCGCCATGCGCCAGGTGTCCTGCGCTTCGGAGGTGGCGCGTGAGCGGCGCAGTGCTGCATTCGATCTCCTTCGACGTGGAGGAGTGGTACATGGTGGCGAACTTCCGCCATGCCTTCGGCGCGGCCGATTGGAGTCGCGCCGAGCAGCGCCTCGACATCGGCATGGGGCGCATCCTCGACGCGCTCGACCGCCACCACGCCAAGGCGACCTTCTTCTACCTCGGCTGGGTGGCGGAGCGCCGGCCCGACCTCGTGCAGGAGACGCTGCGCCGCGGACACGAAGTCGGCAGCCACGGCTTTGGCCACGAGTTCCTGTGGGACATCGGGCCGGCCGGCCTCGACGCCGAACTGGCGCGCACCGAGGAGGCCCTGTCGAAGGCGGGTGCTCCGCCGCCGGCGGGCTTCCGCGCCTCGACCTTCACCCTCACGCGCCGCACGTGGTGGGCCTTCGAGGTGTTGGCGCGCCGCGGGTACTTGTACGACTCCAGCGTCCATCCGATCGCGCATCCGACCTACGGCGTGCCCGACTTCGAGTCTGGCATCAGCGTGGTGGAAAGCCCCGCGGGACCGGTGGTGGAGTTCCCCGTGGCCACGGTGCGCGCCTTCGGCCGCAACTGGCCGGTGGGCGGCGGGGGCTACTTCCGCCTGCTGCCGGTGGCCTGCACCATCGCGGGCTTGCGGCGCGTGGAGCGCGAGGGGCGACGCGCGGCGTTCTACCTGCATCCGTGGGAGTTCGATCCCGAACAGCCGCGCGTGGCCGGGCCCTGGAGCCGTCGCTTCCGCCACTACCTGAACCTGTCGCGCACGGAAGCGCGCCTCGATCGGCTGCTGGGGAGCTTCCGCTTCGGCTCGATGCGGGCCGTGCTGGAGGACCAGGGCAGCTTGCCGCGTCGCGCGACTGGCGGATGACGCGGACGCGCGGCGGCCGTCCGCGCGTCTTGTCAAATCAGCTTGACGGAATCGTCCTCGCTCAGGGGTCGTGCTCGTTCAGGAGCAATGCTCGCTCAGGAGTCGACGCCGCCGGCCCTGGCGAGTCCGGCGAGCATGCGCGGCAGGCGCTGGTCCAACGCCGCGCCGAGGCTGTTGGCCTCGGCCGCGAAGGCCGCCGCCTTGCCCGCGGCGTCCGCGCCTCCGGCCTGGGCGGCGGCCCGCAGCCCGACCAGCACCCACTCGGGGCGCATGGCGGGCCTGGTCGCGAGGTGCGGCCGCAGGAGTTCCACCAGCTGGCCGGCGTGCGCCGAGCCGCGCGGGCCGATGTTGGCGTAGGCGTCGGCGGCGAGCAGCACGATCTCCGGCTCCGCGCCGGGCGTGCCTTCGCGCGCGGGCACGTCGAGCAGCGCGTCTTCGATGGCCGCCTCGGACATCTCGCCCCGCGCGGACCAGCGCAGGGCCTCGCGCGCCATGCGTTCCCCGGGCGCCAGGTCGTCGGCGAGGCGCGCGGCCCGCGCCGCCTCCGCGTGGCGTTGCAGGCGTCCGAGCACCGCGGGACGCTCGATCCAAGGCGCAAGTTGCGCAGGTTGGACGGCGAGCTCCGCCTCCAGGAAGCGCAAGGCCTGCTCAGGATCGCACTCGAGGTGGAACGCCGTCCACGCGGCGATGGAGCCCGTGGAGAGTTCGTCGAGGCCCCTGTCGCGGTGGGCCAGACGGAATCGGTCGAGGCGACCGTTGGCGCGCGCCACGCCCACGGCCGGAGTGCGGGGATCGACGTGCAGGTCGAGCCGCGCGGCCGCCAGCGTGCACCAAGGATCGTCCGGCGATGCCGCGGCCAAGTCGTCGAACAACGAACGATGCCGCGCGGCCAGGGGCGAGGACCCGCGCGCGAGTTGCACGGCGCGATCGGCGACCAGCTGGACTAGCTCGGCCCGCTCGGCCGTGGTCAGGGCGTCGATCGCATCCGTGCGCGGGCTCAGGGCCGGGCGCGCCTCCTCCACGAGGCGGGCGTCGTCGCCCAGCTTGGCGCTCGCCAGCACGGCGAGTCGCCGCGCGCGCACCGAGCCGGGTTGCTCGACGAGGGTCTCCTCGGCGAGTCGCAGCGCGCGCTCCGCGGATCCGTCGAGCAGTTGGTACACGCCTTCCAGCAGCTTGCGCTCCCAAGCTTGGCAGGCCAAGGCGCCCAGTGCTTCCATGCGCCGCAGCGCGAAGCGCGCCTTGGCCCTCTCGTCGGCGTCGCGCGGCAGGCCGATGTCGCGCAGCAGGTTCCAGCCCGGGCCGAAGTCCGGCGCGCCCGCGACCAGCAGCTCGGCGGAGGCGCGCGCGGCGTCCACGCGACCCTCCTGGACGAGCAGCTTCGTCCACAGCCAACGATCCCAGGCTTCGGTCGGCGCGGCTCCGTCCTGCGCCAGGCGACGTTTCAAGGCCGGCGCCGCCAACGCATCCTGCGAGGCGAGCATCCACGCCACCACCTCGCGCGGGTCGCGCGGCGCGCCCTGCCCGAGGATGTGCAGGCGCGCATGACGCAGGTCGTCCACGCCGAACCACTGCGCCTGCGTCGGCCGACGCTTGCGCAGCAGATCCGCCGCCACGCTCGCCAGGTGGCGCGCAGGATCGCGATCCGCGACTTCCTCGGGCGGCAACTTGGCGAGCTCCAGCGCCGCCGCGTCCGCATCGAGCCGCAGCAAGGCCAGTTGCGCCGCCAACAGCGGATTGCGCTTGGCCTGCGGTCGCAGCATGTCGATCTGGTCGGCGAGCAGGCCGTCGTCCTTCGCGGCCAGCGCGGCGAGGATCCCCAGGCGCGCCGAGCGTCCGGTCGCGTCGAAGGCCTCGAGGCGCTGCAGGGTCTCCAACGCGGGTCCGACGCGTCCCAGCGCCAGTTGGCAGGACAACAGGCGCAGCAGCACCTCCGGACCGCGCGTCTCCTTGCGCGCATCCAGGCGCGAGGCGAGCAACAGCGCCGAGGCGGCTTCGCCGCGTCGCAGCAACGAGTCGCAGATCGCCAAGGCGCGCTTGGGGGCCAAGGCGGCGCCATGGCGTTGCAGCAAGGCGAGCGCGTCCTCGGAACGGTTGGCGGCGGCCAAGGCGTCCAGCGCCAACTCGAGCGCTCCGGGCGTCGAGTCCAAGGCCGCCTCGGCGGGCAGGACCAGTTCGGCCGCCAATTCGGCCTCGCCGCGCTCGAGTCGCAGGCGCGCGGCCACCAAGCGCGCTTCGTTGGTCCAGCTGTCCGCCGCCAAGGCCTCGAGTCCGGCCAGCGCCTGGTCGCTGCGGCCGCGCCGCAGGAGTTCCTCCGCGATCTGCAGGCGCCCGCTGTGCAGCGGATCGGCCTTGATCAAGGCGAGGCGCGTCTTGGCGGGCAGGCTGTCGGATGACAGCGTGGCGAGCACCGCATCCGTGCGCGCCGTGCGGCCCCCGACCTCCACGCGCGCGGCGATGGCTTCGGCCACGGCGCGCGCGCCGCCTTGTGCTTGCGCCAGATCGAGGGCGAGGACCACGGCCGGCAGGAAGGTCGGCAGTTGCGCCAACAGGCGCCGGTTGCCCGCGACGGCGCGCGGCAGCTCGCCGCGCCGCAGCCATTCCTGCGCGCGCCGGTGCAGCTCGTAGCTCGACGGTCCCAATGGACCGCGCTCGCCTTCGTCGGGGTTGTTGGCGTCGAAGCCCACCAGTTGCAGGTGGCGCTCGCCCCATTCGGTCCACGCCGCAACGAGCTCGTCCGCGCGCGCGGGCATCAAGGCGATGGCGCGCGCCTGCTGGTCGACGGGCAGGCGCCAACCGCCGTGGTCGCCCTCCGCGGACAACTGCGCCAAGCGCGCCCAAGCCTCGCCATCGCCCTCGGGCCAGAGCTGCACGACGCCGCGCAGGTGCTCGAGCTCTTCTCCGGTGCGGCCCGCCGAGCGCGCGCAGGCGGCCAGTTCGCGCCGCGCGATGGCGCGCGCGTGGGGGATGGGATCCACCGCGTCGTCGACGCGCAGGAACCCCGAGAAGAAGCGCGTCGCGTCGCCGCAGTAGCCCGAGCGCGACAAGGACAGGCCGAGCCAGAAGTCGGCTTCGACCATGTCGAGGAGCCCGGTGCTGCCGCGCAGGCCGACCGCCGCGCCGTGCAAGGCGTCGTGGCGTCCCGCCTCGTGCAGCGCGAGGCAGGCGGCGCGCCAGAACTCGGCGGGCCAATCCGCGCGCAGCGGCATCCATGCCTGCACGAGCTCGGCGGAAAGCAGCTTGCGCTCCTGCGAGCGCAAGGCCGCGAGCAGCAGCAGCGCGCGCCGCGCGTCGCCGCGCAGGCCTTGCACCTTCTCCGCGGCGAGTCCCAGCGCCACCACGCGATCGAAGTCGCGCGCCTCGGCGGCGATCTCCATCGACAGCACGAGCGCATCCGCGTCGGCGCCCAGCTCGACCGCGCGCGCGGCCGCTTCGAGTGCCGCTGCGTGGCAGGCGGCCGCGACATCGAGTCGCTTGAGGATGCGGGCGCCGTCGGTCTCGCCATTGGCCTCGAGGTCGGCTTGCAGCCGCGCGTACAAGGCGGGGCGGCGCGCGTCGTCCGGAGCGATGGCCGCCGCCTGGCGCGAACGTCCGCGCTGCACGAGCGCATCCTCGGCCGCGAAGCGGCGCGCGTACTCCGCGTCGCAGGCCTTCAAGTTCGACTCGGCCTCGAGGCGCCACGCTCGCGCGAGGGTGCTCCACAGGACCGCGGATCCGGGCGTGGCCGCCAGGCTGGCGTCGATGCGCTTGCGGGCGCTTTCGTAGGCGCCCGCCTTGAGCTCCAGCTCGACGAGCGCGCGCGCCACGCCGGCGTCCGTCGGCCGCCGCTCGGCGACCATGGCGAGGTCCGCCCTGCCGCGTTCGAAGGCGCCCAGGTCGACGAGCAATTGGCCCCTGTCGCGGCGGACGGCCGCCGCCAGCTCCTCGTCGCCCTCGTCCTCGGCCTGCCGCAGGCACTGGTCGAGGTTCATCAGCGCCTGGTCCTGGTCGAGCACGCCCTGCGACAGGCGCGTCTTGACGAGCGCGTAGTGCTCGGCCGCGCTGGTGGACGACTGTCGCGTCACCATGGCGAAGACGCCGAACAGGAGCGTCAGCGACAACGCGAACAGGAACCAGCTGCTCCACTTCATCGGGGTAGTCCTCGTGTCCTTGCGGGGGGCGCCGTCCGGGCGGCGACTCTAGCCTGCTTGCCGTCCGAACTCCACCAGGCCGTGCCGGCGGAGCTTGTTGAACAGGGTGGTGCGGTCGATGCCGAGCATGCGGGCGGTCTCGCTCTTGTTGCCGCCGCAATGCAGCAGGGCGGCGCGCAGGATGGCGCGCTCCTGCTCGTCCATCAGTTCGCGCAGCTGCACGCCGGGTCGGAAGCCAACCGACGCCGCGTGCGCAGCCTCGCCGGCGCCCTCGAGCTCGAGGTCGACCGGCTCGATGCGCTCGCCGCGCGCGTAGAACAAGGCCGCTTGCAGCACGTGTTCGAGCTCGCGCACGTTGCCGGGCCAGTCGTGGGCGCAAACGCGCTCCAGCGCGGCGCTCGAGAGCGGCTTGGGCTCGAGCCCGTGTTCGGCGGACAGCTTGAGCACGAGGCGCGCCGCGAGCAGCGGCAGGTCGCCGCGCCTCTCGCGCAGGGGCGGCAGCGTCAAGTGGGCTTGCCGCAGGCGCCAGTGCAAGTCCGGGCGGAAGCGCCCCGCGGCGACCTCGTCCTTCAATGGCGAGTTGCTGGCCGCGATGATGCGCACGTCGACCTTGCGCGTCGCGTCGTCGCCCACGCGCTCGTAGACCATGTCCTGCAGCACGCGCAGCAGCTTGACCTGCAGCGCGGGGGAGGCGCTGGCGACCTCGTCCAGGAACAGCGTGCCTCCGTCGGCCGCCTCGAAGCGACCGGCGCGTTCCGCGAGCGCGCCCGTGAAGGCGCCCTTGGCGTGGCCGAAGAGCTCGCTGTCGAGCAGGTCGCCCGACAGCGCGCCGCAGTTGACCTCGACGAAGGGCTTCTTCGCGCGGGCGCTGCGCTGGTGGATGGCGCGCGCCAAGCGCGTCTTGCCCGTGCCCGATTCGCCCTCGAGCAGGATGGCGACGCGCGCGTCCTGCACGCTGCGCACGCGCTCGAGCTGGGCGTGCAGGCGCGGGTCGCGCGAGCATTGTCCATAGTCGTCGCCCGGTTCGAGCGCGGCGCGCAACTGCGCGCAGTCGCGCTTGAGCCGTCGGGCCTCGTCGGCGCGCGCCACCGCCGCGGCCACGTCCTCGTCGGCGGCGGGCTTCTTCAAGTAGCCCGCGACGCCACGGCGCGTCGCGTCCCAGGCGTCGCCTTCGAACCCGGCCAGTTCGACGATGGCGGGTCCATCCTGCGGCAAGCCCAGATCGGCGAGGGGACTCGCGCCACGCCCTTCCACGTCGAGGGCGTCGTGGTCGACGACGAGCACATCGCAACGCTCGCCGCGCGACCACGCCGCGCGCACCTCGTCCGGCGCGAGCGCGCGCGCGGCGAGTCCCATGCCCGACAGCGCGCCGGCGAGGCAGCCAGCCTCGTCGGCGTCGACCACCCACACGCGTGTTGCGCCGGCGCGACCCATCGTGGTGGCTTGTCGACGTTCGTCGACTCCGAAGTGGAGTCCGCGCCACGCCGTTCCACCCGGCGCGGAAGGTTTTTCCGCCTGTCGCGCCGCGCGACTCAGGGGCGCCGGTCGAGCAGGGTCGTGCTGGCCTGGCGCGCCGCCCACATCACGATCTCGCCGATGTTCACATGCGGCGGGCGCGTGACGGCGTAGGCCAGCGCGTCGGCCACGTCCTCCGGCCGCAGGGGATCCGCGCCGCGGTAGACCGCCGCCGCGCGCTCGGCGTCGCCGCGGAAGCGCACGCGCGAGAAGTCCGTCTCGACCATGCCCGGATCGATCGTCAGGAGGCGCACGCCGCTCGCGTGCAGGTCGAGGCGCGCCGCTTCGTAGAGCTGCCTCACGGCGGCCTTCGTCGCGCAATACACGCTGCCGCCGGGATACGCCTGGCGTCCCGCCACGCTGCCGACGAACACGAAGTCGCCGCGTCCTTGCGAGACCATCCACGGCACCGTGTGGCGGAAGGTGTGCACGACGCCCTTGATGTTGGTGTCGACCACGCGATCCCACTCCTCGCACGATCCCTCGTGCAGCTTGTCGACGCCCAGCGCCAGGCCGGCGTTGGCCACGACGAGGTCCGCCCGCAAGGGAGGCAACGACGCGGCGCAGCGCGGCAGGTCGGCCACGTCGAGCTCCAAGGTGCTCGCCCCCGGGATCGCCGCCGCCGCGGCCGCGAGGCGCGCGGGATCGCGGCCGGTGATGCAGACCTTCGCGCCTTGAGCGGCGAGCGCCTTGGCCACGGCGAAGCCGATGCCCGATGTGCCGCCCGTGACGAGGGCGGTCCTTCCTTGCAATGCCAGCATGCCCGGATTGTGGCGAGCGCAGGAGGCGCGCGCCACGGTGCGGGCGGCGGGAAGCCCGCTCGAAAAGCGCTCGGCGCGCCTCGACGCGCGCCGAGCGAGGCGTACATTCAGGGGCGCGCTCCACAGCGCTCCTGTTGGGCGCGGAGCCATCCCATGCACATCCGCCCTGCTTCGAATGCACGCCGCTGCGTGCGCGTCGCGTGCTTGCTCGTCGCCTGCCTCGCGTCCCGCGTCCAGGCATGGACGAGTTCCGACGCGCACTTGTCCACCGAGCCGGGCTCGGCCGCGCGCTGGTTCGTCGGCGGCAGGATCCGCGCCGGCGAGGAGTGCGAACTCGTCGTAGAGAGCCTGCTCGAGAAGGACGGACTCGTCGTGGCGTTGGGCTCCAAGGCCGAGTTGGCCGAGCTGGCGCGCGCGGAGCGGGCCGTCGAGGTCGATCTGCGCGGCGCCTTCGCCGTCCCCGGCTTGATCGACGCGCACGGGCATGTCGAAGCGCTGGGCGCGGCCTTGGAGCAGGTGGACCTGGTCGGCGTGCGCAGCGAGGCCGAGCTGGTCGAGCGCGTGCGCGGCGCGGCGCGCGCCCTGCAGCCCGGCGAGTGGATCGAGGGACGCGGCTGGGACCAGAACCTGTGGGAGGGGAAGCGCTTCCCGACCCACGCGGCCCTGAGCGCCGCGGTGCCCGAGCACCCCGTGCTCTTGTCGCGCGTCGACGGCCATGCGGCCTTGGCGAACATGGCCGCCCTGCGGGCCGCCCGGCTCGACGGCGTCCTTGCGGGGGCGAACCTGCTCGACGGCGGCGAGATCCTGCTCGACGGCGAGGGGCGCGCCACCGGCGTGCTGGTCGACGCCGCGGTGGATCTCGTGCGGAAGCGCATCCCGGCGCCCGCGCGCGCCGTGCGGGTTCGCCGCCTCCTCGCCGCGCAGGAGCGGCTGTTGTCGTGGGGGGGCGGGGGCGGGGACGCCCGGGGGCGCGAGCCCGCGCCGGTGGCCGCGGGGCGCGGGGGCGGCGCCGCGGGCCGCGGGGCG
>JBKDQQ010000124.1:0-6750 GCA_046341775.1 Planctomycetia bacterium
GTGTGTAGCTTCGAATTTCTGCGTACCGGAAGTCAACTCTACAGGTCAACCTGCTCTGATCTCGCTTGTCGGCACAGCGAGCTTGTCAGCAAACAATGCGGGGCTCCGTTGTACGCAGTTGCCATCCACGACTGCGGGCCTGTTCTTTTTCGGAACTGGCAGCCTCAACCCGGGCAATCCGTTTGGTAACGGGCGCTTGTGTATCTCGGGCAGCATCCGCCGCGTGCCGCTGACGCAGGCCGTGGCGGGAGTGGTGAATCAGGCACAGAACTTCGGGAGCACGCCGTACGCCGGCATCCAAGCGGGTGATGTGCGCTTCTTCCAGTTCTGGTACCGCAACACCGCGGCCGGCGGGGCTGGCTTCAATCTCTCGGATGGAATCCGTGTCACGTTCTGCCCCTGAGCTGCGCTCAGGTTCGTGCTCTAGCCCGGTTGGGGGCTAGGGCTATTCGCCGGGTGGCAACCTTCGTGGTTGTCACCCGGTTTTCGCCTGATCGCCGCCCGCCGGTGGCTGTTCTGGGACTGGGCCGGGGTGCGTAGGAGCCAGGGCTGCGCGAAGTAGGCACTCGTCCTCGGCGTGCAGGGCGTGGGTCTACGCCTTGCGCGCCACGACGATCCAGCCCAGCGGGAAGGCGTCGTCCGCCGTGGCGCGTTCCAACGCCGCGGAGATCATCTGGACCACGGCGATCACGGGCAGGATGAAGGGAGCGCGCCAACGCGACAGGATGGCGCTGCCGTCGTGGTGGAAGCTGCGCGCGCCGAAGGTGCGCAGCAGGAAGTGCGAGATGGTGGCGCCGGTGGTCGAGGCGAAGTTGCCGCGGCCCTCCAGCAGTTCGACGCGCAAGCCATGGCGGGCGAGCAGCCCCTCGAGCCCGGGGCGCGTGAAGCGCCAATGATCGAAGGGCAATTGGTGGTGCGGCGCGGCGAAGGGCACCGTCAACAACACGCGCCCGCCGGGCTTCGCCACGCGCGCCATCTCGGCCACGACCAGCTCCGGGCTGTCGATGTGCTCGAGCACCTCGAAGCTCGCCACCGTGTCGAAGGTCGCATCCGCGAAGGGCAGCCGCCGCGCGTCGCCGAAGACCTGCACGTTGTCGACGATGGTCGGCAGCTTGTCCCAGATCTCCGGGTGGAGGTTGTCGGCGACCGGCGGGTACTCGAGCCCGATGTAGCGCTCGAGGTGCGGCGCGAACAACGCGCCGTACGGCTTCTCGGCCACGCCGATGTCGAGCATCCAACCGCTGGCGTGGCGCGACAGCACCTCGCCGGCGCGCCGCAACCAACGCGTCTCGATCCAGTAGGGGTTGAGCGGCGAGTGCTTGCGCAGCGAGTTGAGCCGCACCAGCCAGGAGGCGCGCTCGGCGATCACGCCCCCCTGGGGACGGCCCGCGGTCCGGTCGTGCTGCTTCGGCGCCATGCTCGAGTCAGTCTAGATCGGCAGTTCGAGCAGGAAGCCTTGGCCGCGCGCGCCCATTCGAGCGCGTGCCGCCCCGCGTCGGGCCGCGCGTGCGGAGCCCGGCGCTTGGTCGCGGGCTGGCGCTTTCCCGTGAAGCGCCAGCAGGGAAGGGCGATGCCGACGGCCGGTCCTGGGATGTTGCAATTCGGGCGGCGTCACTCGCCCGGACGCGGGAAGTGCGCGCTGAAGGCCAGCGGCTCGCTGCTGGATCCGTCGAAGGCGTGGCGCGAGGGGACGACGACGATGCCGGACTCGGTGACATGGAAGCGTCCGCGCTCGCGGGCGCTCGATCCGTCGAGGACCTCGCCGGCGGGGACTTGCGTCCACTTGTCGAGGATGGCGCGCCGCACGACGGCGCCCTTCTTGACGGTCACTCCGCCGAGCAGGATCGAGTCCTCGACGACGGCGCCGGGCTCGATGGTCACGCGGTTGGCGAGGATCGAGCGGCGCACGGTGGCGCGGTCGACCACGACGCCGGCGCACAGGATCGAGTCCTCGGCCGCGCAGTCGCGCACGACGCGCGCCGGCGGATCGGCGTGCCACAACGAGTAGATCGGCCAGCGCCGATCGTGCAGGTCGAAGCGCGGCGCGGCCCCGATCAGGTCCATGTTGGCCTCGAAGTACGCGTCGAGCGTGCCCACGTCGCGCCAGTACGGCTCGCGGCCGCCGCCCGCGTCCACGAAGTGGTGCGCGTAGACCGGCGCCTCCTTGTACATGGCGGGGATCACGTCCTTGCCGAAGTCGTGGCTGCTCTTGGCGCCGAGCTCCGCGTCCGCGCGCAGGCGGCGCGCCAGCTCCTTGGCGTCGAAGATGTAGATGCCCATCGACCCTAGGCACCGGCCGGGCTTGCCGGGGATCTCGGCGCCTTGCTTGGGCTTCTCCTCGAAGGACACGACGCGATCGGCGACGTCGACGCCGAGGATGCCGAAGCGCCGCGCGTCGGCGGCGGGGATCTCGACGGCGCCGATCGTCAGCGCGGCGCCGGTCGCCACGTGCTGCTCGAGCATGCGGCCGTAGTCCATGCGGTAGATGTGGTCGCCCGAGAGGATCAGCACGTGCTTCGCGCCCGAATCCTCGAGCAAGTCGAGGTTCTGCCAGATCGCGTCGGCGGTGCCGACATACCACTTCTCGTGGCTGGCGTGGTGCGGCGGAGCGACGCTGATGAACTGCTCGAGGCGGCGCGGGAGGAAGTTCCAGCCGAAGCGGATGTGCTCCTCGAGGCTGCGCGCCTGGTACTGCGTCAGCACGTGGATGCGGCGCAGTCCCGAGTGGATGCAGTTCGACAGCGTGAAGTCGATGATGCGGTAGCTGCCGCCGAAGGGCACGGCGGGCTTCGAGCGGCGCAGGGTGAGGGGCTTGAGGCGTTCGCCTTGCCCGCCGGCGAGGACGAAGGTGAGGGTGTCCTTGAGTTCCTGCGTGAGGTACATGCGCGCGGCGTGCTCCGTGGTCGGCCTCGGGTCTCGATCTCCGAGTGCGATGCCCGGGTGGTCGGTGCCCCTGCTCGAGGCTCGTGCGACTAGGATGCCCGCGCGCGGGGCGCGGCGCAAAGATCGGCCGCGGAAGGCGCGCGGACGCGGCTCGGACGCGGGCCGACGATCGAGGCCGCCGGCGGGGGCGCGCACCGCCCGGATTGGCCGCGCGCGCTCCGCGCCTGTACGATCTGCGCCGGACCAACGATGGCCAAGGTCGAGACCAACACCCTGCCGGACGAGGCGCAGAAGCGCCTGTTCGTGCGCCAGATGCTCGAGGACGTGCAAGCCCTCGAGCGCATGATCCGCGAAGGCTGGATCGAGACCGGCGTGCGGCGCATCGGCGCCGAGCAGGAGCTGTTCCTGCTGGACGGCACGCTGCAGCCGACGAACACGGCCCTGCCGATCCTCGCCAAGCTGCCCAAGGAGTCGTTCACGACCGAGCTGGCGCAGTTCAACCTCGAGGCGAACTTGTCGCCGCGCGTGTTCGGCGGGCGGTGCCTGTCGGAGATGGAGGGCGAGCTGCTGCACCTGCTCGACCTCGCGCGCGACGCGGCGCGCGAGCTGCGCACGCAGATCGTCATGTGCGGCATCCTGCCGACCCTCGACCAGACGCACCTCGGGCTCGAGTCGCTGACGCCCATCCCGCGCTACAAGGCCCTCAACGACATCCTGGTGGGATTGCGCGGCGGACGCTTCCAAGCCGTCATCAAGGGCCTCGACGAACTCAACACGCACCACGACAACGTGCTGCTCGAGGCCTGCAACACGAGCTTCCAACTGCACTGGCAGGTGTCGGCCGAGGAGTTCGCGCGCCACTACAACATCGCGCAGCTCGTCGTCGCGCCGCTGCTCGCCGCGGGGGCCAACTCGCCGGTGCTGCTGCGCCACCGCCTGTGGCACGAGACGCGCGTGGCCCTGTTCCAGCAGTCGATCGACGTGCGCACCGAGCAGAAGGTGCAGCGCGGCATGCGCCAGCGCGTCAGCTTCGGCGACCGCTGGGTCAAGGACTCGATCCTCGAGATCTACCGCGACGACATCGCGCGCTTCCGCGCCCTGATCACGACCGGCGAGGACCAGTCCCCGCTCGAGATGCTCGACCGCGGCGAGGTGCCGCAGCTCAAGGCGCTGCGACTGCACAACGGCACGGTGTACCGCTGGAACCGTCCGTGCTACGGCATCAGCGAGGGCAAGCCGCACTTCCGCATCGAATGCCGCGTGCTGCCCGCCGGTCCGAGCGTGGTCGACGAAATGGCCAACTCGGCCTTCTTCTTCGGCTTGATGGCGGCGCTGCCCGAGGAGTACGGCGACGTGTCGAAGCGCATGCGCTTCGACGACGCCAAGGCCAACTTCTTCGCCGCGGCGCGCTACGGCATGCACGCGCGCACGACCTGGCTGGGCGGGCGTTCGCAAGGCGTCGACACGTTGATCCTCGAACACCTCCTGCCGCTGGCGCGCCAAGGGCTCGCGTCGCGCGGCGTCGATCGCGCCGACGCGGATCGCTACCTCGGCGTCCTCGAGGAACGCGTGCAGTCCGGCCGCGGCGGCGCGCAGTGGGGCTTCGACTCGCTGGCGGCGATGGGCGAGAAGGGCCGCGTGGTCGATCGCCATCGCTCGTTGACCGCGGCCATGCTCGAGCGCCAGAAGGACAACGAGCCGGTCCACCGCTGGGAACTCGCGCCGCTCTCGACGCACGCCTCCGACCGCGACGCGTACCTGACGGTGGGACAGGTCATGACGACCGACCTCGTCACCCTGCACGACGACGACATCGTCGACTACGCGGCGAGCGTGATGGAGTGGGAGAAGCTGCGCCACGTGCCGGTCGAGGATCGCGACGGCCACCTCGTGGGCATGGTCACGCAACTGGGCCTGATGCGCACGCTGACCCACAGCACGCAGGACGGCGTGCCCATCACCGTGGGCGAGGTGATGGAGAAGAACCCGGTCGTCATCGCGCCCGACGCCACGACCATCCAGGCCATCGAGGCCATGCGCGAGCACAAGCTCGCCGCGCTGCCCGTCGTGCGCGACGGCAAGCTCGTCGGCCTCGTCACCGAACACGACTTCTTCGAGCTGACGGCGTCGCTCATGCTGCGCTGGCTCAAGGAAGAGTAGGGGGCTCGCGCGTCCGCCACGACCACGGGGAAACCACCAGCCACGCACGAGCCGCAGGCCCGATCCCGGGCACGCGGGGAGGGGTGGAAGCCCTTTCCCCGGGCCGCGGCTCAAGACTCGCGCCTCCAACTCGACGATAGCGACTCCACCTCGACGGCACCTGCGAAGATGCAAGCGAAGATGCTCCGCCAGACCCTCGCCCACGCGCCCTTGGCGCGCGAGATCCTGCGCGCCGGACCGCGCGGGGGCGGCTTGTGCGTCTTGACCGCGGGCGTCCACGGCAACGAGCCCGGCGGCGTGCTGGCGCTGCGCCGGCTGGTGGCGCGGCTGCCGGTCGCGCGCTTGCGCGGTCGCGTGGCGCTGCTCGTCGGCAACCTCGCCGGGCTCGAGCGCGATGTGCGCTTCGTGCACGACGACCTGAACCGCTTGTGGCGCGCCGAGGATGTGCACCTCGCGCGCCGCGGCGAAGCGCGCGGCTCCAGCGAGCGCGCCGAGCAGCAAGCCTTGTTGGCGCTGCTCGACGAGGAGCTCGCCTCGTGCGGACCGGCCACGCTGCTCGACCTGCACTCGACCTCCGGCGTCGGTCCGCCCTTCACCGTCGTGTCCGGTCCGAGCGGGTCGACCGGGCTCGCGCTGGCGCTCAAGGTGCCGCTCCTGTCGGGCATCGAAGGCCTGATCGGCGGCACGCTGATCGAGTGGTTCGGAGCGCTCGGCCATCGCGCCGTCGTGCTCGAGGGCGGACAGAACGCCGCCGCCAGCACCGTCGACCACCACGAAGCGGCGGCGTGGCTCGCGTTGCTCGACTCGGGCGTGGTCGCGGCCTCGGACGCGCCCGCGCGCGCGGAGCTCGAGGGCTTGCTCGTCGCCGGAGCGCAGGGCCTGCCCGCGGTCGTGGAGGTGGGCTATTGCCACCACCTGCAGCCCGGCGAGGACTTCGAGATGCTGCCCGGCTTCCGCAACTTCGATCCGGTGCGCGAAGGCCAACTGCTGGCGCGCAGCGGACCGCAACTCGCGCGCGAGGTGCGCGCGCCGTGGAGCGGCACGCTGATCATGCCGCGCTACCAAGGCCAGGGGCTCGACGGGTTCTTCCTCGGGCGCGCCGTCGGCTGAGGACGCGCGCGTGGCGCGACGCCGCGCCCCGCATTGCGCGCGTACGACGATCGAGGCTCCGCCCGCCTCGGCTTCGCCCTCGGGGGCAACCGGCAACCGGCGACTGGTGGCTGGCGAAGCGCGCCGGAGCGAGGTCTCCACCTGCGCCGCAGCCGAAGGCGTGCCCTGCCCCCCAGTCTGAAGTTGGTTCGCTGCGATCGGAATTGCATTTTGTGGGTTGGAAGGGGGGCGTCACGGCCACTGTCAATCGGGAATGTGTGCTTGAAATGCAAGTTGGTGGCGCGGGTCGCGTTCGCGGGCGCCGCGCTGCGCCATGTTGGCGGTCCTGCGCGCGATGTGCGCACGATTCCTACGCCGATTCCCCGCCGCGAGTTCCGCCTGCGCACCAAGCACCTGTGCGTCTCGCCGTCGAGAGGGTGCGCCGCCTAGAATCCGCGCGCCGCCATGGCCGCCCAGACCCTCATGGAACGCGCCCTCGTGCGCATCGAGCGCGCCGAACTGCTGCAGCTCGAGCGCTCCGTCACGCGCGAATGGCTCGAGACCGACGGGCGCGGCGGATACGCGTCGTCGACCGTGCTCCTGTGCCCGACGCGGCGC
>JBKDQQ010000125.1:0-10871 GCA_046341775.1 Planctomycetia bacterium
CGGCGGCCTGGCGCGTGCGGATCAGGACGTCGGCCTGGTCGGCCCAGCCGTTGGCGACGGTGAGGGGACCGCTGCCGTGCTCGAGCAGCAGCCACTCGCCGGTGCCGTTGGCGTTGAACTTGGCGACGTAGAGCTTGCCGAAGTCCAACGGGCTCTGGCCGGCCCCGATCATCTGCGCCCACGGCGCGTCGCTCACGAACTTGTAGAGGTAGTCGCCGTTTTCGTCGTCGCCGCTGTAGACGCAGGCGACACCCGCGCTGACGGTGACGTAGGCCGCCTCGTGCTTGAAGCGGCCCAGCGCCGTGCGCTTGACCGGGGTCGAAGTGGGGTTGAACGGATCGATCTCGACGATCCAGCCAAAACGATGAGGCTCGTTCGGATTGGCGTTCAGGTCGAAGCGCGGCTCCGCGATGTGCCAGCCGTAGCCGAAGCCGCTGGCCGAGAGGCCGTAACGCGCCTGCAGCGCGGTGGCCGTGAACGGACCGTTGGCGCCGAAGTAGCCGTTGAAGTTCTCCTCGGCCGTGAGGTAGGTGCCCCAAGGCGTCGTGCCGCTGCCGCAGTTGTTGAGGGTGCCGATCGGGTTCGGGACGACCGTGGATTGGAGCAGCGGATGGTTGGCCGAGACGGGACCGGAGAACGTCATCGGCGTGGTGCCGGTGATGCGGCGGTTGTACGGCGAGCCCTGGAGGTGCTTCCAGTTCGCGTTCGAGTCGCGGCGCAGCTCGACGATCGTCACGCCGTGGGCGGCGAGGGCCTTGGCGACCTTCTCGCGACCAGCGGCGTCGTTGGTGATGGAGGAACCTTGGGCAGCCGTGTAGATCTGCGTCGCGTCGGTGTACTCGTGGTTGAGGACGAGCAGGCCGCGGCGGTTGGGGTTCGTGGGGAAGCGGTAGAAGTGCACGCCGTCGTGGTTGAAGCCGACTTGGCCGGCCTGGTCCGCGGCGGTGTTCGAAGCGTCTTCCTGGAAGGAAGCGGCGCCGGCGAGGATCGGCGTGCCCCAGGGGATGATGACCTTGGCGGTGTAGCCCTGCGGCACCACGAAGGTGTCGGCGCTGCTCGGCGGAACTTCGGTGAAGCCCAAGGTGGGCGCGCCACCACCGGTGCTGCCGGCGAGCGAGCTCGCGGAGGCGCGGCCGGTCGTGGCGACGGAGCCGGCGAGGAACTGCACGGCGGCGGGGCCCAGGGCGCCGGCGAGGACCGTGCGACGGTCCAGCTGGGCCTGGATGAGGTCGTTCAGGTGGGGATTGGAGCTTTGGTTGGAACCCTGCGGGTTCTCGTCGCAGCGCACTTCGTCGACGCGGTCGATCATGGCGGAATGACTGGGAGCTTGGAGCCTGTGGAGGACGCTGGCGAGGCACACACCTCGCGCGATGGCGTGAGTGGAGACTGCGCACGAAAAGAACCTCCACGAGGTCCTGCAAAGAAGCGCCAAGGAACCACGGATGGCGCGGTCCTTGGAACTTGCGTCTTGATCCAAGCCTTGCGCGGGACTCGCCTGTTCCCTGCACGAACTTCACGAACGGACCGCACGCGCGATGGGAGGCGCGCGGACCGAAGCGGCCGCGATCGGCTACGAACCCGCCGTCGATCCGCGCAGGGCGCCACCCTTGACCATGAAGTCGCCGGGCAGCTCGGCGCAGCACGCCATGACATGCGTGATCGCGTCCCGGTCGTAGTGGTCGTGGCTGCGATGCCCGCGCGCCCAGGCGCGGATGCGCTCGACGCGCTCCGGCCACTCGCCCACGGCCTGCAGTCCGAGCGACACTCCGTGATTCGTGAAGGCGAGGCGCGTGCCGCGCTCGCGCGTGGAACGGCAGAAGCAGCCTTCGTGTTCAAGCCAAAGATCGTCGAGCGCCTCGAGCGAACGACGCCTGTGGAACCTCGCCCACGGCTCGTCGGGCCGGATGCTGCACATCCACAACATCATCCCGAGCCCGAGGTCCTGGTCGATGCGCAGGCCGCGCCAGCTCGCTTCGACGAGCCGCCGCAGCTCGGCGATCTCCATGGCCAACGAGGCTTCGTCGAGCAGGCTGCAAGCGATGTAGCCGTCGAACGGGTCGAGCGCTCCGAAGCCCAGGCCGTCGGCGGGTCCGGACAAGTCCTCCTCCATCTTCCACCACACGCCGCGTCCGGGGACGACGAACGGACGGTGGATCTCGCGCGCGAGCTCCACCGCGCGCTCTCGGTATCCGGGCACGAGGCGGCCGAGGCGCGACAGCGCGAAGATCCACAACGCGAGGTAGTGGTAGTACTGCCCCGCGCGGTCGGGATCCTCGCCGATGCGGATGCCGCGCACGCGGCCGAGCACGCGCTCGACTTCGCGCACCAGCCACTCGGCGCGTTCCAGGTGCTCCTGGTCGCCGGTGGCCCGGTACAGGGAGGTCGACAGGACCACCCCATGGGCGTCCGTCCACAAGTAGCGCTTGCCGTGCGGCCAGATCCCCTCGTCGCGCATCCAGGCGAGCCGATGAAGGACGGAATCGACGCGTCGGCAGTCTTCCAACGGTGCCATGTGGTCCGCTCCTAGAGGCCCGAGGGCCAGGTCTCGAGCACGCCATCCCTCTCGCGCGCGGGCAACGGAGTGACGGCGCTCGTCTCGTCGATCCAGATCCACTCGTCGAACTGGCGCGGCAGGTCGGCGTGGTAGTAGTGGCTGTGCCGCTCCGTCTCGGGCCGGTAGACGACGCCGATGGCGCGTTGCAGGCGCGGTCGTTCGAGCGCGAGGCGCAGCGCGTCGTCCTCGCGGCCCCGCAGGGGCAGCAGGAACCCGGGCGTCTTCGTGTCGTGGCACAAGCGCTCCCAACTACCCTCCAAGGCGGGGCGCACGCGCTTGAACTCGACCGGTCCGTCCCAATGCGACGCGGCGGCGACCGTTCCGTGGTGCGTGCCGAGTCCGATCGAGTAGCACGCCGGGCCGAAGTGCGCACGGCACAGCTCGCCGAGGTTCGTCTCGCCGCGAGCGGCCATGTCGGTCGCCGAAGCATCGCCGATGTGGGAGTTGTGCGCCCACACGACCACCTTCGCCGTCGGACCATGGAAGTCGAGCAGGCGCAGCAAGGTGCGGAACATGTGCCGGTCCCGCAGGTTCCAGGCGTCCGCGCCGCCGTAGTACATCACGCGGTAGTACAACTCCGCGTCCGCGACGAGGTGCGCGTTCTGCTCGGCGTCGAACCAGCGCTCGTCCACGCGCCGCGCCTGGTCCAGCCGCCGCCGCATGAGTTCGCGGAGCATGGCCGTCGCTTCGCCTTCGCAGCTGCGGTACGCGCCGGTCACCGCGGCGCGTCCGTACGCGGCGGGGTCGCGCTGCCATGGCGTCAGGCAGGAATAGCGCTCGCGCGCCAAGGCCGCCGCGGCGGGATCGCGCCGATCGAGGAAGCCGAGCAACTCCGCGATCGAGTTGGACATGGCGTACAAGTCCAACCCGGCCATGCGGGCGCGACGCTCGGGCGGCAGTGGCATGTTCCGCGCGCGCAGCCATTCGACGAACTCGCGCGTCTCCTCGTTGCGCCACATCCAGGTCGGGAACCGCGCGAACGCCTCCCACGCCTCGTCGGGCACGCGCAAGTCGCGCGCGTGCTTGTCGATGCGCGCCGCATCGGGCCAATCGGCCTCGAGCGCGACTATCGTGAATCCGTGGCTTTCGACCAGTTCGCGCGTCAACCGTGCACGCAGGCGATGGAACTCGCTCGAGCCGTGGGTCGACTCGCCGACCAGCACGACGCGCGCATCGCCGATGCGCCGCAGCAAGGGCCGCAGGTCGGCGTCGGCGTGGTCGACGAATGGTTCGCAGCGCCGCATGATCTCCGTGCGCGCCTGCTCGTCCAGCGGCGCTGGCCGGGCGGGAACCTCGGGCGCCGGAGCCTCGCGCCAACCTTGGGCCCCCACCAAGGGCACGAAGCGCACGGCGCCCAGATCCTCGGTCGTCCAGCGATCCTCGTGGGTGCGCACCACGCGCACGAGTTGCTGCAAGCCGGGCTCCTTGCCCACCGGCATCACGAGGCGTCCGCCAACCTTGAGTTGGCTCTTCAGCATCTCGGGGATTCGCGGCCCGCCCGCCGCCACGACGATGGCGTCGTAGGGCGCGTACTCCGGCCACCCCAAGGAGCCGTCGCCGTGCTGGACATGCACGTTGTGGTATCCATCGCGGCGCAACCGGTCGTGCGCCGCCTGCGCGAGGCTCGCGTGCCGCTCGATCGTGTAGACCTCGGCCGCCAACTCCGCCAGCACCGCGGCCGCGTAGCCGGAACCCGTGCCCACCTCCAGCACGCGCGACGAGCGTCCGATCCGCAGCGCGTCGATCATCGTGGCGACGATGTACGGCTGCGAGATGGTCTGCTCCTCCGCGATCGGCAACGGCGAATCCTCGTAGGCGAACTCGCCCAGCCAGGAAGGGATGTAGCCCTCGCGACGCACGCGGGCCATCGCCTCCAGCAGCGCCTCGTCGCGGATCCCGCGCGATGCGATCTGCCTGCGGACCATCTCGCGACGCAATCGTTCGTAATCGATGTCGATGCTCATGCAGGCATGGTGGCTTCGCCGCGACCGCGAGTCGCTTGGCAAGAAGGCGTAGCCGGGCCCGGACTCGTCGCGCGAGCTCGCGGCGGAATCGCGCGACGGCACGCCTTTTCGCCCACGGCGCGTACGCCACTCGTCCCGGATCGCCGTGGCCGGGAATCGTGCAGGTTCTGGGTGCGCGCGTCGCGACGACAGCGCACCCACGGACGGAAGGAAGGACGAAATGAAGACCACGATCAGCGTCATCAAGGCGGACATCGGCTCCATCGGCGGACACCTGCGGCCCTCGCGCCGCATGCTGGACGCGGTGCGCCTCGAACTCGCGTCGGGCGCGCGCGAATTGCTGCTCGACCACCACATCTCCACCACGGGAGACGATGTCGCCATCCTCATGACGCACAACCACGGCGTCGGCGACACGCGCGTGCACGAACTCGCGTGGCGCGCCTTCCTGAAGGGCGCCGCGGCCGCGAGATCGCAAGGGCTCTACGCCGCGGGGCAGGACCTGCTGAAGGACTCGTTCTCCGGCAACGTGCGCGGCATGGGCCCGGCCGTGTGCGAGATGGAGGTCGTCGAGCGCGAAGGCGAGCCGTTCCTCGTCTTCGCCGCCGACAAGACGGATCCGGGTGCCTACAACCTGCCGCTCTACCTCGCCTTCGCCGATCCGATGCACTCGAGCGGACTGCTCCTGTCCTCCGAACTCGGCAAGGGCTTCCGCTTCACCGTCATGGATGTCGCGCACTCGAGCGGAGACCGCGTCGTGGAGCTGGACACGCCGGGCGATCTGCACGAGCTAGCCGTGCTGCTGCGCGATCCGGAGCGCTTCGTGGTCGAGAGCGTGCGTTCGCGCGCCACGGGCGAGCTCGCCGCGGTCGTCTCCACCACGCGCCTGCACAACATCGCCGGCAAGTACACCGGCAAGGACGATCCTGTGATGCTCGTGCGCACGCAGAAGCAGTTCCCCGCGACCGGCGAGATCCTGTCGCCGTTCGCCATCGGCCACCACGTGGCCGGCGGCATGCGCGGCTCGCACCAGCTGCCCTTGATGCCCATCCAGCAAGGCGGCGAGGTCAGTTGGTTCGACGGGCCGCCGATCGTCAGTTGCGCCGCCTACTGCATGCGCGAGGGACGCCTGACCGAGCCGGTGGACGCCTTCGCGCAGCCCTTCTGGGACGAGGTGCGTCGACGCGTCTCGGCCAAGGCCTTGGACATGCGTCGCCAAGGGTTCGTCGGCGCGGCCATGCTGCCCATGGACGAACTGGAGTACACGGGCATCAAGGAACGCCTGGAGAAGCTCGACGGGCGCTTCCGCGTGCGCAGCGTGCGGCCGCTGGCCGCTGGTGCAGTCTGAGACGAACCCTCGCGCGGCAGCCGGGGCGCGCTCCCGGCTGCCTGCATTTCGCAAGTTGTTGTTTGGCAGGATGCAACAGCGCCAAACCGACCAAGGACCAGGCCTTCCGCGAGTTCCGGATCTCTTTTGATATTGAGACTCAATCTCAAAATTTCCTTGAACGCCCGACGCGCAGCGCCCACTCTCGTCGCCGTCATGGCCCCCGCAGCCCTCCTTCTCGCCTTGTCCGCCTCGCCTGCGCCGCTCCCCTCGGCGCCCGCTCCGTCCGCGCCGGCGCGCGACCCGTTGGTCGACGAGGACTCGCTGGCCGACCGCCTGCACTTCGGCGGGTACGGCGAGCTGCACTTCAACTCGCAGGAAGGCTCCGGCGGCGAGCAACTCGACCTGCACCGCCTCGTGTTCTACCTGGGGTGGGACTTCGCCGATTGGATCGTGATGCACTCCGAGACGGAGCTCGAGCACGCGTTCGTCAAGGACATCGACGGCGACGACGTGGGCGACGGGGAGATCAAGGTCGAGCAGTGGTACTTCGACTTCCTGTTCTCCGACTCCTTCAACCTGCGCGCGGGGCGTTACCTCCAACCGCTGGGGATCGTCAACCAACGCCACGAGCCGCCCCTCTTCTTCGGCGTGGAGCGTTCGTTGTTCGACACGACCGTCATCCCGACCACCTGGTTCTCGGACGGCATCGGCGCCTTCGGCGCGCTCTCCGAGTCGCTCAACTGGGAGCTGTACCTCGGCTCCAGCCTCGATGGTTCGCGCTTCGACGACGTCGGCGGCATCCGCGGCGGACGCCAGGAGGAGCGCCCGGGCATGAACTCCCCCGCCGTGTCGGGCCGGCTCTCGTGGCAGGCGCACGCCAACTGGGCCGTGGGCCTCTCCGGCTTCCACGGAGGGTTGAACAACGGCGACGAAGGCACCGTGCCCGGGGTCGACGGCGACATCAGCATCGCCTGCCTCGACCTCGACGGCCGCATCGGGCGCTTCGAGCTGCGCGCCGCGGGCGCGATGGAGTTCATCGACGGCGCGGAATCCATCGGCGGAGGCGTGGGCGAGCGCATCGACGGCTGGATGGCGCAGGTGGCGCACCGCGTCCTGCCCGATGGTTGGCGCGCAGGGCGACTCGCGGAGTCCGACGCGGCGATCTTCGTGCGCTACGACTGGGTGGACACGCAAGCCAAGTTGCCAACGGGCGCGACCGAGAACCCCGAGGCGCGGCGCGACGAGATCACGCTGGGCGCCTCGTTCTGGCCCGTGCCCGACGTCGTCTTCAAGGCCGACTACCAGTGGCGCGACGACGACAGCGCCGATGGCTTGCCCGAGCGGCTGAACCTCGGGCTCGGTTGGAGCTTCTGAGGATCGCCATGGTTCCGAGCCGCATCGGTGGACGCTACGCAGCCTGCCTCGCCTTGTGGGCGTTCGCGGGCGGCGCGCCATCCGCCGCCGCTTGGGCGTCGGGCACGTCGGCATCCGGCGCCAAGGCTCATGTGGAAGTCGCCGAGGATGTGCTGCGAGCGCACTATCCCTCCATGACCGCCTGCACGCCCTTCGAGCTCGTGCTCGACGAGGAGCTGCGCGGGCAGGTCGCGTCGCGCGCCGGCGTGCGCTCCGCTCCCGCGCGCCTCTCCGGCCACGCGGTGTGGAGCGGGACGACGCTGCTGGGGCACGCGCTGGTCGACGATGTCGTCGGCAAGACGCGTCCGATCACCTTCCTGCTCGCGCTGGACGCGGAGCTCAAGGTGCTCGGCATCGAGATCCTCGCCTACCGCGAGTCGCACGGCGGCGAGGTCAAGCGCCGCGACTGGCGCGCGCAGTTCCGCGGCAAGCAGGCGGGCGCGCCCCTCGCGCATGGTCGCGACATCGCCAACATCGCCGGCGCCACCATCTCGTGCCGCAACTTGACGAACGCGGTCCGCGCGCGGTTGTGCGCCATGGACGCGGCGCGCGCCGCGGGCCGGCTCGAGCTCGCCGCGCCGGTCGTCGCCGGCGTGGTCGATGCCGCCGCCCCGCGCGCCGACGCCACGCGCGTCGCGGACCACCTGAGGAGCGCGACCGACGGCTTCCACCTGCGCACCCAACTCGTGATGGGCACGGTGCTCACCGTGGTCGTCGACCACGACGACGAAGCCGCGGCCCAGGCGGCGTCCAGCGCCGTGTTCGCCGAGGTGCGTCGACTCGAGGCGGTCCTTTCCGAGCGCGACCCGGCGAGCGAGCTGAACCGCTGGGCCGAGGCGGCCGGCGCCGCGGAGGCGCCCTTGTCAAAGGAACTTGACGCGGTGCTCGCCGCCGCGCTGCGCTTGCACGAGGAGTCCTCGGGGGCCCACGACGCGGGCGCGGCGCCGCTGGTCCGCGCCTGGCGCGCCGCCGAAGCCGCTGGGCGCGAGCCTGCGCGGGAGGAGCTGCGCGCCGCGCGCGAGGCGAGCGGATTGCGCCACGTGCAGCGTTCGCCGGGTGGAGGCGCGGCGCGCCTCGCCCATCCGCAGGCGCGTCTCGACTTCGGCGGCCTCGCCAAGGGCCATGCCCTCGACCGCGCCGCCGCCCGCTTGCGCGCCATGGGCGTCGAGCGCGCGCTGCTCGACTTCGGCGGCCAGATCCTCGCGCTCGAGGCGCCGCGCGGCCGCTCCGGTTGGACGGTCGAGGCCTGCGACGCGTTGGGCCTGCCTCGGGCCTTGTCGGTCGCCAACCTATCGCTCGCCGTCAGCGCGGACGACGAACGCGGGCTCGTGGTCGACGGCCGGCGGCATTCACACATCATCGATCCGCGCAGCGGCTCGCCCGTCGTCGGGCGCCGTGCGACGCTGGTGGCCGCCTCCACCGCGCTCGAGGCCGACGGCTGGTCGACCGCCCTGCATGTGCTCGGCGCCGAAGGCCTCGAACGCCTCGAGTCGCGCGGCTGCGCGGCCTTGGTGGTCGACGAGGACGGGACGAGCCGGTCCAACGCGGCCTTCCAACGCCTCGTCGCGTCGCGAGCCGAGGCGGACGACGGCGCCTGAACGCGGCGGCGTCGCGAAGTCGCGAGCGCGCTCCCGCACCGATGCCATGAAGGAGTTCCTCGCCAACAAGGGCGGCCTCGCCGCCCTCCAGCCGACGACGCGCTTCGCGCTGGCGCTGTTCCTCGTCTTCGCCCTGGCGTCCTACGGCGTGATGGTCGCGCTGGGCCTTCAGCGCTCGGGGCTCGCTCCGGAGTCCATCGCGCTGTACTACGGCGGCGGGACGCCCGACGAGGCCAAGTCGAGCGGCGAACTGCTCGAGACCACGCACTTCCACCTGTTCGCCATGCCGATGCAGTTGTTCGTGCTCGGCCATGTCTTCCTGCTGGGACGCGCCAAGCAGCGCTGGAGGCTCCTCGTGGTGCTCGCGTGCTTCGCGGGCGCGGCGCTCGACCTCGCCGCGCCGTGGCTGGTCGTGGGGCTCGGCCCGGACTGGGCGTGGAGCAAGGTCGCGGCGCGCGCGTTGATGGCGCCGACGATGCTGGCCATGACCTTGCTGCCCCTGCTCGAACTGTCGCGCGGCGGCTCCGGCAAGGCCTGAGCGCGCGCCGGATGGTCGGCCTCGCGCCGAAGGCCTTTCGACGCGAGGCCCAGCCGGAACGCGGCTGCTCAGATGCCGGCCGGCGGCGGGGCTAGCGCGCGCCGTTCCGCCGGTCACGCGCGGCACCACGCAGGCTTGGGCGATTCTTGATCGTCGCCTTGCGGCGCGGCGCGAACTTGCGGGCATGAAGCCCTCCCCCCTCTTCACCTACTTGCTCATCGCTGCGGGCCTGCTGCGCGGCGATGCGATGGCGCAGTCCTTCGTCGTCGTCGGCATCCCCGACACGCAGAACTACTCCGAGTTCTACCCCGCGATCTTCAACCAGCAGACGAGTTGGATCGCGAACAACCTCGCCGTCCGCAACATCCGCTACGTGACCCACTACGGCGATGTCGTCAACCACGGCGACCGGCTCGCGGAGTGGAACAACGCGGACATCGCGATGCGCACGCTCGACCTCGCCGGCGTGCCGCAAGGCATGTTGGCGGGCAACCACGACATCACGCCTTCCGGCGTGGCCGGCTCGGCCTTCATCCCCGGCAACTACCTCGCCTACTTCGGGCCGCAGCGCTACGCGGGCAAGCCGTGGTTCCGCGGCGCCTCCCCGAGCGGCTTGGCCACTTGGCAGGTCTTCACCGGCGCTGGGCAAGAGTTCCTCGGCCTCTCCATCGTGGCCGATGCCCCGCTGGCCGAACTCGCCTGGGCGCAGGAGATCCTCGACGCGAATCGCGACAAGGTCGCCATCCTCACCACGCACCGCTACCTGCAGGACGCGGAGGACTACACCGCGGGCGTGCCCGTCGTCCCCTCCGGCCGCTATCCCGACGTGTGGTACGGATTCGAGGGCCTCTACCACCCGCAAGGCCTGCGCTCCGAGCAGATCTGGGACTGGTTCGTCCGGCGCAACCCCAACATCGCCCTGGTGCTGTGCGGCCACTTCCACGAGGAGTACCGCCAGCAGAGCACCAACGTGCGCGGACTGCCCGTGCACGAGGTCCTCGCCGACTACCAGGACGATCCCAACGGCGGCGACGGTTGGCTGCGGCTGCACACCTTCGACCTCGCCAACAACCGCATCGACGTCGAGACGTACTCGACCTACCTCGACCAGCACCGCACCGCCGACGAGAGCCGCTTCAGCCTCCCGGTGCAGTTCGCCGAGTACCGCTCCGCCGATCCGGTGCGCGCCTTCCAGCAGGGCATCTCCGGCTACACGGGCACGCAGGACACCTGGCTCGACCAGTCGAGCCCGAACACCTCGTACGGCGAGGCGGGCGTGCGCGTCTCCGACGACGACGTGGCCAACTCGCTCTTCAGCGACCAGCGCGGCCAGGCCCTGCTGCGCTTCGACGGCATCGTCGGGACCGGCGCGAACCAGATCCCGCCCGGCGCGCAGATCGTGTCGGCCCACCTGACGATCCAGATCGCCGACGACATCGACACGCCGCTCTACAACCCCGACTTCCTCGTGCAC
>JBKDQQ010000126.1:0-12476 GCA_046341775.1 Planctomycetia bacterium
CGACTGCGGCGCCTGCGCCCCCGAATGCCCCGTCGACGCCATCTTCGACGAGGCGGAGTTGCCGGAGAAGTGGGCCCAGTACAAGAAGATCAACGCCGAGTGGTTCCAGAAGAACCGCTGAGCCCGCCGTCCGGCTGTCAAACTTGCTTGACAGCCGGCCCTGGCGGCCGGCGAGTGCCCGACGCTGCTGCAGCTCGGGCCCCGGGCCGCGCAGCCGCGACCCTGCAGTCCTCCGACGCGGAACTGCGGGGTCGCCGTCTTGATGCGCGCGTGCGCCCTTCGTCGTAGCCCACCGGCGGGAAGGAACGCCCGACGCGGGCGTGCCGATTGCGGCCGTGGTCCTTGCGTTCCTAGTCTGTCGCGAGCGGTGGGCGCCAAGACCATGCCGGACGACGCCTCGGGCGTCCGCGATGGTCCTCGCACCTCACAGGGGCTTCCTGGGGGGGCTTCCTGGCTCCGCATCCACGCCTCCACGTCGCGACCATCGACCATGAACCACTCCTCCTCGCCCCGTTCGCGTCCGACCACGATCTTGTTCCTCGGCATCGCCGGCATCGCCGCGCTCGTCGGCGGCATCGTCGTGGCCCGCGGCGCTTCGACCCGAGCGGGCTCCTCGGGCACGCTCGTGCTCACCTGCCCGCCGCTCGCCAAGGTCTACTGCTCGATGGGCACCATGCCGTCCCTGACCGGCGAGGCCGTCGCCACGAGCACAGTCGACCCCGCGCCCACGGTGACCTACGTCGACACCCTGGTGAACATCTCCAACTGCCCCACCGACCGCTTCGAGCATGTGGTCATGCGTCGCTGGAGCGCGTTCGACAGCGCAGGCAACAGCGCCGAATGCGACCAGCAGATCGACGTCATCAAGGACCTCTTCCTGCTCGACATCAAGCCCACCTCCTGCCCGAACCCGATCCAGACCGGCTCCAACGGCGGCGGTGCGACGGTCTCGATGGCCGTGGTGGGCACCTTGGCGCAGTCCGTGGTGGACATCGTCCCGGGCTCGATCCAGTTGTGGCGCGAAGGTTGCCAGCGCGGTCCCGTCACGCCCATCTCGTGGGGCTACGAGGACGTGGCCGGGCCGCACGCGCCGCGGCAGGCGTGCGACTGCGGCACAGCCGGGCCGGACGGGACGATCGACCTGCGCCTCGGCTTCTCGCGCCAGCAGATCGTCGACTTGCTCGGCTTGAAGGGACTGCCGAACGGCACGATGGTGCCGCTGGTCGTCACGGGCACCCTGACGAACGGCTGCCGCTTCCGGGCGAGCGACTGCGTGCGGATCCAAGGCTGAAGCCGCCGATCGCTCCGCTGGCGCGCTCGCGGCCGGGTTCGCCGGGGCAAGGGAGCGGACCGCGGCGCGGCGCGCCCTCAGCGCGCCGCGGCCGCCCGCAAGCGCGCGCGCGCCTCGACCTGGCCGTCCGAGTCCCGTGCGGCGACGCAGCTCGGCACGCTCGCGAGCAATGCCTGCGCCACCTGGAGCGCGGCGCCGGCCGGCTTGCGCGCGACGCAGGCCGCCGCCTTTTCCTTCAGTGCGGCGAAGCGCTGGGCGTCGGCCACGGGAGGTCGACGCCAACTCGCCGCCGCGTCCGGCAACTTCGCCGCGCGGACCTTGGCCGCCGCCACGCGCGAGCGCAGCGTGGGATGGTCGGAGAAGGTGTCGTCCGGCGTGTCGAGGCCTTGGTCGACGAGGCTCTGGAAGAAGTCGCCGAAGCGCGTCGGGTCCCAACCTGCGCGGGCGTGGAAGTCGAATCCCAGGCGATCGGCTTCCGCCTCGTCGTCGCGCGTGAAGCCCAGCGCGAGGAACTGGCCGGCGTGCAAGGCCAGCGTGCCGCCGACGACGGCCCACTCCTCCTTGTCCTCCTCGGCCAGTTCATGGCCCACCACCGCCGCCGCCAGCGCGCCGCCCAGCACCGCATGGTGGCGATCCATGCCCTTGTGCACGTGCCGGCCGTAGACGTGCGCGTACTCGTGCGCCACCACGGCGGCGAGCTCGTCCTCGCTGCGGCAGGCGACCAGCAACCGGGAGTAGATGTACATGTGCTCGCCCCCGGTCGTGAAGGCGTTCAGCTCGTCGCTCGCCACGAGGTGGAAGCGCAGGTCGTCGGAGAACATCCAGCGCGAGTCGGCGTCGCGGCGGGACTCGCCGCCGTAGCCGGCCTTGGTCATGGAGTCCGCCGCGGCGACGACGCGCATGCCGACCTCCTGCAGGTACGCGGCGAGCTCCGCCTCCTCGACCACCGCCGGCTCGAGCTCGCGGTGCGCGTCGGCCGCCTGCGCGATGACCGAACGATCGGAGGCGCAGGCGCACAAGGCGAACACGAGCGCGACGAGCTGCAGGAGGCGCGGAGCAGGGTTCTTCATGGGTCGTGCCCGGGTCCGGGCCGGTCGGGAGCCTAGCACGCTATGCTCTGCGCCCCCATGGCGGCCAACTCCACCGTCCCGAGATGGATCCCGGTCGCGGCGCTGTTCTTCGTGACGCTCGCATGGGGCGGGACCTTCGTGTGGATGAAGGAGACCCAGAACCGCACGGAGGACCTGCTCGGCCAAGGCGTGGAGCTCGCGGGCACGGCGTGGTTCATGGGCTTGCGCTTCGCGCTGGCGGCGCTCCTGCTCGCGCTGTGGAAGAAGGCGCGCTTCCCCTGGGGCGATCGCGCCACGTGGCGCGGCGGCTTCTGGCTCGGCCTGTTCCTGTGGCTGGGCTTCGTGCTGCAGATGCTCGGGCTGACCGAGGTCTCGCCGGCGGTGTCCGCCTTCCTGACCAGCCTCTACGTCCTCTTCACGGCGCTCCTCACCGCCGCCCTGACGCGCCGCGCGCCGAGCAGGTGGCTCGTCGCGGGGGTCGTGCTCGCCACGCTCGGCGCGGGGATCATCCGCGGGCGCCCGGAGCTCGGCTTCACGCTGGGCGAGCTGCAGACCGTCGGCTGCGCGCTGGTCTTCGCCGCGCACATCCTCGTCACCGACGGAGTGACGAAGCGCGTGTCGCCCCTGCCGGCGACGCTGGCGAGCTTCGCGTGGGTCGCGGCCTTGAGCTTCGCCACCTTCGGAGCCGCCGCGCTGTTCGAGCCCGCGCCCGCGCTCGACCGCTGGGTCGAGCTGGCGCTGGACGGCGCGTACCTGGAGCCGCTGCTGCTGTCGAGCGTGCTGGCGACGGTCGTGGCGCTCTCGCTCATGAACCTGTACCAGCGCGAGCTCGACCCGGTGCGCGCCGCCGTCTTGTACGCGCTGGAGCCCATCTGGGCCGCCGCCTTCGGCATCCACGCCGGGCACGACTCGTTCACGCCGTGGCTCGTCGCCGGCGGGACGATCCTCTTCGCGGGGAACCTCGTGGCGGAGCTGGGCGGCAAGAAGCCGCCTGCGTCCTCGGCGCAGGCGTGACGCCGACGCGGCGAACCGGCGCCGCTGTCAAGGCGCCTTGACAGGTTCGGCCGGTGCGTCCGGCGCGAAGGGCCGGAACAGCACGCGCACGAGGTGGCGCGGCCCGGGCAAGTCGAGCAGCGGCACCGCCAGCGAAGTGGCGACGATGGAGACGAGCACCACGGCGAAGGCGAGCTCGCGCACCACCGCGCCGCCCTCCGGCAGCAGTTCGGCGGCCGCGGAGGCCACCACCGCGGCGGCGAGCCCCTTGGGCGCCATGACCGCGGCGATGGCGGCTTCGCGACGCGGGACCGTGCGCGGCAGGACGAGTCGCACGATCAAGGTCCGCGCGAGGTAGACCGCTCCCACGAGCTGGGCGGCGAGCAGGTACGAACCCCAGTGGTCGAAGCGCAGGCTCAAGCCGAGGTAGACGAAGAAGAAGAGCTTCATCAGGAAGACCACCTCGCCGTGGATGGCGCGATCGGTCTCGGTCACCGCCTCGGTGGCGCCGTCGGCGCTCCACCACTTGGGCGGGTTCGCCAACGTGATGCCCGCCACGAGCACGGCGATGGCGCCCGAGACCGACAACGCCTCGCCCGCGCCGTAGACGACGAAGACGAAGGCGTACATGGCGGAGAAGTAGTTGCGCAGGCGCCGCGCGCGGGCCTCGAGGCGCAGCCACAGCCAACCCGCGGCCCAACCCAGCACCACCGCCGCCAGGAACTTGACGGCCACGTCGCGTCCGACGATCCAGCTGGACACCTCGCCCCCGGCGGCGAGCGGAACGAGCGCGAAGGGCAGCACGATCGTCAAGACATCGGTCAGGGCGCTCTCGAGGCCGAGGGCCGTGCGCGTGCGAGCCGACAAGCCGAGGAAGCCGACCATGGGCAGCACGACGGCGGAGGACGTGCCGGAGAGGATCGCGCCCAGCACCATGGCAGGCCACCAACCGAGGTCCGGGCTGGCGATCCACGCCACGAGGAACATGGTCGCCGCGGCGCTGAGGAGCGCCAGTCCGCTGCCGTCGGCCAAGCCGCGGCGCAGGGCGGCGAGCGGCATGCCCAACCCGCCTTCGAACAGGATGACCACCAAGGCGATCGTGGTCAGCACCGGCCCGGCGCGACCGAAGTCCTCGAGACGCACCCAATGCAGGCCCACCGGTCCCAAGGCGACGCCCAGCGCGATCAGCAGCAGCACATCCGGGATGCGCGTGCGTTGGAACAGGGCGAACAACAAGTGCCCCAGGAAGATCACCAGGCCGATGCTGAGGATGGCGGCGTGCATGGGGATGATGGGCGTCGAGTGGCACCCGCCGGGGTCGGGTGCGCGGGGTGCCGTGGCGAGCGACGGGAACGCCACGCTGCGGGCGGACGGTGACTTGGCGCGCGGCGGAGGCCTCGCCGAAAAGCACGACGGGCGCCGTGGCTTGCGAGCCTGGCACCCGTCGTCGAGTGGAGCGGCTGAAGGGACTTGAACCCTCGACATTCACCTTGGCAAGGTGACGCTCTACCACTGAGCTACAGCCGCGATTGGGGTAGGGAAGGATAGCGCCCGCCTCCCCCAATGCAAGCCCCAGCTGTCCGCGGCGGGCTCCACGCCCCCTGCACGGTGGAAAAGAAGGTCGCAGGCACCCGCAGGCGGCGCTCCGCGGGCGGCGGCGCCTCAGGTTGGCGGCGAACGAGCCCCCTAGGGCTGGCGCAGCAGCGCGAGCAGGTGCCGAGAGGCCTGCAAGGCGGCGCTTGGAAGATCCTTGCCCAGGGCCAAGTGGCCCGCCAAGACGGTCGCATGGCGGCATCCGGAGCCGCGTACCTTGGCGAGCGGGATGCGCGCATGCTCCAGCGCCGTTTGCCCGCTCGCCTCGACCACGAGGTCGAGCACCGGGTCCTCCGACCCGTGCCCACCCTTGGCCACCACGGCCCGACAACCGCCCGCCAGCAGGAGCCGCGCGGCGCCGGAGCGCGCCGTAGGGTCGCGCGCCAGCGCGTCGGGCGGCATGTCGGTCAGCTCCGCGAGCTCCGGCACGTTCGGAGTCGCGACGACGGGCAGCGCGAGCAGCACGCGGCGCAGATGCAGCACCTCCTGCGGCCCCAGGAAGCGTCCACCGGCCGAGGGAGCCAGCACCGGATCGACGACGGCCGCGACCGCGTGGACGCGCACCAGCTCGGCGGCCGCGTCGATCGCCTCCGCGCCGGGCAGCAGGCCGAACTTCAGCACGGCGACACGCCCTTCTTCGCGGGCCTCGGCGAGCCATGCGCCGACCGTGCGCGCCCACTCCGCTGGCGGGCGCGCGCCCAGCTCGCGCAAGCCGCCGGCGTCCTGCCGCGTCCAGGCGGTGACCTCGCGACGCCACTCGAGCTCGTCCCCGAAGCTGGCCGCCGCGGCACGGTCGGCGTCCACGCCGGCCCCGCTTGGATCGTGGCCCCCCACCGAGCACAGGAGCGGCTTCACTGCGGCAGCTTCTTCAGCACGAAGCGCTGCGCATCGGACACCGCCTGGCGCGCCGCCTCGTGGCCCTCGGCTTCCACCTCCAGCTCGCGCACGGACAGCGGCAGGTGCAGCACGATCCCGCCATCGCGGAACTCGAACGGGCGCACGCGCCCGCGACCCGGGGCGGCGGGCCCCACGGCGCCGGTCTCGATGGGCAGTCCGGCCTCGTCGACGATCTCCAGCGAGACGCGCCGCAGCAGGCCCGCGGAGGAGAGCGGCTCGGCCTCGATCCTCCCGCCGGCGACGACCTGCAAGGGACGCGTGGTGGCGAGGATGTCGGGGAACCCGCCGAGTTGCAGCTGCACAACCGCCGGGCCGGGCTCGACGCGCTCGAAGCGCCAGGCGCCATCCGCGTCGGGGCTGGCGGCGAAGGACGCGCCGAACGCGTCGACCAGGACGACGGTGTGCTGCTGAGGCAGCACGCCGTCGTGCGCGAGGATGCGGCCCTCGACGGAACCCAGGAAGGCGAGCCGCGCGAGCAGCGTCTTGTCGCCGGCCCGGGCCGCGATGCGCGTGGCGCCGGCCCGCCCGGGATGGGACACGGACAACTCGTGGGCGCCGGAGAGCTTCGGACCGCGCAGGTCGAAGCGGCCTTCGGCGTTCGTCGCGCCGGCGATGCGCGAATCGACGCCGCCGTCGGCGGTCGCAAGGGCCAGCTGCGCGCCTTCGACGGGCCGTCCGGCCTCGTCGAGCACGCGGCCGCCGAACTGGATCGTCCAATTGGCGAGCTTCGCCTCCCCGACGCGCGCGACGCGCAGCGGACCGGCTTTGTCAATTTTATTTGACAGATCGCCGAACTCGACCACCTTCGTCGCGCCGTGCTCGTTGCGGACGACCAGCGCGCGCGCCGCGCCCTCGGCCCCGGTCGCCAGGCCGGGCGCGGGCAGGTTCGCGGCGCCGCCGGGCCCCACGACGGCGCGGCCCTCCTCGCTCCAACCGCCCGGGCCCCGCACATGCAGGCTCGCGGTCCAACCTTCGAGCCGTCGGCCGTCGATGTCGGACACGGAAGCCTCGAGGCGCGGCATTGGCTCGCCGACCTGCAGGCGGAAGGACGCGCCGCCCGCATCCGGCATGGTCCACGCCTGGCTCGCCGCGCGCGCTCCGCAGCCGGGCTCGGCCGAGACCACGACGCGCGCGCCGGGCGCGGCGTGCTCGAAGCGCGCCTTGCCGGCGACCAGCGCGCGCGTCGTGGTGCGCACCCCCGCCGGTTCGGGGCCCTCGCGCACGATGGCCACGCGGCCGCCATCGGGGCAAGGTCCCGCGGCGCTGGCGGCCTCCACCTCCACCGGCGCGCCGCGTCGCGCCACGAGGCGCACCGGGACCTGCGGCACGCTGGAGCGCTGCAGCAGCTGGGCGCGCGCTTCCTGCGGCGCATCGACGGCGACCCACAAGTCGGGCCTGCCCGGCAGCGTCGCGAAGCGCTCCGGCGCATGCGCGAGCAGCGCCCGCCCGTCCGGGCCGGTCGTGGCGCGCCACGGTTCGCGACCGGCGGCGTCGCGCACCGCCACGGGCATGCCTTCGATCGGCGCGCCGGCTTCGTCGACGACCTCGACCACGAGCGTCAGGTCGCGGTGCAGCACGAGCTTCAAGTGGCTCACGTCGGCCCGCTCGAAGCGACGCGAGGCGTAGCCGTCGCCGAAGCGCGCGTCGACGATCATCGCGCCCTTCAGGCTCGGCACCATGCCCCAGCCGTTCGAGGTCGTGCGCACCTGGTTCTCCGGCAGCCGCCCGAGCACCAGGTCGTCGTCGAGTTCGAGCACGCGCGGGTCCTCGGCCGCGAGGCGCGCGAGGTCGGCCGACGTGGCCCAGCGCAGCACGGCGCCAACCACGTGCGATCCGTCGGGACGCACGCATGTCACGCCCACGCCTTCCTCCTCGGGCGGCACGCCGGCGGGCAGCGGCCCGAGGCCCGGCAGCGTCTCCTCGTCGCCGGATCCGCGCGGTCGCGCCGGTTCGGCTCGCGACGGCGATCCCGGCGCGCGTCCTTCTTCGTCGGCGACGCGCGGGGCCGGACGGGCGCCCGTGCCGAGACTGGAGGGTTCGAGCGCCTCGCGCGGCGCGGGCGGGCGCGGAGCGGTGAACACCACCGCGGGCGCGGCGGCGAAGCTGGCCTTGTGCTCGTGCGCATCCGCCTCGACGGGGCGGCGGGCGGCCTCGGCCAGCAACCACGTCGCCACGAAGAGCGCCAGCCAGCAGCTGGCGCCCGCGAGCGCACGCTTGACGAGGGCCGTGGGCATGACGGCGGGCAGGATAGCGCCGGAGCGGCGCGCGGCGAAGGCGGCGCGGCGGGCCGACCCCGGCAGCGCCCGCCAGGCGTTCAGAAGCCTCGGCCGAGGAGGAAATGCACGGCGTTGAGGATCTCGGCCCGTCCGTGCCGGGCGTCGATCTCGAGCACGCGCTCGACGTTCTTCCCCACGTAGCCATGCACCAGCTTGAAGTCGACCTCGCCCGCGCCCGGCGGCATGTCGACCTGCCCGTCGGCGGCGTCCTGCAGGTGGATGCCGACCATGTGGTCGGCGTACGCGTCGAGCCACATGCCTTGCGTGGGCAGGCCCTTCTTCTCGCGCGTCTGGATGCGGCTGCAATCGTGCCAATAGGCGAGGCGATGCTTGGCGAGGTCGTCGAGCACCCAGCCGACCGCCTGGAAGCTGAGCAGGTCGAGCATGCTGTCGCCCGTCTCGATGGCGATGCGCGTCTCGGGCAGCTCGCTCATCACGGTGTGCAGCGAGCGGCACAGGTGCTCGAGCTGCTTGGCGCTCTTCTTCTGCACCTTGCCCACCAGTTCGCGCACCGAGTCCTTGACCTCGTCCTGGATGCCCTCGCGCACGATGCGCGCGCGCAACTTGTCGGCCTCCTCGCGCAGCGCCTTGTCCTCCACCTCGCAGCCGCGCACGATCACGGTCGGGCACTTGTACTTCTGCGCGAGGCGCACGTGGCGGCGCAGCGAGTTCACGGCGCGTTCCCGCAAGTCGGAGTCGAGGCTGCCGAGCTTGGTGCCGCTCATGTTCTCCGCGCGCGGGTCGAGGCAGCCGGTGACGATCGCCGAGACGCAGACGCCCGTCTCGCGCGCGCTGTCCTCGAAGCCGCCCAAGGTGACAGGCGCCTCGAGCAGTCCGAGCTCCAACCTGCGGAAGCCCATCGCCACGGCCGCGAAGGCCTGGTCCTCGATGGCCTTCAAGCGCGAGCCGAAGGTGGTCGTCGACAGCGCGTAGTCGTTCGGGATTCCGGGTTGGGTCAGCACGGTGTCGCAGTTCCGCTGCGGGAGGTCGGCCTCTCGGCCGGAACCGCCCTAGTCAAAAGTACTAGCAAGTTCCGGCTGGGGTCGGAGCCACGGTCGTTCCGGGCGCTTTCGGAGGGGGAAGTCCTTTCGCGCCCTGGGCGTCCCGGACTTCGGACAGGCGGCCGAGGTCATTGGTTCCCCGGCTTTCCGCTTTCGCCATCCGGGGAAGGCGAGTGGCCTTCGGAGGGCCCCCCGGGCCCTTGGCCGGCATCGTTCCCCGGGCCGGGAAGGACCTGGCGCGGCGCGCGCGGGACAGGCGCGGCGCGCAGGGCGGCCTCCAGCGCTTCGAAGCGCACGGGCTTGGCGATGTAGTCGTCCATGCCGGCGGCGAGGCACGCTTCGCGGTCGCCGTCGACCGCGTTGGCGGTCATGGCGACGATGCGCGGTTGGTGGCGCGACGACGAGCCGCGGATGCGGCGCGTGGCCTCCATGCCGTCCATCTCGGGCATCTGCACGTCCATGAGCACCACGTCGTAGCTCGCGGCCAGCGAGGCTTCGACGGCCTCGCGTCCATTTTCCGCCACCGCCGCCTCGATGCCGAGCTTGCGCAGCATGCGCGAGGCCACCTTGCGGTTGATGGCGTTGTCCTCGACGAGCAGCACGCGCAAGGACGAGAGCTCGGCGTCGCCCGCGTCGCGGACGGAAGGCAGCGGCGCGCGCGGCCCGGCCTCGCGCAAGTCGCGCAGCACGAGCTCGAGCGCCGCAGTGCGCACGGGCGTGGTCAAGGTGGCGCGCGCGGCGGCGACGCGCAACTGCGCCCCGAGCGGATGCAAGGCGACGAGCTCGCCACCACGCGCCTCGACGAGCGCGCGCCAGCCGGCTTCGTCCGAGGACAGCAGCGTCCCGTCGACCAGCACGAAGTCCGCGGGCGCGGCCTCGCGCGCGGCGCCCGCGCCGGCCAGGTCGAGGGCGTGGCGTCCGGCGACGCCGAGGCGGCGCAACGCTCCCAGCAGGCCTTCGACGGTGGCGGCGTGCGACTCGACCACCAGCGCGGCGCGACCGGCGAGTCCGCTCGAGGGATCGCGTCGCAGCGTGGTGGCGCGCGGCGCGACGATGTCGAACTCGAACGTCGAGCCGCGACCTTCATCCGACTCGACGCCGATGGTCCCGCCGCACATCTGCACCAGTTGGCGCGAGATCGCGAGGCCCAGGCCGGTGCCTCCGTAGCGGCGCGTGGTCGAGGCGTCGACCTGCGAGAACGACTGGAAGAGGCGGTCGCGCCGGTCGGGCGGGATGCCGATGCCCGTGTCGCGCACGCGGAACCGCAACCGGTCCGCGCCCGCGGCGGCGATCTCGACCACGACCTCCCCTTGTTCAGTGAACTTGACGGCGTTGCCCACGAGGTTGACCAGCACCTGCCGCAGTCGCAGCGGATCGATCTCGACCTCGTCGGGCACGTCGTCGGCCGCCACCAGGGCGAGGCGCAAGCCCTTCTGCGCCGCGCGCAGGGCCACGACATCGAGCGCCTCCTCGACCACGACGCGCGGATCGACTTCGCGGCGCTCGAGCTCGACGCGGCCGGACTCGATCTTCGACAGGTCGAGGATGTCGTTGATGATCGCGAGCAGCGCGTCGCCGCTGTTGCGCATGATCTCGACCAGCTCGCGCTGGTCCTGCGAAAGACGCGTGTCGAGCAGCAACCCGCCGAGGCCCACCACGGCGTTGAGCGGCGTGCGGATCTCGTGGCTCATCGAGGCGAGGAACGCGCTCTTGGCGCGGTTGGCCTCCTCCGCGTCCTCCTTGGCGCGGCGCACGGCCTCGAGCGCGCGCGAGCGCTCCAGGTACCAGCCGAGGCGCTCGCCCATCTGGGCGATGCCGTCGATGGTGCGCCCCGAGTGGACCAGCTCCCGCGAGGCGAGCAGCAGCAGCACGCCCAGCACGCGGCCCGAGCTCGACACCGGCACGGCCAGCGCGGCCTTGAGCCCGGCCTCGGCCGCCATGCCGGCGCGCACGAACAGCGGATCGTGCCCGGCGTCCTCGGTCGAGTACGGTTCCCCCGTCGCCAGCACGCGCCCCACGATCGACTCGCCCGCGGCGAGTCGCAGGTCGCGCGAGAGTCGCAGGAAGCGCGCGATCGAAGGATCCTCGCGCATGTTGCACTCGTACGACCGGGCCGCCGTCCCCGAGCCTTCGACCAGCCACAGCTCGCCGAGGTCGTAGTCCAATCCGCCGCACACCGAGTCGAGCAGCGCCTGCGCGGCGGCCGCCTCGTCCTCGGCGCGCGCCAGCGCCTCGGAGACCTCGATCTGCACGCTCTGGAGGGCGGCCACCTCGCGCAGCTCGGCGCGCTCCCTTTCGAGCTTGCGCGCGAGCACCTGCGCGTCCTCGAGCGCCATGTCGCGCGTCTGGAGCAGGAGCACGAACTCCGTGACCGGGTCGTGGATGGCGAAGTCGGCGAGCGTCAGCCCGAGGCCCTCGAGCGACTTGAGGTCGGTGACCCAGGGCGAGCCGACGAAGGCCAGCATGCCGGCCTGCGGACCGTCCTCCGGCAGCACGAGCACCTGGCCGCGCAGCTGCAGCCCGTTGTGCAGGAACTGCAGCACGAACAACTGGCTGCTGCGCGCGAGGATCGAGGCCGCGTCCTTCGGGCCCTTCGGCCTGAGGATGCGCGCGATGTCGAACAGGCCGAGGCCCGGCGCGGCCTGCGGGCAGACCCGCTCCACGCCGCGGCCCACGCGCACCAGCCGCATGTCCTTGTCGAACACGAGGTGGAACGGGAAGGCCGTGGCCAGCAGGTCGTGCGCCGCCGGAGCGTCCATGGCGCGCTCAGCCGCCCTTCGCGCTGGCCGCGCCGTCGGCGGCGGCGATCGGCGTGCAGCGCACGTGGAAGAGGTCGTGGTCCAGGCCGTCCGCGCGCGTGGAGACGATCGTCGCCTCGACGCGGCAACGGAACACCTCGCCGAGTCCCTCGAGCAGCCCCTGCACGAAGGGCGCGAGGCCGGGGCGCGAGCTGTAGTACTGCAGCTCCAACTCGTCGGGGCCCTTGTCGACCACCACGAAGCTCGGCGCGTCCATGCCGACGAAGGTCATGCCGAGGCGCGCGTGCAAGTTGTCGAGGTTGGCGAGGAAGGTCTTCAGGTCGCGCCCCGAGATGAGGAAGAGCTCGCGGTAGCCCTCCTTCATCGCGAAGCCGATCCAGAACCGGCCGAAGGTGCGCAGGATGTCCGAGGCGTCCGCGCCGAGCTCCGCGCAGGCGGCGCCGACGAGGTCGTAGGTCATCTTGTCGGGGTACTGCGTCAGGCGCAGGAACGCGTCCTCCTCGACGCCGGCGCGCGCCTTGATGCGGCGCCACGTCTCCTCGCCGAAGTTCTTCGTGACGAGGTCCTGCACAGCGAGGTTCACGAGTCCGTACATG
>JBKDQQ010000127.1:0-12855 GCA_046341775.1 Planctomycetia bacterium
CGCGCAGTCCGTGCGCATCGACTTCGAGGCCGGATGGGCCGCGATCCCGTGCGAAGTCGTCGTGCGCGGCGATCTGCTCGAGTACTTGCTGGTCAACCGCTCCGGCGCCGCGCACGAGAGCTTGTTCGCCACCGAAGTCGCGCCCAGCGTCCTCAACGCCGCCTTGCTCGCCTTGGGCGCGACGCCGGGCGCGAACGCGCGCTGGGTGCCCAAGGAGGGCGTCGAAGGTCGTCCGGCCTTCGATGTCGTGCCGCCCGCCGGCGACGGGTTCTACCTGCATGTCGCCTGGCGCCGCGCGGACGAGCTGCACTTCCACCGCCTCGAGGACCTCGTGCTCGACCGCGCCAGCGGTGGCACGCTGCGCCGGCAGAAGTTCGTCTACCTGGGCTCGCGCATGGTCGCGTTGCGCGAGGGCGAGCCGCCCGTGTTCGCCGCCGACATCGAGGGCAACCTCGTCAACGTCAGCTTCTTCGAGGCGGGACGCACCTTGTTGACGACCGCGACGCCCGAGTGCGTGCGCCAGACCGTGTGGCTCCCGAACGGTTGGCTCCTGCCGCAGCAGGGCGAGGCCGCGACGCTGGTCTTCGCGCGCACGCGCCTGTCGCAGGTACCCGCGCCGCTCGCCGACCTGCTGGTCGACCTCGGTCCGCTCAAGGCGCCGGAGGCGCGTTGATGCCGCTCGACGCGCCCGCCGACGCGCGCGCCGGGCTCGCGGCGCGCCTCGCGCCTTGGCGCAGGTTGGCCGCGTGCGGCGCCGTTTGCGCATGCGCCGCCTTCGGCATGGCGGCCTTCGTCGCCGTGCTGATCGCGCACCGGCACGACCTCGCGATGCTCGGCGCGGCGCGCCAAGCGGGGACGGGAGCCGTGTTCGTGGTCGCGGCCGCCACCGGCTTGTGCGCGGCGGCGTGCGCGTGGCTCGAACTCGGTGCGCGGGGCCGTCCGTGGACCGAGCGCCTCGACGAGCGCCTCGGACTGCAAGGCGCCTTGTGCGCGGCCGTCGATGGGCGCCCCACGCGCTTGTCCGACGCGCTCGCGCGCGACCTCCTCGGACGCGTCACGCGCGGCGCCATGGCGAGCGTGGCCTGCGCGCGCCTGTGGCCGGCCGCCTTCGTGCTGTCCGGCGCGGGCGCGGCGTGGTTGGCGAGCGAGTCGTCGCTGGCGCGCGGCCGGGGTGGCGTGCCCGCTCCGGGCTCCACGGCGGCCGCCCTCGCCGAAAAGTTGCAGCGCGCCGCGCTCGAGAGTTCCTCGGCGCAGGTGCGCGCGAACCTGGCCAGCGCGGCCGCCGCGGCCCGTCGGCTCGCCGCGGCCGAGTCCGCGCAGGGCGGGGACGAGTTGCGCGCCACGCGTGCCGCGTTGATCGAGGAACTGCGCGCGCTGGAACTGGCCGCGCGCGCGGACTCCTTCGCGTTCGAGGCGCGCGTGGCGTCCGAGGCGTCGCTCGTCCGGCACGCGCGCGAGGCGCGGCTCCGGGCCGGGGAGGCGCGCCGCGGGGGGGCGGGGCGCGGCGGCCGGGCGCAGGCCTCGGATGCGCGCACGGGAGCCGACCAGGACCCCGGCGCCGCGGACGGGAGCGACGCCACGCTCGGTTCCGGTCGCCCGGAAGGCGGGACGGGGGGCACGGGGCTGGCAAGTGGCGCGAGCGGCGGCACAATCTCCACCCCGGAACCCTCCCGCGGTCCGCTGCTGGCGCCGACCGTCCTCGAGACCCTGCCGGCGCACGAAGCCGCCTGGCTCTCCACCTGGGCCGCGCGCGCGCGCACCCCGGACGCCCCCCCACGCTGATGCCCGACAACAAGAAGCCCCAACCGCCCGCTCCGTCCCGCTTGGGTGTGTGGCTCGTCGGCGCGCGCGGCGCCATCTCCACCTGCGTCGTGCACGGTGTCCACGGCTTGCGCGCGGGTTTGATCGAACCGGTGGGGCTCGTCACGGAGAGCGCCGCTCTCGCGGGCTTGGACTTCGCGCCCTTCGATGCGCTGGTCTTCGGCGGCCACGACGTGTGCTTGCGCGATCTGTCGCGTTCCACGCTGGAGCTGCAGCGCCAGCACATCCTGCCCCCGAAGCTCGTCGAGAGCGGCGCCGCCGCGGCGCACGCCTACGAGTCGCGCATCGCGCCCGGCATCCTGGACCAGTGCGATGTCGGCCTCGCCGACCTCGACCCCCGCAGCGCGGCGCTGTCCGCCCGCGCGCCGCGCGAACAGATCGCCGCCCTGGTGGAGGACCTGCGGCGCTTCCGCGAGGCAGAGCGCCTCGAGCGCGTGGTCGTCGTGCACCTCGCCAGCGCCGAGGCGGCGCGCCCCGAGCGCCCCGAGTGGCGCGACCTCGCGGCGTTCGAGCGTTCGTTGGACGCGCAGGTGCTGCCGCCCGCGAGCGTGCTCTACGCCTACGCCGCGATCGCGGCCGGCTCGCCCTTCGTGAACTTCACGCCCAACCTGGGCGCCTCGATCCCGGCCCTGCGCCAACTGGCGCGCGAGCGCGGGGTGGCGCATTGCGGCAACGACGGCAAGACGGGCGAGACGCTGGTCAAGACGGTGCTGGCGCCCATGTTCCGCCAACGGGCGCTGCGCGTCCTGGCGTGGCAGGGCTACAACATGCTCGGCAACCGCGACGGCGCCACGCTCGCCGACCCGGCGCACAAGGAACTCAAGCTGCGCCACAAGGGCGAACTCCTCAAGGAGCTCCTCGCCGATCCCCATGTGCACGGGCATGTGGCGATCGACTACGTGCCGTCGCTGGACGATTGGAAGACGGCCTGGGACTACATCCACTTCGAGGGCTTCCTCGGCGCGAAGATGAGCTTGCAGTTCACCTGGCAGGGTTCCGATTCGGCCTTGGCCGCGCCGCTGGTGCTCGACCTGGTGCGCCTCGTCGAGTACGCCCAGCGCTGCGGCGAGTCGGGCGAGTTGGCCGCCACGGCGCCCTTCTTCAAGGCGCCGCTCGCCGGCGGCAGCCACGACTTCGCGCAGCAGCACGCTCAGTTGGAAGCCTGGGCGCGACGCCACCGCGGGTGACGCTGCACCTGGCGGGGCGCGTATGAAAGGGAGCGTTTCCCGCGCTGCCTCCGGCGGCGCGCTCGCTCACGGGGCGCTGCGTGAACTGGGATGGGTGAGAAGTAGAGTTCTCATATCGTTGTCCTGTACTCCCTCTCGCAGGACCGGGCGCTCTGATTTCGAATTCCAGCAACACTTCGCGGGCCGATTCCGTATCCAAAGGGTAAGCGGGCACTAGTCCAGTCGTCCGCTCTCTGCTCCCCGCCCCGCCCCCCGACCAATGGACAGCCCGCTCCTGCCCGCAGCCCAACGAGGCTTGTCGTTGACCGTGCTTGCGGTCCTCGTGGCCACCGTGGTCGCCGCCACCGCTGTCGTGGTCTGGTTCTATTTGGACGCGGCGTTGGTCGCCGTCCCCGTGCGTGGGATCCAGGTCGAGGCCCCGCTGGACGCCGCCTACCCCGTGTCGGAAGGCTTCACGCGGCTCTACCCGGACGCGTCGTCGGCCACTGGCGCGGTGCGCGGTAGCTGAGGCGCGCCGGCCCCGCCCGCCGACACGGGCCGCGCCTGTCGAACTTGGCCGCGCCCGTCGATCCAACCCGCGCCCGTCGATCCTGGCCGCGCGACCATCCGCCGAGTGCGCGAGGCTAGACTCGGGCCACGATGGCCGAAGACCGCCCTTGGGAGTCCAGCCGGCGCCGCCCCGCGCCGTCCCGCGAATCCGGAGCGCCCATGCGCGGCGATTCCGCCGGGCGCGCACGCGGCGGCAGGCCGCCTCGTCCCGCGCTCAAGCTGCAGACGACCACCCTGTGGTACTACCCGTCGCAGCAGTATTCGGACGCGCCCATGGGGACACCCGGCTACGCGGGCGCCACGCCGGCATGGGTGGTGTGGAACCTCCTGCAGCGCTACACGCGCGAAGGGGACCTGGTCGTGGATCCGTTCTGCGGCGGGGGCACGACCATGGACGTGGCGCGCAGCCTCGGTAGGCGCGCGCTCGGCTACGACCTGCAGCCGCAGCGCGCGGACATCTTCCGCGCCGACGCGCGCCGGTTGCCGCTCGAGGACGCCAAGGTGGACTTCGTCTTCATGGATCCGCCGTATTCGACGCATCTCGAGTACAGCGGCGAGGAGGAGTGCATCGGCGAGCTGGACGCCTTCGACGGTTCGTACTTCGAGGCCATGGACGCGGTGCTGGCGGAGGTCGGTCGCGTCCTGAAGGACCGTCGCTACTTCGCGCTGTTCGTCTCCGACACCTGGAGGAAGAACAAGGGCTTCGTGCCCATCGGCGCGCGCTTGTCGTCCATGTGCGAGGCGCGCGGCTTCCGCGCCATCGACCAGATGGCCGTGGTGCGCGGCAACCGCAAGCTCGAGAAGCCCAACTTCCACAAGGCGGCGGAGGAGGGGAACTTCTTCCTGCGCGGCTTCAACCACCTGCTCGTGTGGAAGAAGGAACGGCCCGCGCCAGGCAAGCAGGCCGGTCGCTGAGGCCGAGGCGCGTCCCGGACCTCGATCCTCGCGCGCGCCCCGATCGCGGACGCGGGGCGCGTGTTGTCAAGCAAATTTGACGGCTTGCGCGGGCGCGGCCCGCGCCTCGGCGCGACGCGGCCCGCCGCCCCCGACCCGGGGGACGACGGGCCGCGCGCGCGGGACCCGCAAGCGGAAGTTCAGCGCTGCGGCTTGGAGCCCGCGTCGTCCGTCCGCGGCGCGGCACCGCCCTGGGGCGCGCCTTGCTCGTGGCCGTCGTGCGAACCCTGGTGGACCGTGCCGTCCGGGTGCACGTGCGAACCCTCGGGCACGGCTCCCTCGGCCGGCTTGCCGCCGCCGATCTGCACCGTGTTGCCGAGCGACTCCTGGTGGGCCTTGATCTGGTCCTGGATCTCCTTGGGGAGGCTGTCGGGGATGATCACCGGCTTGTCCTCGCCGCCCAGGCCGTCGTCGGGCGTGGCGGTCTCGCCGCCGCCTTCGCCCGCTCCGGCGGGGGCCTTGTCCTTCAGCACTTCGGCCTTCTTCTTGCCGAAGTTGGAGCGGCTGTAGCTGGAGATCTGGTAGGCCCAGCCGGAGAGCTTCTTCTGCAGCTTCTCGACCTCCGCCTGCGCGTCCGCGGCGACCTTGGCCGGATCCTCGGGCGCGGGTTGGCCCTCGACCGCGGCGGGTGCGGGACCTTGCGCGGCGCTCGGGGCCTCGTAGCGCGCTTCGAAGCGCGCCCAACTCTTGCCGTCCTGGTCCTTGGTCGTCACCTGCACCACGACGCCTTCGAAGGTCGTGAAGGTGGCCACGGGGCCCGCGCCGGTGGAGAAGTCGATGCTGGCGACCGGCGCCACGTCCTCGAGGTTGACCCACTCGAGCGCGGAGGCGACCGCGCCGGGGGCTCCCGCGTAGCTCGGCTCCTTGCCTTCGGGGATCTCCGCCAGGGCGAAGTCGCTCGTCGACTTGTCCGGCCGCGAGATGTCGTAGCGTTCGCCGTCGGGGTGCGCGATCCCGACCGCGCGCACGCGGTCGCGCTTGATCTCGACGATCTTCTTCTCGAGCCAGTCGACGGACGACTCGAAGAACTCGGCCTTTCCGCTCGCGAGCCAGCACTGGTCGTCGCCCGCGAGGCGCGCGTAGGTGCGGTTGGAGGACAGCGCGTTCTTCTGCTCGAGCTGCTTGCCGACGAGCACCGAGGCGAGCGTCGCGCCGCCGGCGTCGAGCAGGTCGATCCGCACGCACTTCGAGCCTTCCGCCGCGGGGTCGGCGAGGTCGAGCTGCGCATGCTTGGCGGGATCGGCGGTCTTCTTCTCGAGCCGCTTCATGTCGCGCAGCACGAGCAGCGCCTTCCGCACCGTCGCGGTCTCGACCGGGTGGCCGCCCTTCTCCGCGAGCCCCCAGCCGTCGCCGGCCTTCTTCAAGGTGTAGGAACCCGCGTTGCGCACCACGCGCACCTCGGCGACTTCGTTGACGCGGTCGGCGAGCGCGGGCGCGAGCGCGTCCTTGCCCTCCAGCGCCGATTCTGCCGTCTGCACGTCGCGCTGCATGTACACCGCCCCGCCGACGAGCGCCGCGGCGGCGAGCGACAATCCGATGAGTGCCTTCTTGTCCATGTGGGTGCTCCGCTCGGGGTTCAGCCGCGGCGCGCGGCAGCGCGCGCCTCCATCATCTTCTTCTGCCGCAGGCGCCAGGCGAGGACGCCCGCCACGGCCACCAGCAGCGGCACGAGGGCCGCGTTGACGAGCACGAGGCTGGTCTTGAGGCCCTTGATGTCCTTCTCCAGCTCGCGCTTCACGGCGCGCAGCTCCTTGCGGGTCTTGACGCGTTCGTCGCGGAACCTGGCGATCTCCGCTTCCTGCTCGGGCGAGAGGATGAGGGCCGAGCCGGCGTCCTTGTTGGACTGCAACTCGGCGATCTTCGCCTCGGCGTCCTTGAGCTTGGCCTCCAGCTCCTTCTGGCGCACGCGGAACTTGGCTTCGGCGTCCTTGCGCATGTCCGCGACCACGTCGAAGGGGCGGATCGAGCGACCGCGGGAACGCAGGCTGATCAGGTCCGTGCTGCCGGCGAGGTTGTCCACCGTGTTGGACACGAAGGTGGCGTTGTCGGCCTGCGGCACGGCCACCTTCTGGCCGAAGAAGTTCTGCACGCGCACCCACAAGCGGTCGGTCAGCACGTCGACGTCGGCGACCACGACGACGTTGATGCCCTGCGAATCCTTGGCCGATTCGACGGGCGGCTCCTCGGATCCGTCGTCCTTCTTCGGGCGGCCGTCGGGGAAGGCGCTCTTCGCCGGACCGCTGATCCGCGCCGCCACGACCTGCGCGGCGTCCTCGGACTGGAACGACTCGAGCAGCTCCGGCGGGTTGGGCCCGAACTGAAGCTTGCTCTTCGGCACGCGCATCGAGCTCTTGGTGGTCGTCACCAGAGGCGCGATCGAGGTCGTCGCGCCGTCCTTCTTCTTGAGGACGCCCGTCGTGGCGAAGTTGAGCTGGTCGATCTCGGCCGTGGTCAGGTCGTCCTTGGACAAGGTGTCCTTGTCTCCGCGCGCCGACCACCACACGACGTATTCGATCGGGCCCGTCTGCCACTGCACCTTCAGCGCGAGGTCCTTGTCCGCGGCCACCTCGTCCTTGTTCATCTCGAGGCCCCACGAACCGAGCAGGTCGGCGAGGTCCGAGGCGCGGTCGGCCATCATCGCCGCCATCGGGTTCGAGGGGTCCTCGGGGACCTGCTGCTCCTCGAACATCGGGTCGACGAAGACGAGCGCCTTGCCGCCCTTCATCACGTGCTGGTCGACCGCCCATTGCGTGCGCTTCGACAAGTTCTGCGGGTGCACCACCACGAGCACGTCGAGGTCGGCGTCGAAGGTCTCCGAACCGGCCGGCAGCATGCGCACGTCGAACGACTGGCGCAGGTACTCGAGGATGAACCACGGCTCGTTGGGCGCGCGCGGGTTGGTGAAGCGCGCCATCGGATCGCCGTCGAGCGGCAGGGCCGTCAGGACGCCGACGACCTTCTTCTTCGGGTTGGCGAGGTTGTGGACGAGGCGCGTCAGGTCGTACTCGAGGAACTCCTCGCGGCTGTCCTGGAAGAACTCGACGACTTCCGTGCCGTCGGTCGAGTTCGTGCCCACCAGGCCGAAGTACAGCATGTCTCCGGCGCTGGTGGCGGGCACGCCCTTCAGCCCCGAGGCGACCGCCTCGTCCTCGGTGTCCGAGAACGGCTCGGGGTCCTTGACCTCGAGCACGAGCTTGCCGCCGCTCCCGGCCTCGTACTCGCCGAGCAGTTCCTCGACGCGCTGGGCGTAGGACACGATGCCCGGCGCCTGCTGCGCGAGCCCCTTGGAGAAGTAGAACTTCAGCGTGATCGGCTCCTCCAGCGCGTCGAGCACGTTCTTCGTGCCCTGCGACAGCGTGTAGAGCTTGTTCTCCGTCATGTCGAGGCGCGCGCTCGTCAGCGCCGCCCCGGTGAACAAGTTGAAGCCGAGGAACAGGACCAGGACGACGACGAGCCCGGTCGCGGACATCAGGTTCTTCATGGTTCGGTGCTCCGGTGGTTCAGTCGGCCTTCTTGAGGTCGAGCACGATGGCGTTGGCGAGGAGCGAGGCGCCGATCAACGAGCCGAAGTACGTCAGGGCGCGCACGTCGACGAGCCCCGAGGTGATCGTGTTCATCTGCGAGAGGAAGCTGAACGAGCGCACCGCGTCGACCAGCGACGAGGGCGCGGCGGAGGCCAGCGGATCGAGCACGACCGGCGTGCCCGCCAGCACCAGCACGAGCCCGACCACGAAGGTCAGCACGAAGGCGATGACCTGGTTCTTCGTCAGCGCGGACAGGAACGAGCCCACCGCGAGGTAGCCGCCAGCGAGCAGCAGGCTGCCGATGTAGCTGGCGAAGATGACGCCGTTGTCCGGGTCGCCCAGGTAGTTGGCCGTCATCCACATCGGGAAGGTCAGCGCGAGCGCGATGCCGGCGAAGGCCCACGCGGCGAGGAACTTGCCCAGCACCGCCTGTCCCATGGTGACGGGCAGCGTCATGAGCAGCTCGATCGTGCCGCTCTTGCGCTCCTCGGCCCACAGGCGCATCGACAGCGCCGGGATGAGGAACAGGTAGAGCCACGGGTGGAAGGCGAAGAACGGCTGCAGGTCCGCCTGCTCGCGCTCGTAGAACCCGCCGAGGCCGAAGGGCAGGGCGCCCATGGCGACGAGGTAGAAGAAGATGAACACGTAGGCGACGGGCGTGGCGAAGTAGCCGGCCAGTTCGCGCTTGAAGAGTACGAGGGTGTTCTTCACGGCCTTGGCTCAGGAGGCTTGGGCGACCTTGTCGCCGGAGTTGGTGCCGCCGGTGTTGGTGCCGCCGGTGGTGATCGAGCGGAAGACGGAATCGAGGGGACCGCGGGCGGCGAGTTCGCGCGGCGTGCCGTCGAACAAGAGGCGTCCCTGCGCGATGATGATCGCGCGCGTGCACACCGCCTCGACCTCCTCGAGGATGTGGGTCGAGAGCACGATGGCCTTGCCGGGCGCCATCTCCTTGATCAAGGCGCGCACCTCGTGCTTCTGGTTGGGGTCGAGGCCGTCGGTGGGCTCGTCGAGCACCAGCACCGCGGGATCGTGCAGGATCGCCTGCGCCAGGCCCACGCGCCGCTTGAAGCCCTTCGACAAGGTCTCGATGCGCTGGTGCAGCACGGCCTCGAGGTTGACCTTCTTGACGACGGCCGCGACGCGCGTGGCCTTGTCGAGGCCGGAGAGCCCGCGGATGTCGGCGATGAAGTCCAGGAACGCGGCGGGCGTCATGTCGCCGTAGGCCGGGGCGCCCTCGGGCAGGTAGCCCAGCGCGCGCTTGGCCTCGAGCGGCGACTTGGCCACGTCGTGGCCGCAGATGGAGGCGCGGCCCGAGGTGGGGGCCAAGAAGCCCGTCAGCATCTTCATCGTGGTCGACTTGCCGGCGCCGTTGGGGCCGAGGAAGCCGAGCACTTCGCCCTTCTGGACGTTGAAGCTGATGCGATCGACCGCGCGTAGCGGCCCGAAGTCCTTGCACAGGTCGTGGATTTCGATCATGGCAGCGAGTCGGGTCGCCGAGCAGGCATCGGAACGGCGGCTCTGCGGCCGCCCGAACCGGGCCTGGTCGCGACCATGGGGGGGAGCATTGTCCGCGCGCGCGGGCGCTTGGCAAGGATTCCTCGCCAAGCCTCCGTCGCCGGACGGCGCCACGGTACGCAGGGTGGGCCCGGGCGTTGGCGGCGATTCCTGCCACCTTCCATGCTCCGCCCGCGAGTCGTACAAGTACCGCTCCGCCAGCGGCCCAAGAAGGACCGTTCGGCGTCCGGATCCCACCCCTCGTGGACGGCTTCTCCACCACACACCTGGCCCTGCTGCTTCTCGCGGCGGGAGTCCTGGGCGCATTGCTGCCCTTGCAGCGCCGCTGGACGGAGCGTGGCCTGCACCTGTTCGTGGCGCTCGCCGCGGGGATCTTCCTCGGGACGATCTTCCTGCACCTCCTGCCGCACCTCGCGGGCGGCGAGGTCCACGAGGGGCACGACCATGGCCCCGTGCCGCACGGTTCGGGGCCGTGGGTGGCGGCGCTTGGCGGCCTGCTGCTCCTGTTCGTCGTCGAGCGCGTGTGGTTGCGTCGCGCGGGTCATCACCACCACGCCCACCACCACCACGGACCGCGCGCGCACCAGCATGGCCATGCGCAGGCCGGCGTCGGCGCCGCGGGTGAAGCAGGGCTCGAGAGTCCGCACAGCGTGCTGTGGGTCGCGACCTTCATCGGCTTGAGCCTGCACGCGCTAACCGCCGGGTTCGCCTACGCCGGAGCGCTGGAGGGCGGCGCCGCGAGCACGCAGCTCGTCGTCTCGATCCTGCTCCACAAGGCCACCGAGACCTTCTCGCTCGCCACCGTGCTGCGCCTCGCGGGCATGGGCCTGTCGCGGGCCTTGGCGTGGCTCGCGCTGTTCGTGCTGATCGAGCCGGCCGGCTTGCTGCTCGGCGGCACGGTGCTGGCATGGTCGCCCGAACTCGACCCGCTCTTGACGGGCTTCGCGTTGGGCACCTTCCTCTACGTCGCCTTGTGCGACCTGCTGCCCGAGGTCTTCCACGGCGCCAAGCGACCCGTGCGCGAATTCGCCGCGGTGCTCCTCGGCATCGGCGTCACGGCCGCGACGATGGGCGACTACGGCGCGTTGCTGCCGCAAGCGCGCGCGGTGCTCGATTCTTCGTGGTCGCTCTTCCTGCAGATGGCGCCCCTGCTCCTCGTCGGATTCCTGCTGGCCGGCGTGGTCAAGCGGTATCTGTCGACGGCGTGGTTGGCGCGCAAGATGGGCGGCGACGACCTCAAGTCCGTCGCGTGGGCCGCCGCGGTGGGAGCGCCGCTGCCGTTGTGCAGTTGCTCGGTCGTGCCCGTCGCCCTCTCCTTGCGCAAGGGCGGCGCCAGCAAGGGCGCCACCAGCGCCTTCACCATCTCCACGCCCGAGACAGGGGTCGATTCCGTCGCCGCTTCCTGGAGCTTGCTCGGGCCCTTGATGACCGTCCTGCGGCCCATCGCCGCCGTCATCACGGCCTTCGCGTCGGGCGCGGCGGTCAATTGGCTGGTCAAGTCCGGACTGGATCGCGAACCGGCCGGGCGCCCGGGCCGTGGCGATCAAGAGGACTGCGAGCACTGCGCGCCCGCGCCTCCGCCGCCTTGCTGCGCGAAGGGGGAGCAGCACGCCGCCGAGCGCGTCGTCGCGAAGGCCTTGTCGAGCAGCGCGACATTCGCGCCTTCGAAGGCCTCGTCCGCGATCGGCGCCGCCGCACCGATCGCGCCGGCGGGAGCAGCGCGCGCGAGCCTCGCGCACGAGCACGAGCACGAGCACGGCGCGGCGCGACCGCGCCCGGCGTGGCGCGCGATCCTGCGCTACGCCTATGTCGACGTGCTCGACGACGTGGCGCCTTCGCTGCTCGTGGGTTTGCTCGTCGCCGGCGTGCTCGGCGCGCTGCTGCCCATCGAGGCGCTGGAGGCCTCGGCACTGCAGGGCGCCAGCGGCTTGTTCGTGATGCTGCTCGTGGGAGTGCCGCTCTACGTGTGCGCCTCGGCGAGCACGCCGATCGCCGCGGCCTTGCTCGCCAAGGGCCTGTCGCCCGGCGCCGCGCTCGTGTTCCTGCTGGTCGGGCCGGCGACGAACAGCGCCACGCTGGTGGTGCTCGCGAAGAGCCTGGGGTGGCGCTTCGTCGCCGTGCAACTGGCCGCCCTGTGCGCCACGACGCTCGCCCTCGGCGCCCTCGTCGACCTGTGGGCGCCGGCGACCATCGCCAACCAGGCGCGCGCTTGCGTGCATGCCGAGGCCGGTTGGCCGAACCACGCAGCCGCGCTCGTGCTGGGCGCGCTGCTCGTCGTCAGCCTCGTGCGCACGCGCGCGGGCCTCGATCTGGTCGACGATCTGCGCGCCAAGGGCTGAGCGGCTTTCCTCGGGATTCCGCGCGGCGCGGCGCTCCCCCTTGGCTAACCTCGCGGCCCCGCGAAGCGTCGCGCCGCCGTGCTAGGACGGCGGCCGCCGGGTCGCGCGAACGCCACCATGAGCTTGATCATCGGCGACAAGTCCGTCGTCCTCTTCCACTACACCCTGACCGTCGACGGCGATACCGTCGACACTTCGCGCGAGGAGGGTGGGCAACCGCTCGCCTACCTGCACGGCCATGGCAACATCGTGCCGGGACTCGAGAAGGCGCTCGCCGGACTGAAGGCGGGCGACAAGAAGACGGTCGAGGTCGCGCCGGGCGAGGGCTACGGCGAGCACGACCCGCGCGGCGTCCAGAAGGTGCCGCGCACGCAGTTCCCCACCGATGTCGAGATCGAGGAGGGCATGATGTTCACGGCCGAGGACGAGGACGGCGTGACGCAGGTCCATGTCAAGGAAGTTGGACAGGACTACGTCGTGGTGGACCTCAACCATCCGCTGGCCGGCGAAACCCTGCACTTCGACGTCGAGATCGTCGAGGTGCGCGCCGCCACCCCCGTGGAGTTGCAGCACGGCCACGTGCACGGTCCCGGCGGCCACCACCACTGAGGCCGCGTGCATCACCGGGCCCGCGTGCATCACCGGGCCCGCGTGCATCACCGGACCCGGGCGCATCGCAAGACCCAGGCGCATCGCAAGACCCGGGCGCCTCTGCGGGCCCGCCCGTCCCACCGGACCCGCGAGCATCGGCGAGTCCACGCCGTCGCGCCCTGCCGCGCCATTGCCGCGCGGCGGGGATTGCGCGTCACACCAAGCGCTCCAGGCGCCCCTTGCGCTTGACGATGTCGCGGTAGTTCCACTGGATCCGCCGCGCCTTGCGCAACCACCGCGCCAGCGCGGCCCGGTCGAGCTCCGCCGCGCTGTTCAAGAACACCGAGGCGTCCTTGAACTTCGCGCCAAGCACGT
>JBKDQQ010000128.1:0-9833 GCA_046341775.1 Planctomycetia bacterium
GCGAAGGGCGCGCCCGTGAAGCTCTTCGTGCTGGCCGGACATCGCAACATGGAAGGCGAGCGCGCCTTCGTCCAACAGCTGCAAGCGTTGAAGGGCAAGGAGGCGCTGGCCAAGGACAATGCGCGCATCGCGTACAGGTACAGCGTCGGTGGCGGCTACAAGGTGTCGAACGGTTGGGAGCCGCTGGGGCCGGCGGGCTGCTACGACACCTTTGGCCCCGAGCTGAGCTTTGGCGCGACCCTTGCGAGCGGCCTAGCGCGCAAAGGGAAGAGCGACATCGCCATCGCGAAGTACACGCACAGCGGTTCGCAAGTCGTCGATTGGACGCCCGAAGGCAGCGAGACCAAGTCGCGCAACCTGTATCCCGGCTTCATCGAGTTCGTGCGCGCTTCCGTGCAGGACCTCAAGGACCGCGGACACGAGGTCGAGCTGGGCGGCGTGTTCTATCACCTCGGCGAGAACGACATGTCGTTCGGGCCCTATCGCCGCAAAGCCGTCGCGCAACTGGCCGCGCTGGTCGCGCAGAGCCGCAAGGACCTGAGCTTGCCGTCGTTGCCGTGGTTCGTGAGCCAACAGCCTGCGCCGGACGACACGAGCGCCAACATCACCGAGGTCACGGCCGAGTTGCAGCGGCTAGCCGCCGCGGACGCGAACTTCATCCACATCAAGGCCTTCGACCTGCCCGGCTGGCAGACCAACGGCACCGAGTCGAAGCTCGTCATCACGACCCCCGGCATCGTGGCGTTGGGCGAGCTGCTTGCCGACAGCTACCTGCGCCGCCGCTGACGCGAAGCCGCTCAAGGCTTCCGTGACACCTCGACGGCGTCGACGGCGCCGCGCAGGCTCGGAGCAAGCCCCGCCACGGACAGGGTCTTGCCTGCTTCGGCATCGCCTTTGAGGTGCACGTCGAAGAAGGCGCGGGTCGCCAAGCGCGTGACTGGTTGCACGTCGGCCCTCGTCGCCGACTCGCGCACGTCGCCATCGCTGCCGGCAGGGTCCGTGAAGTCGAGGTGGGACGCGTTCGCCAGCCACACGAACGCGTGCGGGCCGGAGGGCCACAAGTCGAAGGCTTCCTTGCGGTTCTCGGCGGGCTGACCTGCTTGCTGGTCGTCCTTGGTGCCGGAGATGCCCAAGAGCGGCGTCTCGAGGCTCGTGAAGCTCTCCGCGAGGAAGAACGGCTCGCCTACTCCTTGCGGGGACAAGGCGACACCGCACCGAACGCGCGGGTCGCGCAGGTTCGGCCCGAGTCCCTTGCCCGCATCGACGCGAGGTTCGAGCCAGTCGAGCGCGGGACGCATCCCGCACACCACCATCGTCGTGAAGGCGCCGAACGAGTGGCCCAACGCACCGACCTTCCCGAGGTCCAACTTGCCGCGCAGGCGCGGATGGGACTCGTTCCATTCCTTCGCGCGATCGAGGACGAAGGTGATGTCCTTGGGCCTGCCGAGCACCTCGTCGGGGTCGCGGATCATCGCATCGAGATTGCGCAGGATGCGCACGCCCTGGTCGAGGCGTGCGCGGTTGCTCCCGGTGTGTTCGACGCACAGCACCACATAGCCGTGCTGCGCGAGGTCGCGCGCCTGCGCATGGTGCGTGTTCCAGTCGCCGCCCGCGCCGTGCGACAGGACGATCACCGGATGGGGGCCGGCTTGCGTCGGTGCCAGCACCTTGACGGGCACCTTGCGCCCTGCGGGTCGCGGCTCCTCCTCGCGCGACCGGAACAGCCTTCGACGCGGCGCGGCATTGGCCGTCGCGGAAACGCGCGTCGGATCGACGAGGTCCGGGAACTCGATGACCTCGATCGGCTGCAACGCGGGGGCGACCCTCGTGGCCGGCTCCTGGGCATCGGCACGGTCCTTGGCATCGGCACGCTCCTTGGCGCCCGGCGCGACGCGCACGTTGTCGGGGAAGAACTCCCAGACGCGCTCCGCTCCACGGAAGGAGGCGATGGGCGCGCTGCCGTCGCGCTGCGGCTCGGAACCGGGCCAACCATGGCCGCCCGCGCTGTCGAGGATGAAGACCGTGGGAGCGCCCCCTTCCTCCGCCGCGTGGGTCGTCGTCGTCACGCTGCCCACGACCATGGCTTCGCCGGACTGGATCGAGCGGTTGGCGCGCACCCAGAAGGCGACCACCTCGCCGACGGGCTTGAAGGGCGAGGCCTGGCCGGCGCGCACGAGGGGATTGCCGCTCATGCCGCCGAGGAGCGGCACTTCCTCATCCTTGGCGCCGTTGATGAGGAGGATGGGCAAGGGAACGGAAGGAGTTCCGTCGAAGCTGAACATCGTGGCGACCACGGGTGCGACCGCGGCGAGGCGTTCCGCGCGGCGCACGGCGTACACGAAGGCCATCATGCCGCCGTTCGAGCTGCCGGTCAGATGCAGGCGTGCAGGGTCGGCGCCATGCTCGGCCACGAGCCGGTCCAGCAAGGCGTCCAAGTAGCCGATGTCGTCGGCGTCCTTCACTTGGCGGCGCAGCAGATGGCCCGTGTTCCATGCATGCCGGCCGTCGCCGAAGTCCGTGCCTTCCCCGTAGGCCACCATGAAGTCGTGCCGCTTGGCGACGGCATCGAAGCCCGACTTGAGCCGCATCTGCTCCGCGCTGCCCATTCCCCCATGCAGCACGACCACAGCCGGACGCTTGACGCCATCTTCGGGAGCGTTGACGAGGATCGCGCGCCGGTGGCGTTCACCGACCTTGAGGGAGAGGACGACCTCGGCAGCCGCTTCGGCTGCCTTGGGCGCCCGCGCGGCATCCAGCGCGTGGCCGAGCACCGCGAGCGGCATCGCCGCCACGACGCAGAGCAGCAGTCGAACCGCCTCGCGGGCGCCGCGCTTCCGGCATGCAGACTGTGCCCCGTGCGGGAACCCGACCTTCATGGCACCCAGGTGACCGCCACGCCGTTCGTCAGGTTGAAGGTGCCCGGCGTGCAGAAGGCGGCCGCGTTGCGATACCACGCCTGGTAGTGGCGAGTCGCTCCGGCGGGCACCGCGCCGCGGACCGAGATGCTGATCTCGCCGACGGCCGGATAGGAGGACGCACCGTTCGCGTTCAGCTTGGTGCCGAGACGCGTCACGGAACCGCCCGCGCAGCGCTTGCCGTCGCCGAAGGTCGCTCCGGAGCCCGCAGCCACTTGCCCCGTGCCTTGGAAGTAGAGCGCGTAGCTGTTTGGCATGCCGGAACCGCCCAGCACCAGGCCATCGGTGGCGATGCTGGCCGCGCCGTTGGCGACGAGTCGCGCACCGCTGCCGAGCGAGTTGAGGCAACCCGTGACCGCGCCCGCGGCGGCGTTGTTGCCGCACGGACAGGAGACTCCGCTTCCATCGCCAAGGCAGAACGCGATGCCGACGGAGCTCGGACTCAAGGCCCCGATGTTCAGCGTCTGCCGGTTGGCGGTGTAGACAAATCCGGTGATCGAATTGCAGGCCAAATCGACGGGTTGCACCAGGCCGGTGCCCAGCGGCACGAGCAGCTCTTGCGTGTCGGACGCCGCGTCGACGACCGCCAGCGTGTGGCTCCACTCGTTGACCCAATACATGTTGCCGTCGACGCTGTTGAATGCGAACGCCGTGGGCTCGTCGCCCGCTGCGAGGGTCGCCATCACGGTGTTGCTGGCGCCGCCGATGACCGAGACCGTGCAAGCGGCCGGCGAACCAGGGCCCGGAGCGCCGACATTCGAGACATAGACCTTGTTGCCGATCGGGTTGTGGCCCATCGCCGTGGGTCCGTCTCCCACAGGCACCGTAGCCACCACCGCGTTCGTGATTCCGTCGATCACGCTCACGGTGTCGGAAGAGTAGTTGGAGCAATAGACCCTGTTGCTCTGCGGATTGAACAGGATCCCGCGCGGGACGTTGCCCACGGGAACGGTGGCGACCACGGTGTTCGTCGCCCCGCCGATGACCGAGACGCTTTGGCTGCCGGCATTGGGGCAGTAGATCTTGTTGCTGATCGGGTTGTAGCAGATGACCCGCGGCGTGGAGCCCACCGCGACGGTCGCCACGACCGCGTCGGAAGCGCCATCGATCACGGTCACGGTGCCGGTGTACTCGTTGGCGCAATAGATGCGGTTGTCCTGCGAGTTGTAGCAGAGCGCACGCGGTCCGTCCCCGGCCGGGATCGTGGCGAGCACCTGGTTGGTGACGCCATCGATCACGGTCACGGTGTCGGCAAAGTAGTTGGCGACATAGACCTTGTTGGCTTGGGTGTTGAGGCAGAAGTCGCGCGATCCTGCAGGCATGTCGAGCGTCGTGATGACCGTGTTCGTCGCGCCGTCGATGATGGTCACGCTCTCGGCGGGTGGCATCCCCAACTCGGGCGTGTTGGCCGTGTAGAGCTTGTTGCTGATCGGGTTGAACAGCAGGTCGCGCGGCGAGGCGGGCGGAGGCAGCGCGATGAACTGCAGGTCTTGCGCCAAGGCCGCCGTAGCGCACAGGACGAGGGCCGACACCGCGCGGGCGGCGAAGAATGGGCTTGAAGCGAAGGCTTGCATGGGTCCGATGTCCTTCGGGAGGGCTGTTCCTTGCAGGGTCCTTGGCGAAAGCCAACCAGACCGACGCCGGGCACCGTGGAGTGCACCATTTCAACGGTACGCCTTGGGAGCGCCGCGGGAGTTGCACTGCCGCGCGAAACCGTCGCGTATCTCGATGGATGCGCGTAAAATTCCGCGAACTCGTGGGGAACCGCCTCCGTGCCCGCTTGTTGGGCTTGCTCGGATGCCGGATGGTCGGCCTTCCTCCCCTTCCTTCGATCGAGACCTTGCCCATGCCGCCCGCGCGACCGAGCACCCGAGCATCGAGCTGGCCGAACAGCTGCGCAGCCGCCTGTCGAGGCGCCATCCTCTTCGTGGCCGCTTGGTGCGGGCTGGATTCGAGCGCGCAGGCCCAATCCAACGTGCGTGCATGGTCCGCGGCGGGGCAGGTGTTCGTCGTTTGGACCGTCGATGCCAATCCGCCGCTCGCGTACGAAATCCATCGCTCGGCGACCCCCCTCGCCTCGACGACCCAGGGCGTGCTGGCCGGACGCGTCTTCGAACCCGAATGGAGCGGAGCACGGCTCAAGATCGGCAATCCGGGCGCGACTTGGCGAGTCCCGACAGCGGGCGGGGGCACCTATCAGTTGGCCGCCAACGAGGGACTCTTCGTCCACACCCCGCGCGCCAGCGGCAACGAGCACTACTCCGTCGTTCGCCTGGGCGCCACCACGGTCACGGCCGCCAACCGCACCGCTGGCGCCGTGGCCGTGGGCTACGACCCCGTGAATCAGCCCGTGTCGTGCCATCCGCAAACCACGGGCACGACCAACCAAGGCTATCCGTTCCGCACTTGGGCCATGTGGGTGGACGGGCGCGACGACAACACCGCTGCGCGGCCCGACTTCCCGGTGCTCGCCAACGCCGCCAAGGCCGGAGCTCCGCATGTGTTCACGGTGTTCGAGCCGAGGGCGGGCTTGCCGAGCGGGCCCTACACGGCAACCGTGTGCTTGCACGGTGGTGGACAGAACGGAAGCCACTGGGCCTGGGCTCCCGAGTCGTTCCACTACGCCAACGACGAAGCGACGCCGGTGCAAGGCGTCACGATCGCGATGGACGACCGCCTGTTCGTGTCGAGCAACGGAGTCGTGAGCCTCGACAGGCCGACGAATTGGTTCGGTTGGCATCCCGGGCTGGACCCCATGCAGAACACGGTGCCCGCCGGCACCGCCATCGTGGTCCCCTACACGCTGCGCCGATTGATGTGGACCATCGACTGGCTGCAGACGCGCTCGCCCTACGCCATCGACGCGCAACGCACTTCGGTCATGGGCAACTCGATGGGCGGCGCGGGCACCTTGCTGTTGAGCCGCTACCGGCCCGAACGATTCAGCAGCGCCACGGCGTTCGTGCCGCAGCACTACACGCCCGAGACGGGCCAGCGCTTGTTCGGCACGCCCACGCAGAACCTCGCGACGGCGGAGATCGGCCCCGGTGGAGCGCCGCTGCGGGTCAACGACTTCTTCGATCCCGCGGTGCGGCTGTCGGTCCAGTCGCGCGACTACTGCGTGACACGCATCTTCCGCGGTCGGCGCGACACGGCCGTCGAGTGGGGCGCGCTGACCTTGCAGTTGTTCCGCGAGATGGACGAAGGACGCTTCGGCACGCACCTGTATTGGGACAACCGCGACCACACGGCGTCCGATTGGACCTCGGACGACCCCGCCATCGCCGGCATCGACATCGGCGAGTGGGTGCATCCGGTGCGCACTTCGCGCTCGGGCGCCCCGTACCAGGCCCGCTATCGAGCGAACCAGTCCTACCCGGGGTTCTTCGGAGACGACCAGGACCCGGCCACGGCAGGGAGGCAGCCGGGCATGGGCAACGGATCGCCCGACGACGGAGCGCCGTGGGGCACTTGGGGCGGATACTACGACTGGGACCTCGACACCATCTTCGATGCACCCACAGGATGGGCGTGCAGCCTGCATCTGATCGGCCTGTCGAGCACGAGCGTCGACAACTTCCCCGGGACGAGGGCGAGGACCAGCCTCGTCGTGCGCAAGCCGCGACGCTTCGTGCCCGTCGCGGGCACCACCGTGGCGTGGCAGTTGCGCGCCATCGGCTCGGATGCGGTGCTCCAGTCCGGCCTCGTCGGGGCGGAGCCGGATGGCGCCGTCATGGTGGTCGACCTCGAAATCCCGAGGGATCCGACGCGCGTGCGACTCGAGCTCCAGGCGTCGGGGGCGCCGCGCCTCGGAGACCTCGACGGCGACGGGACGATCGGGCCCGTCGACCTGGCCATGATGCAAGCGGCTCCCGTCGACTTGGACGGCGATGGCGTGGCGAACATCGCGGACGCCCAATTGCTGGAGCTGCACTTGACGCGGAACTGGTGTCCGTTCGACGCGGACGGCGATGGCTCGGCGAACTGCGGCGATCTGTGTCCGCAGGATCCCGCCAAGACGACTCCGGGTGCGTGCGGATGCGGAGTCGCCGACACGGATGCGGATGGCGATGGAGTGCCGGACTGCAACGACAACTGCGACGCGGCACCCAACGGCAGCCAAGCCGACCAGGATGGCGATGGAGTGGGCGACGCCTGCGACAACTGCGTGCTCGTGCCCGATCCATCCCAAGCGGACTGCGACGGCGACGCGCTGGGCGATGCGTGCGAGCTCGCGGCTGGGGCTGCCGACTGCAACGGCAACGGCATTCCCGACAGCTGCGATCTCGCCAGCGGCGCTTCGAGCGACATCAACTCGACCGGCGTACCCGACGAGTGCGAGCCCAGTGGCGGCGCGCCGTTCTGCCTCGGGGATGGAGGATGTCCCTGCGGCAACAACACGCCGATCGGCTCGAATGGAGGCTGCTTGAACGCGCTGGGTGCATCCGCCGTGGTCGAGGCGATCGGCATGGCCAGCTTGGGCGCCGACACGATCGCCTTGGCGGGTCGAGGCATGCCCGACAGCTCGGCGCTCTACTTCCAAGGCAGCGCACGGCAGGGTGGAGGATCCGGTACGCCCTTCGGCGACGGCAAGCGCTGCGCGGGTGGCACCATCGTGCGGTTGGGCACCAAGATCAACAGCGCAGGCGCGTCGCACTATCCGACGACGGGCGACCTGCCAGTGGCGACGAAGGGCATGGTCGTCGTCCCCGGCACGCGCACGTATCAAGTCTGGTATCGCAACGCCGCGGCGTACTGCACCCCCGCCACCTTCAACCTCACGAACGGCCTGCAGTTGCAGTGGGGTCCTTGAGCCGAGGAGCGCACGAGCGTCGACGGCCCTTGCCTCGCCGCGCACTCGGGCTGCCTGCACCTCGAACCCGCCCGTGCACGAGCAGTTCGACCCGGGCAGCGGCAAGCACGACGACGACAACGCGAACGGCAGCCGGGGCCTGCACCATCCCCCATCTCGAGAGTCTTCATCCCCGGCGTCGCGCACCATGCGCGGCAGGTTGGCGGCCATCGGCCTTGCCACCGCTGCGCTGAGCGTCGAACATGGCCTGCAACGCCATGTTCGACCCCCCCCGCTGGTCGCTCGCCCTCTGGGCTTTCGTCTGCCTGCTCCTCTGCGCCGATGTCGTGGGCGCTCAAGCACCCGACGACCCGCAAGTTGGCGGCGCCATCGTACGCACGGGCAGCGGATGGGTGTACCTGGGAAACAGGAAGTTGTGGGCCGTCGATGCGCAAGGCGCGGCGACCGTCGTGGAGGTGCGCTCGGCGGACGGCGTGGAGATGCAATGGCCGCGCAAGGTCGCGGGTTCGACGCGAGGATTCGCCCTGTGGCACGACACGAACCTGACTTGGTTTGGCGCGAACACCAAGGACACTCTCGCAGGCATCGAGAATGTGGTGATGGCCCCTTCGGGGGAGACGGTCGTGGCCGCCGGCACGATCGCGAGCGAGAGCGGCGATGGCGAACAACTGGCGGTGATTGAGCTTGGCGCCGACGGGCGCTGGATCGTCCACCGCACGCAGTTCACGCAAGTCGAGACGCGCGGCCTCGACCGCAGGGACGGCCACTGGCACCTCATGATCACGCGCTGGCTCGAGGCTGATCAACTGGAGGCTGAATACGGCATCAAGCGCGACAGCGAGGGCGAGGAGCAACCCGGGCAGTCGATGCTGGAGTTGTGGACATCGAGCGATGCCGTGGCGTGGCAACGCTGCGAACTGCCGGAAAAAGCGCGCCTGTTGACCCACGTCGGCGAAGCGTCCTTCGCGTCCTATCGCGGCACGCTCGTCGCCTCGATCGGGGGCCTCGTGCTGCAGGCCGTCGCGCCACGCACCTTCGTGGGCATCGACCGCGAGGGGCTGGCTGCGCCGCAAAGGGACGAGACCCTTTGGGTGGATGGCGAGACGCTGCACGCGACCGAGCGTGGGCGGTGGCGCAGCACGCGCAACTTGCGCACGTGGTCCGTGCGCACCGGGAGCGAGCGCATTCCCATGCCGACGATCGCAGCGCTGCACGATGGCAAGCTGATGTCGATCGTGCTCGACAAGCAATCGTCCCGCATCGTCGAAACGGATGCCGAAGCGCTGTTCGAGCCCGCCTTTGGCGGCAAGTTGCCGGCCCCTGCCGGCCTCGAGCGGATCGAGATCCCAGGTGGCGACGTGTACAGCGCGCCGATCTGGAACGGAACGAGCCTCGTGATCGCCACCAAGCGCGGTCTGCACCGCTCTCAGGACGGCGTCCGGTGGCGGAGCATCTCCGAGTGGCGCGCGAAGACGATGTTCGACCTGCCCGCCTTGCTGCCCCTGTCGGGAGGCGTTCTGGGATGGACGCTCGGCATGCCTGAATGCCGCAGCTGGGACACCCTCACGCTAGCCGAGGTCCGGCCGAACGACTTCGGGTATGGACGCATCTACACACCGGACTTCAACGGGGTGCTGGGTGCCAGCGACGGCAGGATGCTCGCGTTCCTCGCGAGCCCGCCCAAGGACACGGGAGACGGCACGGGATGGACGCTGCGCGCGAGCGTCGACCAAGGCGCGACATGGACGCAGCGAGCGGCCCCGGTGCGCAAGCCGAGCCATTTCGAGCATGGTCCGTTTGGTTGGACGGTGCTCGGGATCGACCTGCAGGGCGAACAGAAGGTGCTGGCCTTGAGCGGCGACCTGGTCGATTGGCGCACGCTCGAGCTGCCCAAGGTGCACTTGTACGACCTGAACGAGGCTTGCCAGGTAGGCGGACGCTTGCATGTGCTCGGGGCCACGGCTGAGGCTCAACGACTCGCGGACTCGGATCAGAGTCCGTTCTCGACCACTCTCGACGGCACCAGCTGGTCGACGCGGATGCTCCCGGTCGGGCTCAACGCGCAGCTCGTGGTGGACGGGACGCGCCTGTGGGTCGTCGAGGGG
>JBKDQQ010000129.1:0-43772 GCA_046341775.1 Planctomycetia bacterium
TCCAATGGCGGCAACGGCGTGCGCATCCGTCCCGGGCGCAGCATCGTCCTGGGCATCGACTCCGATGTCGCGTTGAACGGGGGCGTGCTGGTCGACTACCAGTACTCCGGCTTCAGCCTCGGCAACGGTGCCGACTCGATCATCCTCATGCGCCCCAATGGCGTCATGGTCGATCGGGTGGCGTGGGACGACGGCGTCCTGTGGCCGGATCTGCCGGGCCGCTCGATCCAGGTGCGCAACGAGGCGCGCTTCGCGCTCCTCAACGACGACGCGAGCCTGTGGTGCCACGGCACGAGCCCCATCTCCGCCCTGAACGCGGATACCGGCACGCCGGGCCTCGACAACGACACCTGTCCGTGATGCCGACGCCGCCACGACGGCCGACGCGATGGAGGCCGCCGACCACCTCGGTGGTCGACGGCCTCCATCTGTCAAATCCGCTTGACAGGCTCCGCGCCGGCCCTTTCAGGCTGGCGGCCGAGGCCTGCCCGGCGCCGCGGCGCCGATCACGGGGTCCAGACGATCTCCCAGCCGTTCGTCAGGTTGAAGCCCTCCGGGTTGCAGAAGGCGGCCGAGTTGCGATACCACACCTGGTAGGTGCGGGTGCCGGGAACCGTGACGAGGCCCTTCACCGACACGCTCGGCTGGCCGACATCGGGGTAGCTCGAGGCGCCCGCGAGGTTGGCCTTGGTGCCGAGGCGCACCACGGTGCCGCCGGCGCAGCGCAGGCCGTCGCCGAAGATGGTGCCGAGGCCGGCACCGGCGCGCGTCGTGCCTTGGAAGTACAGCGCCGAGCTGTTCGTCATGCTCGTGCCGGCGAGCACGACCGTGTCGGCCGCGATGCTGCCGTTGCCCGTCCCGACCAACTTGCCGGCGCCGCCGAGCGAGTTGAGGCAGCCGCTCTCGGCGCCGACGGCCGAAGCATTGCCGCAGGGGCAGGCCGTGCCCGAGCCGTCGCCGAAGCAGAACGGCACGCCCGAGTTCGGCGGGGTGATGCCGCAATTCGTGTTGGCGGCGCCCGGGGTGGGCACGTTGCCGGTCGTCAACAGCGGGTCGAAGTTGAGGAACCCGGTGGCCCACTGCGAGGGGGCATCGCCGCAGCGGAAGATGCCGGCCGGCAAGAACGTGCCGTCCGGTCCATAGACGGTGGCGCCGTCGGTGACGAGATCGAACAAGCCGACGCCGTAGCCGCCGTCGACGATGCCCACCGCCTCGACCACGGTGGCGAGCGTCGGGATGGTCGTGGTGGACGCGCCGCCGGCGGTCAGGACGCTCGTGCCGACGAGGGCCGTGATCGTGCCTTGGTTCGTGGTCTGGATCAGGTAGATCGTCTCGGTGCCGTTTTCGAAGTTGTCCGAGGCGCTGAGCGCCTGGTTGACGTTCGCCACGGTGGGCGTGCCGAGCACGTAGTAGCCGCTGGCGGGGATCGTGCCGGCGCCGAGGTCGTAGGCGCGGTCGAGCGTGCCGCCCGCGGTCGAGGTGGCGGAGGTTTGATCGCCTTCGACGATCAGCACCATGTATCCGGCGAGCGAGGCGCCGGGCGTGCCCTTCACTTCGATGAACTCGAGGGTGTCGGTGCCCGTGTGGGAGACGTAGATCTCGGAGAGGGACACTTGGGCGGAGGCGACGCCGCCGAGGCAAAGGGTGCCGAGGAGGGAGAGCTTCATGCTGAGGCGATCCTGAGGTGTGATTGGGGTTGGGCGCACGTGCCGACTAGTTCGGTGTGCGGGAACCATCGCTGCGATCATGCCTGAGAACTCGCCCCCAAGCCTCCGGACAGGAACCGGAAGGCGCAGGGACGTGCATCCCGAGCTTTGCGCGGGCCTCTGCAGAACGCCCGTGCAGACATAGAAGATACCACGCGATGCGGCGGGCGGGGGCGCTGGACAAGCGGTTGGCACCGCACCCCGCCCGATTGGGCAAGTGCCTGTGATCCAACTGCTTGTGGATGCGACGCCCGCGCGGGGTGAAGGCGCGAGTGGATCCGAGGCTCCGCTAGCCCATGCCCTGCGGCGCCCGAATCACAGGGTCAGCGCGCGATCACGAGGGGCGGAGCGCCGCATTTCCGGCACGGCAGGAGTTCCTGCTCGCGCACCTCGGGATGGTCCGGGCAGAACCACGCCCAGGCGGCGTCGATGTAGGCGCTGGCTCCCCCGGCGTATCCCAAGTTCGCCAACGCGCTGCGCACCGCGGCCGCATCGCCACCACCTTGGGATGGGAACGGGGCCGTGACGAATCCGCCCCTGGAGGCGAGCAATTTCTGCAGGCGCACCGCTTGCGCGCGTTCCGTGGCGTACAGGTTGCGGGTCTCGCGCGGATCGGCTCGCAAGTCGTACAGCTCGGAGGCGTCGGGCATGTGGGGTCGCCAGATCAGCTTCCAACCCGTGTCGACGACAGCGTAGAGGAACGCATCCTGCGGACGCGCCTCGACCATCTTCGCGTTCAAGTCGTAGCCGTTGATCTGGTCCATGAAAGCGCTGCGACCAGCGGTTTCCTTGCCCTCCCACATCGGCCGCAGGCTGCGACCACTGCCGCCCTCGGGAGTGGAGACGCCGACGAGGTCCCAGATGGTCGGCGCGATGTCGGCGCTGCGCACCGTTTGCCCGACAACCGCGCGCGGCACGCCCGGACCGGCGAGGATCAGCGGCGTGCGCACCTGCTCCTGGTAGAGGATGCGGTGGAAGTCCCAGCCGTGGTCGCCGAGGCCTTCACCGTGGTCCGCGACCACCACGATGATGGTGTCCTCCAACTCGCCGCGTTCCTCGAGGTCGGCGAGCACGCGCGCGAATTGCCGGTCCACGTAGGACACCTCGGCCGCGTACAGCTCGCGCGTGGGCAGCAGCAACCCGCGCGCGTCGCGCGGCAAGCTCGCCGGCAGGTGTTCGGCGGGCGGCAGCTTGACGGGGTCGTGCGGATCCCAGTAGTGGATCCACAAGAAGAACGGCCGCTCGTCGCGCGCCAGTTCGTCCAGCACGAGGCCCGTCGTCTCGTCGCTGCGCCGCTGCAGCTTCTGCAGGTCCCACGACATGGTGCCGGCCTGGCTGGTCTGCAGCACCCCGTCGAAGCTCTCGAAGCGGTCGAAACCGCGTTGGAAGCCGAAGTAACCGGAGACGGGGAAGGCCGAGTGGATGGCGGCCGTGTTCCAGCCCGCTTCCTTGAGCGTGGTCGCGAGCGTGGGAACGTCGGGCGGCAGGCTGTAGCCGGACAGTCCCGACAAGACGCGCAAGCCATGCTCGGGATTGTCGCGCCCGGTCATGATCGTGGCGTGCGACACCGGCGTGACGGAGGCCGAGACGTACGCATCTTCGCAGCGCACCCCGCGGGCCGCCAGCGCATCCAGGTTCGGCGTGGCGCCCTGCGGTGCGCCATAGCAGGAGAGGAAATCCGCTCGCGTCGTGTCGAGCGTCACCAGCAGCACGTTCGGCCGCTTGGGTTCCTTCCCGCAACCGGCGAGTGCCAAGCCGGCGACGATGCACAAGCCGGCGAGGAGTCGCGGCGGGAGGATCCGGTGCGGGCGGTCCGTGTGCTCGCAGGTGGTGGCGCGAGGCGGGAGCGAGTGGGTGGTGGGGATCACGCGCAGAGGGTACGGGGCGGGGAGGAACGCTGCGAGGGATGCTGGCCCCCTTCATTGTGCGCGGCGCTGCAGGTTGGCGGCGCCCCCGCTTCGTGCGCGTCCGAAAAAGTCGCGCGAATTCGGAGTCGCGCCGCCACACGCCGGCCGGCGGGCGCGTCATGGTGGGCATGCCGATTTTCCGCGCCTGGCAAGGTTGGAAGGGCAGCTCTCGAACTGGGGACAAGAACGCCGATGGGGGGGCGAGGTGATCCTGGTTTCCCATGCCGAGGGGTGGGTGCAATGGCACGCGTGGCGCGTCACGGCACGTCCGCCTTCAACCCGCCCAGCATGCGGAGGGCGGCGGGTTTGCAACGCCGACACTAGGCGTGGCCCGTTCCGCTTCCGACCCGGGCGCGCACAATGATCGGGGCCAGCATCCCCGCGGGTCGCAATCCTCCCGCCCACCCCATAAGATCCGACCCGCGCCATGCACCCCCGCTCCCGCTCGTCGTCGATCCGCCCTCGTGCACCCCGCTGCGCGCCCCCCCGCTCGCTGCTCGTGGCCTTCCTGTGCCTCCTCGCCGCCTGCGGGGATGGCGGGACCAAGTCCGGCCCCGGCGGACCGCCGGCGGACGGTGCGCATGTCGAGTACTACGACCTCGGCACGCAAGCGAAGAAGCGCGCCGAGGGCAATTACGCGGCTGGCCAGAAGAATGGCCCGTGGTCGTATTGGTTCGAGGACGGCAAGCTCGCGCTGCAGGGTGTGCACCTGGATGGCCAGTTCCACGGGGTGTGGCTCGAGAATTGGCCTTCGGGCGCCAAGCGCAGCGAGAAGACCTGGGCGCGTGGCGCGCAGGATGGACCGGAGACCACTTGGCACGAGAACGGCGCGGTGCACGAGCGGGCCACTTGGAAGGACGGTCGGCGGCAGGGCGCGTACGAGGAGCGCTGGGACAACGGAGCGTTGAAGCGCCAAGGTGAGTTCCTCGACAACGCCCAGCACGGCGTCTGGAAGGGCTGGCACGCCAGCGGGGCGCCGCAGTTCGAGTCCAACTGGGACAAGGGTCTGCAGACCGGGCCGTTCAGCGACTTCCACGAGAACGGCGAGCTGCGCGCCAAGGGCGCTGCGGTCGATGGCAAGTGGCAGGGCCCGTTCCTCGAGCAATGGCCCAACGGCAAGGAGAAGCGCTCGGGCGCATACGAGGCCGGGCTGCAGGCGGGCATCTGGGTCGCGCGATTCGAGGATGGCACCAAGGCTTCCGAGGGAGCCTACGTGGCCGGTGCCCAGGACGGCCTGTGGCGTTCGTACCACCCCGACGGCTCGCTGCACATGGAGGGCGCCTACGCCGCGGGTCGCCAAGAGGGCGAGTGGACGGTGCGCCACCCGGGCGGCGCGTTGCACAAGCGGCTCGCCTACAAGGGCGGCCTGCCCGACGGCCCGCTCGAGGAACGCGCCCCCGACGGGCGCCTGTCCGTGCGCGGCCAGTTCGTGCTCGGCTCGCAGGAGGGCGAGTGGACCTTCTACCTCGAGGACGGCACGCCCGACCCCGACAAGAGCGGCTTCTACAAGCAGGGCGTGCGCCAGACCGGAGGCTGAGGTCGCGCGCGACTGTCTGGTTTTCTTGACAAACGCCGACGGCCCGCGCGCCGCGGCACGCACCGGAGCATCCAAGCATGGCGTCGTGGAGCGTTGATGGCCGGGACTCGGCCGTGTGGGCCGCGGTGGAGGCCGAGAGGTCGCGCCAGGAGTCGCAGCTGGAGCTGATCGCCTCCGAGAACCACGCCTCGCCCGAGGTCATGGCGGCGATGGGCACGGTGCTCACGAACAAGTACGCCGAGGGCTACCCCGGCAAGCGCTACTACGGCGGCTGCGAGCACGTGGACGTCGTCGAGGACCTGTGCCGCGAGCGCGCCAAGGCGTTGTTCGGCGCGTCGGGCGCCAACGTGCAACCGCACTCGGGCACGCAGGCGAACATGGCCGCGTTCATGGCCCTGCTCGCGCCTGGCGACTCGATCCTCGCCATGTCGCTCGACCACGGCGGGCACCTGTCGCACGGGCATCCGAAGAACTTCTCGGGCCACTACTACAAGGTCGAGTCGTACGGCGTCGACAAGGCGAGCGAGCTGCTCGACATGGACCGCGTGCGCGAGCAGGCGCTGGCTTCGCGGCCCAAGCTGATCATCGCCGGCGCGTCAGCCTACTCGCGCACCCTGGACTTCGCCGCGTTCGGCTCGATCGCGCGCGAATGCGGGGCGCGCCTGCTCGTGGACATGGCCCACATCGCTGGGCTCGTCGCGGCCAAGGTCCATCCTTCGCCGGTGGGGATCGCCGACGTGGTGACCTTCACCACGCACAAGACGCTGCGCGGTCCGCGGGGCGGGATGGTTCTCGCCGACGCCGAACTGATCAAGAAGATCGACTCGGCGGTCTTCCCGGGCGGCCAGGGCGGCCCCCTCATGCACGTGGTGGCCGCCAAGGCGGTGGCGCTGCGCGAGGCGTCGCAAGCCTCCTTCGTCGACTACCAGCGTGGAGTGGTGGCGAACGCGCGCGAGCTGGCCGCGTCGCTGTCGGAGCTCGGCCTGCGCATCGTCTCGGGCGGCACGGACAACCACTTGATGCTCGTCGACATCTCGTCGACCGGCTTGTCCGGGAAGGAGGCGGAGCACCTCCTGCACGCCGTCGACCTGACCTGCAACAAGAACCTGATCCCGCACGATCCGCGACCGCCGATGCAAGCCTCCGGCATCCGGCTCGGCACGGCGGCCATGACGACGCGCGGACTGGGCCTCCTCGAGATGCGGCTGCTCGCCGGATGGATCGCCGCGACGCTGCGCGCGCCCACCGACGAAGCCTGCAAGGCGCGCGTGCGCGGCGAGGTGGCGGAAGTGGCGCGCCGCTTCCCGCTCTACCCGTCGGCGGCGACCTCGGGGAGCTGATCCGATGCGACCGCGCGCCAGCGCGCTGCTGTTCGACCTCGACGGCACGCTGATCGACTCGATCGAGCTGATCGTCAGGAGCTACGAACACGCGGTGGCCGCCCACGGACTGCCGTCCCCCGGCCGCGCCGAGTGGTTGCGCGGGCTGGGCACGCCGCTCAAGCACCAATTCGCGGCGCTGCTGCCGGACGAGGCGGGTCGCGACGCGAAGGTCGAAGAGCTGATCCGCACCTACCGGGCCTGGAACATGGCGCACCACGACGAACTCGTGCGGCCCTACGAGGGCGTGCGCGAGACGCTGGCCGAACTGGCGCGCCAAGGCCGGCCGATGGGCGTCGTGACCAGCAAGATGCGCACCTCGGCGCTGCGCGGGCTGGCGCACGTCGGGCTCGAAGAACGCTGGTTCTCCTGCCTCGTGGCGCTCGAGGACACCGAGCGGCACAAGCCGCACCCCGAGCCTGTGCTGCGCGCCGTGGCGAAGCTTGGTTGCGCGACATGGGATGTCGTCTACGTCGGCGACTCTCCGCACGACGCGCAGAGCGCCTTGTCCGCCGGCGCTCGCGCGGCGCCCGTGCGCTGGGGGCCCTTCGCCGAGGAGCACTTCGCGCACCTGGATGCCGAGCGCCTCGAGTGGCTCGACGAGCCGGCGCGCATCCTGGCGCTCTAGCGACGCGCAGGCGCGCTGTTCAGGCGCTGCGCTTGAAGCCCAGCGACTTCAGCACGTGCAGCACTTCGCCCCACGACGGGAACTGGCGTCGGTGCTCGCGCTTGTAGTGGTCGATGGCCTTGACGAACTCGAGCAGGTCGCCATCCATCTCGTCGGGCCGCTGCGTGGCGGTCTCCTTCTCGTCCCCATCTTCGATGGTCGCGCTCGCGGGGACCGCGGCGGTCGTGGCCTTGGGACCCTTGACGCGTCGCGCCGGCGCGGTCGACTTGGCGCGGCGCTTGGCGGGGGACTTCGCTTCCTGCTTGGACATGCGGGATTTCTTCATGGCGCCGGGACGACTCCTCGTGGAGGCGCGGGGGTTCGATGGCGTGGCGCGCGACCACGCGAACCGTCCTATCGGGTGGCTGAGGGGTGGCGCCTGAAGGCCGGCATGGAATCCGGTCCGCCGCGCGACGCGGAACTTCCTTCCGCGTCCCCGCGCGGAGCGTCAGATGCGACCGGCGCGCCGCAACGCGGCCTCCACGCGCGCGCGATCGGGCTTGCGCACCAGGCCCTGCTCGCAAACGATGCCCGACACGAGCCGCGCCGGCGTCCAGTCGAAGGCCGGGTTCCAGACCTTGGCGCCCGCGGGAGCGGTGCGCTTGCCGAAGCCCTCGCAGATCTCCTCGGCGGCGCGCTCCTCGATGTGGATGTCCTCGCCGCGAGCGCAGCCCGGATCGAAGGTCGAAGTGGGCGCCACCGCCCAGAACGGCACGCCGTGCTCGCGCGCGGCCAGCGCCACCGAATAGGTGCCGATCTTGTTGCAAACGTCGCCGTTGCGCGCGATGCGGTCGGAGCCGACGAACACAAGGTCGACGACGCCGGTGCGCATGAGGCTCGCCGCCATGTTGTCCGTGATCAGCACCACCTCGACGCCGGCCTTCATGAGCTCGTACACCGTCAAGCGCGCGCCCTGCAGCAGCGGACGCGTCTCGTCGGCCCAGACCTTGACGCGCTTGCCCTGCGCCAGCGCGGTGTAGATGGGCGCGAGCGCCGTGCCCATGCCGCCCGTGGCCAGGGCGCCGGCGTTGCAATGCGTCAGGATGCCCATGCCGTCCTCGACGAGGTCCGCGCCGAGGCGCCCCATCTCGGCGCACATGGCGCGATCCTCGGCGTGGATGGCGAGCGACTCCTCGTGCAGGGCCGCGACGATGGCGTCGCCAGCCTTGGCCGCGGCGTGCTCGCGCCGCGCGCGGGCGCGCATGCGGTCGAGCGCCCAGAACAGGTTGACCGCCGTGGGGCGCGAGGTGGCCAGGTGGTCGGCGGCGAGAAGCGCCGCCTGCAGCACCTCGTCGCCCGCGCGGCCGCGCAGGTGCTGCACGCCCAGCACCACCCCGTAGCCGGCGGCGACGCCGATCGCGGGCGCGCCGCGGACGGCGAGGCGCCGGATGGCCTCGTGCATGGCCGCGACGCTCTCGACGACCAGCCAGCGCTCCTCGGTCGGCAGCAGCGTCTGCTCGATCAGCGCGCAGCGCCCGGGCAGGCCGCCCTCCCAGCGCAAGGTCTCGACATGGGCGACGGTGGAGCTCATGCGGACGCGCCCTCCGGCGTTTGTCCAGTCAATTTGACGCACAGCTCCATGTAGCGCGCGGCCACGCGCTCCAGGATCGCGGAATCGACGGGGGGCGGCGGAGGTTCCTTGTTCCACGGCTGGCGCTCGAGCCAGTCGCGCAGGATCTGCTTGTCCCACGAAGGCGGGCTGGAGCCCTCGACCACCTGCGCAGCGTCCCAGAAGCGCGAGGAGTCGGGAGTGAGCATCTCGTCGATCAAGAGGACGCGACCGTCGCACGCGCCGAACTCGAACTTCGTGTCCGCCAGCACGATCCCGTGGCGGGCCAGCGTGTCGACCCCGCGCGAGTAGAGCGACAGGGCGGCGGACTTCGCCGCGTCGAAGAAGGCGTCGCCGACGCGCGCGCGCGCTTCGCGCTCGTCGATGGGGATGTCGTGCGCCGCCTCCTTGGTCGTCGGGGTCAGGATCGGCTCGGGCAGGCGCGAGGAGGGCCGCAGCCCCGCCGGCAGCGCCACGCCGCAGATCGAACCGGACCGCGAGTACTCCTTCCAGCCCGAACCCGCCATGTAGCCTCGCACGACCCACTCGACGCTCGACGGGCGGGCGCGCCGGACGACCAGCACGCGCCCGCGCAGCGCCTCGCGCAGGGCGCCGTCGAGGCCGGGGACGTCCTCGACGCGCGCCGACACCAGATGATTCTCGACGATGTCGCGCGTCCGCTCGAACCACCAGGTCGACAGCGCGGTGAGCACCCGTCCCTTGTGGGGGACGCCCTCGCGCATGACCACGTCGAAGGCCGAGATGCGGTCGGTGGTGACGAACAGCAAGTGCCGCTCGTCCAGCTCGTACACGTCGCGCACCTTGCCGCTGGAGAGCAGCGGGAAGGGCACTGGCGCGCCCGCGCCTCCGAGCCACAGGTCGACCTTGCGCGTGGTTCCCATCATGGGCGCGAAGTATGGCAGGCGACCCCGTCCCTGTCGAACGCGCCGCGGGCTAGCATGGCCGGCATGGAGGAGGACGGCGAAGCACGCGCGCGGGGCGAGTCGACGCCGCGACGCACGGGGCTCGTCGTGGGCGTGTCGCGCGATTCGCGCGTGGCGGGCGACGTGGCCCTGCCCGCGTCGAAGTCCATCGCCCAGCGCCGCCTGCTGCTCGCCGCCGCGGCCCATGGGCGGACGCGCCTCGCGGGCTTGCCGCGCGGCGGCGACGTCGATGCGGCGCGGGCGCTGGCCGCGCGGCTGGCGACCGGCGTGCGCCAACTCGCCCCGGCGGCGCTGGAGATCGAGGGCGCTCCGCCCGGTCCGCACCGCGGCTTCGCGCCGAGCGTGCCGCTGGAGGTGGGCGAGTCCGGAACGCTGGCGCGCCTGGCGACGGCGCTGTTGGCGCTGGCGGCGCACGCCGGAGCGCGTGCGCGCATCGAGGCGCGCGGCACCTTGCTCGCGCGCGCCAGCTCGCCGCTGTTCGACGCGCTGCGCGCCGCCGGCGCCGGGATCGAGCACCACGCGCTGCGCGATGGTTGGCCGTGCAGCACGCGCGCCGTCGGTCCCCCCTCGACCGTTCGACTGCTCGACCCGATCTCTTCGCAGGAAGTCAGCGCGCTGCTGTTCGCCTTGGCGTGCTGGCCGGGCGAAGGGCTGCTCGAGGTGCGCGGCCGCATCCCGTCGCTCTCCTACGCGCGCCTGTCGACCCGCGAACTCGCGCGCTTCGGCGTGGTCGTCGAGGCGCGCGAGGTCGATTCCTCCGCCAGCAGCTGGCTCGTGCACGGCCCGCTGCGCGCGCCCGACTCGCCCTTGCCGACCGAGCCCGACGCGTCCGCGGCGGCGGTGGCGCTCGCGCTGGGCGCCCTCGGGGTCTGCGAGGTGCGCACCGCGCTCGGGCGCGACTCCAGCCAAGGAGACGCGCGCATCGTCGAGCACTTGCGCGCCTTCGGAGCGCGCGCGACCTGGATCGACGGCGGCAGCGCCTGCGTCGGCGGAGACCTCGTGGGAGCGACTCTGGACCTCGACGATACGCCCGACCTCGCGCCCGTGCTCGCGGCCGTGGCCATCGTCGCGGCGCTGCGCCATGGAGCCGGCAGCGACTTGCGCGGCTTGGCGGCCTTGAACCGCAAGGAGAGCCGGCGGCTCGACGAACTCGCGCAGTTCGCCCGTCGGGCGGGCTGCTCCGTGGCGGTGCACGGGGACGCGCGCCTCGAGATCGGACCGGGCGGTCCGCCTCCGGCCGAACTGGTGCTCGACGCGCGCGGCGACCATCGACTGGCCTTCGCGGGCGCCCTGCTCGGATCGGCCCTGCCCGGCGTGCTGGTCGCTGGCGCGGAGTGCGTCGCCAAGTCCTGGCCGGGCTTCTGGCGCGACATCGCCGACGCGGGCGCCGTGCTGCACGGACCGGACGCGGACTTGGCCTCGACGCGGCGACTGTCGTAGTCTTCAGCGGTCATGCAGCCTTCCAGCACGCCGCAGGGACCGGTGCTCGTCACCGGCGGAGCCGGCTACATCGGCAGCCACGCCGTGCGCGCCCTCGAGCGGCGCGGCGTGCCCGTCGTGGTGCTCGACAACTTGTCCACGGGCCATCGCTCCGCGGTGCGCGCGCCGCTGGAGGTGGCCGACCTCGCGGATCGCGCCGCGCTGGCGCGCGTCTTCATGGCCTACCGTCCGGCGGCCGTGATCCACTTCGCCGCGCGCGCCTACGTCGGCGAGTCGGTCGGCGATCCCTCGCGCTACTACCGCGAGAACGTCATCAACACCTGGAACCTGCTCGAGGCCATGCGCGCGGCGGCCTGCCGCGACATCGTCTTCAGCTCGACCTGCGCCACGTACGGCGATCCGGTGCGGGTGCCCATCGACGAATCCCATCCGCAGAACCCGATCTCGCCCTACGGCCGCACCAAGCTGCACATGGAGCACATGATGCAGGACTATGGTCGGGCCTACGGCCTGCGTTGGGCCGCGCTGCGCTACTTCAACGCCGCCGGTGCCAGCCGCGAGGGGGACCTCGGCGAGCACCACGAGCCCGAGACGCACTTGATCCCGCTCGTGCTGGGCGTCGCGCTGGGCAAGCGCGCCGAGATCCTCGTGTTCGGCGACGACTACGACACGCCCGACGGCACCTGCATCCGCGACTACGTGCACGTGGACGACCTGGCGGACGCGCACCTGCGCGCGTTGGCGCTGCTGCAGCAGGGCGTGGGCGAGTTCGCCTGCAACCTCGGCACGGGCAGCGGCTATTCCGTGCGCGAGGTGATCGACGCCTGCAGGCGCGTGACCGGCCACAAGATCCCCGCGCGCACCACGCCGCGGCGCGCGGGCGACCCTGCGCGACTCGTCTCGGGCGGCACGCGCGCCAAGGAGGTGCTCGGCTGGACTCCGCGCGCCACGGACATCTCGGAGATCGTGGCCGACGCCTGGCGCTTCCACCGCGCGCATCCCAACGGGCTTTTGTCCTGAATACTTGACAGATGCCCGCGCAGGACGAACTTCCCGCGGAGCGCGCGTGTACCAGTTGACGGTGCTGGGGGCCGGCTCCATCCTGCCGCGCGCGCGCCACGGTCCGGCCGGCTACGCGCTGCGCGACCTGTCGCGCGAGGGCTGGATGCTCCTCGACTGCGGTCCCGGCAGCCTGCGCGCGCTGGGCGCCGCCGGCCTCGGTCTCGCGACGCTGGAGGCGGTGGTGTTGTCCCACTACCACCCCGACCACTGCCTCGACCTGTGGGCCCTGGCGTTCGCGCTGCGGAATCCCGGGCTGAGGGCTTCCCGGCGCGCCCCCCTGCGCCTCGTCGGGCCGCGCGGCCTGGCGGAGCTGCTCGAGCGCGGTGCGTCGCTCCACGGCGAGCGCGGCTGGACGCGCTTCGAGCGGGCCGAGGTGCTGGAGGTCGACCCCGCGGCGCGGGGCGGTCGCGTCGAGGCGGCCGGCTTCGAGCTCCGCCATTGGCCGACTTGGCACACGCCGCATGCCGTGTGCTGGCGCGCCACCGACACCTCCGGGGCGACCTTCGCCTACAGCGGCGATTCCGGCCCCGAGGGCGAGCTGGCGGCGTGCGCTGCGGGCGTCGATCTGTTCGCCTGCGAGTGCAGCTTCCCCGACGAGTCCGCGGTCGAGCACCACCTCACCCCGACGCAGGCGGGCGCCGTCGCTCGCGCGGCGGGCGTCAAGGAGCTCATGCTGACGCACTTCTACCCCGAGCTCGATCCGGGCTTCGCGGCCCAGGCGGCGGAGCGCGCCTACCCCGGGCCGGTGCGCTGCGCCATCGACGGATTGCAACTGGTGCGTCCGCGCGCCTGAGTCGGACGCGGCGGCGCGGGCTGGACTCCGAGGAGGCGCACCCCCTTGCATCGGCAGCGCGCGGTTGCGAGCTTGCCGTGGTCCATGGGATCCAACGTCGCGCGCAGCCCCGTACGACCGCGTCCGAGCTTCGGCGCGGTCGGCCTCGCCGTCGTGTGCTGCCTCGCGCCGTTCGCCGCGCATGTCGATGCGGCGCAAGCGGGCGCGGCGCAGGCGGGCGATCATGCGGCCGGCTTCGCGCGCATCGACGCCGCCGACATCGACGCCCATGTGCGCTTCTTCGCTTCGCCGCTGCTCGAGGGGCGCGACACTCCTTCGCGCGGGTTGGACTTGGCGGCCGCCTACATCGCGCGACGCTTCCGCGCGGTCGGACTGCAACCGGCGGGCGATTCGCTGGAGCGCTGGAAGCAGGCGGGACGCGCGGGCGCGCCCGCCGACCACGATGCCGCGCCGGTCTCCGGCGGCGGTTCGCAGGGCGGACCTTCCGCCGACGCTCCGGCCGCCGCGGCCACCGCGACCTTCCTGCGACCTTGGCAACGCGACCTGCCCGAGGTCGATGTCGAGGGTTCGCGCCTCGTGCTCGTGAAGGACGCCGGCGACGCGCAGGCCTTCGTGCTCGAAGAGCAGTTCGTGCCCGTGCCGGGTCTCGAGGGCGAGGCCATCGGCGAGCTCGTCTTCGTGGGCTTCGGCATCGCCTCGCGCGACGACGGGCTCGACGAACTCGCCGGCCTCGACCTCAAGGGCAAGGTGGCGCTGGTGCTCGAAGGCGAACCGGCGCACGACAAGAAGCTCGACGGCCCCGAGTTGTCGCGCGCATCCTCCCTGTACGCCAAGGTCGGCGCGCTCGCCGAACGGGGCGCGGCGGCGGCGGTGCTCGTGTCGCGTCCGGGCGAGGCCTGGCACGACCACCACAAGCCGCGACGCAAGCAGAAGGACGCGTCGGAAGAGGCTCCGCTCGACTTCCGCCACACCTTCGCGAGTTGGGTGGGCGAGGAGGACGAGCGTCCGCCCGCCAAGCGGCTGCCCGTGGTGGAGACGACGACGGCGACCGCGAGCCGCCTCCTCGGCGAGGACGTGGCCGCCTTGCGCGCGCGCATCGAATCGAGCTTCAAGCCGGTGCGCGCCAGGTCCAAGAAGGGCCCGCGCGTCAGCGTGGGGTCGCGCACGAGGCGCGCCCCGCTGTGGGTGGACAACGTCGTCGCGGTCATGCCCGGCGCCGATCCGCGCCTCGCCTCCGAGTGGGTCGTGCTGGGCGCGCACTACGACCACATCGGCGTCGACCAGCGCGGTCGCATCGGGCTCGGCGCCGACGACAACGCCAGCGGCACGGCGGCCCTGCTCGAGCTGGCCGAGGCGCTGGCCGTGGCTCGGCCTGCGCGCAGCGTGATGTTCGCGGCCTTCTCCGGCGAAGAGGACGGTTTGCTCGGCTCGAAGGCGCTGGCGCGCGCCCTGCCCATGCCCAAGGAGTCCATCGCCGCGATGATCAACCTCGACATGATCGGGCGCGGCGATCCCAAGGAGGTCGCCATCATCGGCCTCGTGCAGAACCCCGCCCTGGAGGACGTGCTCCAGCGCGCGCGCAAGCTGGAGAAGACCGGCATCGAGCGCCTCGTCCTGCGCCAGGGGGAGGAGCTCTTCCAGCGCTCGGACCACTGGTCCTTCCACGAACTCGGGGTGCCCGTGCTGTTCTTCTTCGAAGGGCTGCCGATCGAGAAGAACGGCGACTACCACACTTGGCGCGACGTGCCCGAGCGCCTCGACTGGCCCAAGATCCTCCACACGACACGCTTCGTCTACTCCACCGCATGGCTGCTCACGACCGATCCTTCACGACCGCCCGCGCCGCGCGGTTGATCCTGCTCGTCGGCGTCCTCGTCGCGCTCGTCTGGGTGCTTCACGGCATGCTCGACCGGCGCCTGGGCGGCGGCGGCGACGGGCCGCGCGCCGCGGCTCCCGCGAACTCCAGCGCGCCGCGGCGCATCGCCGCGCGCGACGAGGTGCTCGAGGCGCGGGTGCGCTCCGAGGTCGGCAAGGCCTTGGCCGCGGCCGGTCGCGCTACGAAGGGCAAGGTCGGCGCGTCCAACACCACCGTGGCCGTCAGCGTGCGCGAACTGGGCGCCGAGGGCGAAGTCGTCGCCATCGCCTCGGGCAAGTCGGTGCGTCCGGCCTCGAACCTCAAGCTCTTGACCAGCGCCGCGGTGCTGGAGGCCTTCGGCCCCGACGGCACGCTCGACACCGTCTTCGAGTCGCGCGCCCTGCCGCAGCAGGGAATCGTGCGCGGCGACCTCGTCGTGCGCGCCGGCGGCGATCCGCTGCACGACCGCGAGCTGCTCGGGGATTGCGGCCCGGTCTTCGCGAAGCTCGCCGCCGCGTTGAAGCAACGCGGCGTGCAGCGCGTCGCCGGCGACATCGTGCTCGACGAGGAAGGCTGGGCCGAGCCCGGACCCGGTCCCGGCTGGCCGGACAAGGGCCAGTACTGGCAGGAGACCTGCGCGCTCGCCGGCGGCTTCAGCGTGAACGCGGGCTGCGTCACGGCGATCGTCCGTCCGGGGCCGCAAGGCGGCAAGGCGCAGGTCGACATCCACCCGCGCGGCACCGGTCTCGCGGAGAAGATCGACGTCCGCACCGGTCCCTCGACCGCCAAGCTCGATGTGCGCGTCGGCGTGGAAGGCGGCCGGATCGTCGTCCAAGGCACGATCCCCGCGGGCGTGCCGCAGTGGAGCGCGCGCTTCGCGCTGCCGGATCCGGTCCAGGCCTTCGGCGAAGTGCTGCGCCGCGAGCTCGAGCGCAACGACATCGTCGTCGACGGCGGCGTGCGCCGGCAGCGCCGCGCCATCGGCGGCGTCGAGCTGGCGCGCATCCAGACGCGCGTCGCCGACCTGCTCGTGGCGGTCAACACCGACTCGAACAACGCCGTCGCCGACCAGTTGTTCTACGCGCTGGGACGCAAGGTGGCCGGCGAGGGCACGCGCCGCGGCGGGGCGCTCGCGGTGCAGCAGAGCCTCAAGCACCTCGATGCGTTGGAGGATGGCTGGCGCCAGGTCGACGGTTCCGGCTTGTCGCGCGACAACGCCGTGGCGGCGCGCGCCATCAGCGGCCTGGTCGAGGCCTCGCTGTCGGCCGATCCCCGCGCGGCCGAAGCCTTCAAGCGGTCGCTCGCCGAGCCCGGCGAGGGGACCTTGGAGCGGCGCATGGGCGCCTTGGAGGGCAAGCTGCGCGCCAAGACCGGCTTCATCAACGGCACCTCGGCCTTGTCCGGCACGGTGGAGGCCGCCGACGGCCGCGTGCTCGTGTTCTCCATCCTGGTGCAGTACCCGGCGCAGGGCGGGTTGAACAACGAGGTGTGGAAGCCGATGCAGGACGCCATCTGCAAGGAGCTCGCGCGCGCCCGCGCCTGAGCGGGATGCGCGGGCGCGGCGACGGCATGGACGCGGGGCGCCACTCGGGCATCGGCTCGGATGCGTCCGCGCCCGACGCGGCGCACGCGCTGCGGGTGGCGCTCGCGGCCGCGGCCGAAGCGGGCCGCGTGCTCGCGCGGATGCGCGGAGAGGCGGCGCGCATGCAAGCCGCGACCAAGTCCAGTCGGCGCGACCTCGTCACCGCCGCGGACCTCGCCGCCGAGGCGGCCATCGTGGCGCGCCTGCGCGCCGAGTTCCCCGACCACGCCATCGAGGCCGAGGAATCCACGCGCGACGCGCGCGACGACAGGCCGCGCTGGTTCGTCGATCCCCTGGACGGCACGGTCAACTACGTTCACGGATTGCCCGCGTACTGCGTCTCGATCGCCCTTTGGCACCGGGGCGCGCCGTTGGTGGCGGTGGTCCATGCGCCCGCGCTGCGCGAACGCTTCTGGGCCGTGCGCGGCGGCGGCGCTTGCGCGGAGCTCCTCGATGGCGAGGGCTCGCCCTGCGCGCCGCCCGCTCCACTCGCCACGTCCGCGTGCGACGCATTGGACGATGCGCTCGTGGCGACGGGCTTCGCGTACAAGCGCAACGAGTTGGCGAATCCCAACGTCGGCAACTTCGCGCATCTCGTCCTGCGCCTGCGCGATGTGCGCCGCTGCGGCAGCGCCGCGCTGGACCTCGCGTGGACCGCCAGCGGTCGGCTCGATGGCTACTGGGAGCTGCACTTGTCGCCCCACGATGTCGCCGCCGGCGGACTGCTCGTGCTCGAGGCCGGCGGCGTCGTCAGCGACGCGCGCGGCGGGCCCGACTGGTTGCGCGCGGGCCACGTCCTCGCCGCGCCTCCGACGATGCACGCGCTGCTGGCGCGCGAACTCGAGGTGTGAGGCACGCAGGCGGCGCGCATCCGCCTCGGGATGCGCGTCTCCGCGATCGGCCAACCCTCCAATCTAGCCCACGCTGCGCCGGGGCAGGAAGGAGCAAAATAGACTCGTCCGCGCGGCTTCCGAACAGCGCACCGTGGTGGCTACATTGGTGAGGCTGGACATAGTCCCCCTGCACCCCGCGCATGCCCTCCGCACCCCGCCCCAGCGACGACGCGTCGACGCCCGCCACCCACGGGCGCATCCGCATCCGCAAGGCCCGGCAGAACAACCTCGCCGGCGTGGACGTGGACCTGCCGCGCGAGGCGCTGATCGCCATCACGGGCGTGTCGGGTTCCGGCAAGAGCTCCCTCGCCTTCGACACGCTCTACCGCGAAGGGCAACGCCGCTTCCTCGAGACCTTGTCCGCCTACGCGCGGCAGTTCCTCGGCGGCATGGAGAAGCCGGAGGTGGACTCGATCGAGGGACTGTCGCCCGCCATCGCGGTCGACCAGAAGTCGATCCAGCGCGGTTCGCGCTCGACGGTGGGGACGTTGACCGAGATCGTCGACCACCTGCGGGTCTTGTACGCGCGCGCCGGCCGCGCGCATTGCCCGGCGTGCAAGTTGCCGGTGCAGTCGAGGACGCGCGAGGAGATCGTGCAGGCCCTGCTGCGCGAGCACGCCGGCCAGGCGGTCCACCTGATGGCACCCGTCGTCAAGGACCGCAAGGGCTCGCACGAGGAGCTCCTGGCGTCGTTGCGCAAGAAGGGCTACGTGCGCGCGCGCATCGACGGCGAGGTGGCGCGCCTCGAGGACGCTCCCGCGCTGGAGCGCTACAAGCGCCACACGATCGAGGTGGTCGTCGACCGGCTGCGCCTCGAGGCCGACAAGCCCGAGCGGTTGCGCGAGAGCCTGCAGCAGGCGCTCGAACTGGGAGGGGGCGACATCGTGGTGGCGGGGGAGAAGGGCGATTCGGTCCATTCGACCTCGCGCACCTGCCCGGGATGCGGGGCGGACACGCCTCCGCTCGAGCCGCGCCTGTTCTCGTTCAACTCGCCGCACGGGGCTTGCGCCGCCTGCGAGGGGCTCGGCGAGCGGCTGCAGCCGTCGGAGCGCGCGCTGGTCGCCGATGCCTCGAAGACCATCCGCGAAGGCGCGCTCGCCACCACGCGCGCCTCGGGTGGCGCGCTCGTCTTCCCGAACGTGACCTTCAAGTTCCTCGAGGCCGTCGCCAAGGAGCACGGATTCGACCTCGACACTCCGTGGCGGGACCTTCCGGCGCGCGCCAGGCGCGTCGTGCTGCATGGCGCGGGCGACGAACGCTTCGAGGATTCCGTGCAGTGGTCCGGCGCGAAGCACGCCGGCAACGCGACGTGGAAGCGCCGCTACGTCGGCGTCGTGCCCGCCATCGAGAAGGGCGCCGAGAAGGGCATCCACAAGAAGCGCGCGCAGCGCTTCCTCGCGCGCAGGCGCTGCGAGTCGTGCGACGGCACGCGCCTCAATCCGGCGGCCAACGCCGTGCTGCTCGGAGGCGTCCCGTGGAGCGAGTTCGCCCGCGCGCCGATCGGCGAGCTGCAAGGGAAGCTGGACGCGTTGCAGTTGACCGAGCGCGAGGCGCGCATCGCGCGCGACCTCGTCAAGGAGGTGCGCCGCCGCGTGGCCTTCCTGCTCGAAGTCGGCTTGGCGTACCTGACCCTCGAACGCTCCGCGGAGACGCTTTCGGGCGGCGAGGCGCAGCGCATCCGCCTCGCCGCGCAGCTGGGCGCCGGCCTGCAAGGCGTGCTGTACGTGCTCGACGAGCCGTCGATCGGCCTGCACTCGCGCGACCACGAGCAACTGGTGGGCGCGCTGCGCTCCTTGCGCGACGCGGGCAACACGGTCGTGGTGGTGGAGCACGACGAGGCGACGTTGCGCAGCGCCGATTGGCTGGTCGACGTCGGTCCCGGCGCGGGACGGCACGGCGGCCGCATCGTCGCCTCCGGCACTCCCGCGGAGGTGGCCAAGGGCGAGGGCGCGACCGCGCGCCTCCTGCGCGGCGAGATCGCCATGCAGAAGCCCGCCACGCGCCGCGCGGGACTGGGCAAGCAGCTCGTGGTCGAAGGCGCCCGCGCGTTCAACCTCAAGGGCGTCGACGTGGCCGTGCCGCTCGGGATGCTGGTGGCGGTGACGGGCGTCTCCGGCTCCGGCAAGTCCACGCTCGTCAATCGCATCCTCGAGCGCGCGGTGCGCCGCAAGCTCGGGCTCGAGGCGCCCGCCCCGGAGGACCACGACCGCGTGCGCGGCATGGAGCACGTCGACGACCTGGTCACGATCGACGCGACGCCGATCGGGCGCACGCCGCGCAGCAACCCCGCCACCTACATCGGCGTGTTCGACCACGTGCGCGAGCTGTACGCGCAACTGCCGGAGTCGAAGCTGCGTGGCTGGACGCGCAGCCGCTTCTCGTTCAACGTGGCTGGCGGCCGCTGCGAGAGCTGCCAAGGCGCCGGGGCCAAGTACGTGGAACTGCAGTTCCTCGCCCCCGTGACCGTGCCCTGCGAGGAGTGCGGGGGCAAGCGCTTCGGCGCGGACACGCTGGATGCTCGCTTCAAGGGCAAGAGCATCTCCGACGTGCTCGCCATGCCCGCCGAGGAGGCGGCCGAGTTGTTCTCCGAGCTGCCGAAGATCGCCGCGCCCCTCAAGCTGATGGGCGAGATCGGCCTCGGCTACCTCGCGCTGGGGCAGCCCTCGACGACCTTGTCGGGCGGCGAGGCGCAGCGGCTCAAGCTCGTCACCGAGCTGCAGAAGAGGCCCAAGGGCCACACGCTGTACGTGCTCGACGAGCCCACCACGGGCTTGCACGCGCTCGATGTCGCGCGGCTCGTCGCCGCCTTGCAGCGCCTGGTCGACCTCGGCCACACGGTGCTGGTGGTCGAGCACGAACTCGACCTCGTCTCGGCGGCCGACCACGTGATCGACCTGGGGCCGGAGGGTGGCGAGGAAGGTGGTCGCCTCGTGGTCGCGGGCACGCCCGAACAGGTCGAGGCGCATCGCGGGTCGCACACCGGGGCCGCCTTGCGCGCCTTCCACGGCCGCAAGCGCCATGCTTCCTCCGCGCGCAGAGAGGCCCGGCGCCTCGCGCCGCCCGACGCCATCACGGTGCGCGGCGCGCGCACGCACAACTTGAAGGGCGTCGACGTGTCGCTGCCGCGCGGCAAGTTCACCGTGGTCACGGGCCCGTCCGGCTCGGGCAAGAGCTCCTTGGCGCTCGACACGATCCATGTCGAGGGCAAGCGCCGCTTCGTCGAGTCGTTGTCGACCTACGCGCGGCAGTTCCTCGGCACGAAGGATCGTCCGCCCGTCGAGGCGATCGAAGGTCTGGGCCCCTCGGTCGCCGTGGAGGCGCGCGGCGGGGGCGCCCAGCCGCGTTCGACCGTCGCCACCACGACGGAGATCCACGACCACTTGCGCGTGCTGTGGGCGCGCGCCGCCACGCGCCGTTGCCCCGAGCACGGCGAGGAGCTCAAGCCGCGCGACTCGTCGAGCATCGCCAAGGCGATGCTGGCCGCGCACGCGGGCGCCACGGCGTGGCTGGTCGCCCCGTGGAGCGGCCATGGCGTCGAGGCGCCGCTGGACGCCGCCGAATGGACGGCGCGCCTCGCGGCCGCGCGCGCCGCGGGCTGGACGCGCCTCCTCGTCGATGGCGTCGAGGCGCGGCTCGACGGCGAACCGCCCGCGCTGGCCGGCGCCGCCGCCGTCGACCTCGTGCTGGATCGCGTCAAGGTCGAGCCGGCATCGCGCGGCCGCATGGTCGAGGCCATCGAGCACTCGGCCGTGGCGGCCCACGGACGCTGCGACCTGGTCGTGCGCGGCCCCGACGGCAAGCCCTCGACGCGCGGATCGTGGTCCATGTTCGGCGCGTGCACGCAGTGCGGCTTCGTCGTCGGCGAGACGCTCGAGCCGCGCCACTTCTCCTTCAACACCCACGTGGGCGCCTGTCCGGCCTGCGATGGCCTCGGCGAGCGCGCGCGCTGCACCGCCGAGCTGCTGGTGGACTCGCCGGAGCTCTCGATCGAAGCAGGCGCGGTGCACGGCAAGATCTCGCGCTGGCTGGTCAAGGGCAAGGGGTACTACGAGAACCTGCTGCGCACCGTGGCGAAGGAGCACGGGCTCTTCCTGTCGGAGCCGTTCGAGACGTACGGCGAGGCGCAGAAGGCGCTGCTCTGCCACGGCGTCGGCGCCAAGCGCCAGTACAAGGTCGAGATCGAGCGCGAGACGCGCAACGCGCAGATCGAGGAGAGCTTCGTCGCCGGGTGGCCCGGCTTGTGCGGCCTCGTCGACCAGTGGCACAAGAAGACCGAGGATCCCGAATGGGCCGCGATCCTCGAGCAGGTCATGGAACGCACCACCTGCCCCGAGTGCCAGGGCGAGAAGCTCAAGCCCGCCTCGCGCGCCGCCACCATCGGCCGCATGCGGCTGCCGGAGGTGCTCAAGAGCGACGTGGCCTCGGCGCGCGAGTGGATCGTCGCGCTGGCCGGCAAGCGCGGGCTGCCCGAGGCGGTCGAGCCGGTGGTGGCCGAGATCTCCTCGCGCCTCGCGCTGCTCGAGAAGGTGGGCCTCGGCTACCTCTCGCTCGACCGTCGCACGGCGACCCTTTCGGGGGGCGAGATGCGGCGCGTGCGCCTCTCCGCCAGCCTCGGATCGCAACTGACGGGCGTCTGCTACGTGCTCGACGAGCCCACGGTCGGCCTGCACCCGGCCGACACCAGCAAGCTGTGCGACGCCTTGATCGAGTTGAAGGAGCGCGGCAACACGGTCGTGGCGGTGGAGCACGACACGAGCCTGATGAGGCGCGCCGACTGGATCGTGGACATGGGGCCTGGCTCCGGCATCCACGGCGGCCAGGTCGTCGCCTGCGGCGCTCCCGAGGACGTGGCCCGCGACAAGTCCTCCGGCACGGCCGCCGCCTTGCGCGGCGAGATCGAGCTGGCGCGCACGCGTCGCGATCCGACGCTGGCGCGCGAGACGGTCAAGCTCGTGGGCGCGCGCGGCCAGAACTTGCAGGGCGTGGACTTCGAGTTCGCGTTCGGCGAACTGACCGGCGTGTGCGGGCCTTCGGGCGCGGGCAAGAGCACGCTGGTGCTCGACACGCTCGTGCCCGCGCTGCTCGGCGAGAAGCCCGCCGGACGATGGAAGCGGCTGGTCGGGGCGCCCGGGGGCATGGTGCGCACGGTCCTCGTCGACGCGACGCCTATCGGGCGCACGCCGGCGTCGGTCCCCGCGACCTACACCGGGCTGATGGAGACGCTGCGCGAGCTCTGGGCGCGCGTGCCCGAAGCGCGCGTGCGCGGCCTCGAGGTGCCGCACTTCTCCTTCAACAATCCGCGCGGTCGCTGCCCCGCGTGCGAAGGCAAGGGCGCGACCAAGGTCGAGATGCAGTTCCTGGCCGACTTGTGGTTGCCTTGCGAGGAGTGCGAGGGCAAGCGCTTCTCGAAGGAGGTGCTGGACGTGCGTTGGCGCGGCAAGGACCTCGCCGAGGCGCTCGATCTGACCGTGGCCGAGGCGCTCGAGTTCTTCGCGCACCAGCCGCGGGCCGTGCAGATCCTCGAGACGCTGCGCGACGTGGGGCTCGGCTACATCCGCTTGGGGCAGGCCTCGACGACGCTCTCCGGCGGCGAGGCCCAGCGCGTGAAGCTCTCGGCCGAGTTGTTCAGGGCGCACGGAACCGGCCGCGGCGTGGTGGTGCTCGACGAGCCGACCACGGGCCTCGCGCTGTCGGACGTGCGCCACCTCGTGGCCGTGCTGGATCGCCTCGCCGCCGCCGGCAACGCGGTGGTCGTGGTCGAGCACCACGTCGAACTCCTCGCGACCTGCGACCGGCTGGTCGAACTGGGACCGGCGGGCGGCGCGGGCGGCGGCCGCGTCGTCGCCGCTGGCACGCCGGAGGAACTCGCCGCGGATCCTCTCTCCATCACCGGTCCCTTCCTGCGCGGCGAGTCCGCCGCGCGGAAGAAGCCCTCCGCGCGACCGAAGGTCAAGCACTGATGCGTCCCGACAACCCCCTCATCGTCCAGAGCGACCGCACGCTCATGCTGCACACGGTGCGTTCGGTGGTCGACGCCAAGGGTCGTCCCGCGCGCGATGCGCTCGGCCGTCCCTTGACCGAGGAGCACCCGCGCTTCGCGGAGGCGCGCGACCTCCTCGCCGGATTCGCCGAACTGGAGAAGAGCCCGGACTACCTCCACACCTACCGCATCACGCCGGTGTCGATCTGGAACGCGGCCGCGGTGGGCCTCACGCCCGATCGCGTGCAGGAGATCCTCGAGGACCTCGCCTGCGTGCCCGTGCCGCACAACGTGCTGGTCGAGATCCGCGGCTGGATGGAGCGCTACGGCCTCTTGCGCATCGTGCGCGCCGAGGACGGGGTGCGCTTCGAGCTGGTGGGTGCGAAGGAGGGCGCGCTGCAGGAGGTGCTCGCCCACACGCACGTGCGCAAGCTGCTCTCCATCGAGGGCGGCCGCGCGTTCCTCGGCGACCTCGAGCGCGGCCTCGTCAAGCAGACCCTGATCAAGATCGGCTACCCGGTCGACGACCAGGGCGGCTACCTGCAAGGGGACGCCTTGCCCATCAAGTTGCGCGACACGACGGTGGGAGGGCGCGACTTCGGGTTGCGCTCCTACCAGAAGGAGGCCGCCTCGGCCTTCCACGCGGGCGGCAGCGTCGCGGGCGGCAGCGGCGTCGTGGTGCTGCCGTGCGGCGCGGGCAAGACCGTGGTCGCCATCGGCGTCATGGGGCTCGTGCAGGAGAAGACGCTGATCCTCACGTCGAACACCGTGGCCGTGCACCAGTGGCGGCAGGAGATCCTCGACAAGACCGATCTGACTCCCGACCAGGTCGGCGAATACACGGGCGAGGAGAAGGAGGTCAAGCCGGTCACCATCTCCACCTACCAGATGCTGACTTGGCGCCGCTCCAAGACCGGCGAGTTCGAGCACTTCGCCATCTTCGGCAAGGAGAACTGGGGCCTCGTGGTGTACGACGAGGTGCACCTGCTGCCGGCGCCGATCTTCCGCGTCACCGCGGAACTGCAGGCGCGCCGGCGCCTGGGACTCACGGCGACTCTCGTGCGCGAGGACGGCAAGGAGGACGAGGTGTTCTGCCTCATCGGGCCGAAGCGCTACGACGTGCCGTGGAAGGTGCTGGAGCAGAAGGGCTTCATCGCCACCGCGAGCTGCGTCGAGGTGCGCGTGCCGCTGCACGAGGCCTTCCGCAGCCAGTACGCCTTCGCCGACGCGCGCGGCAAGTTCCGCGTGGCGAGCGAGAATCCGCAGAAGACCGAGGTCGTGCGCGCCATCGTCAGGAAGCACGAGGGGGCGCACGTGCTCGTGATCGGACAGTACATCGAGCAGCTCGAGACCCTGGCGCGCCAGCTGGGCGCTCCGCTCATCACCGGCAAGACGCCCACCGCCGAGCGCGAGCGCCTCTACGCGGGCTTCAAGACCGGCGAGATCAAGCTGCTGCTCGTCTCCAAGGTCGGCAACTTCGCCATCGACCTGCCCGACGCCAACATCGCGATCCAGATCTCGGGCACCTTCGGTTCCAGGCAGGAGGAGGCGCAGCGCCTCGGCCGCATCCTGCGTCCCAAGTCCGACGGATCGGCGGCGGTCTTCTACTCGGTCGTGACGCTCGGGTCGCGCGACCAGGAGTTCGCCCAGAAGCGCCAGTTGTTCCTGACGGAGCAGGGCTACACCTACGACATCGTCGAAGCGGGCGCGCTGGCGGGCGCGACTCCCCCCAACGAGGCATGAGGAAGCACGAGCACGAACCCCAGTCCGACCGGGTCGCGAGCCAGGGCGCCGCGCCGCAGGCGCCCGCCGCCTCCGCGCGGCCGCGCGCGGCGGACGCGCTCTCGCAGGTGGCGGAGTGCGACCTGCTGGAGAACTGGCGCTTCTGGAGCGGCCAGCGCACGGGCAAGCCGCCCGAGGACCCGGCGACGCTGCGTCGGCAGGTGCTGGAGTGGCTGGGCAATCCGGTCGTGGTCGAGGCGCGCGTCGCCACGTTGCCGCGACGGCTGTTGTCGATCCTCGACGCCACGCTCGAGTGCCAGCGCTACCAGACCACCGCCGGCGACCTGTTGAACGCGCGGCACCTCGCCTACATGAGCGCCTACGACCTGCAGGCCTCGTTGGCCGTGCTGGCGCGCCACGCCTTGCTGGTCGAGGTCAAGAGCACGCACGCCACGAGCTTCGGCTCGCGCGCGTGGGCCGTTCCGCAGGACATCGGCGACGCGATCCTGCGCCGTCGGCGCGCGCGCCAACGCGGCATCTTCGACGTCTTCACGCTGCGCGGCCACATCGACCGCATGTACGAGGATCCGGCGCGCGCCGCGCGCACGCCGGCCGCGCGAGTGCGCGAGCTGTACAAGATGTACGCCAACGAGGCCTCGGCGGTCGCGCGCCTCGAGCGCATGGCCGATCCCCTCAAGGCCTTCCTGGCCAAGTCGGTGCTCGAGTTCGGGGGCATCGTGCCCAAGTCGCTCTACGACCGCATGGACACGATCGGTCCTTGGGACGGCCGCCGGTGGGGGCACGCGATGGAGGAGTCGCTCGTCGGCACCGTCGAGCGGCTCGAACTCGGTCGCTACGGCATCGCGCACAACGACGAGACCCTGCTGGTGTTCAACGAGGTCGCCTTGGCGTGGTTGCGCCGCGTGGCGGTCCCGGGCGACCCCGACAAGCCGCACGAGGAGGCCTCCTACGGCGTCGACCTGGTCTCGAACATCTCGCGCTTCATCGCCTACGTGCTCGACCACGACGTGCGCTTCACGACGCGCGGCGAGATCTTCAAGACCACCGAACGGCGCATCGAGTCGGAGCTGATCCCCAACCCCGGTCGCGAGTTGTCGCGCGCCGACACCCTCGCCTTCATCTACCGCTTCGCCCGCGACCAGCACCTGATCGACTCGACCGGCGAGCGCACCTTCGCCTTGACGCACGCGGGTCGCGACTGGGAGCCGCGCGACCTGGAGCAGAAGGTGCGCGCGTTGCTCGAATACTGCATCGAGGAACGCGACCTGCCCGGCGAGCACTACCACCAGGCGCGCATGCGCCGCATCTACATGCGGCTCCTGAAGCGCGTCGAGCCGGGCGTGTGGTACGACCTGATGTACGTGCCGTTCCTCGCGCGCAACACCTACCTGTGCAGCCTCGACGACCTCGCCGTCGACGAGTACTTCGCCGCGCGGTTCCAGTCGGGCCAGTACGTGCCGATGGACGACGTGCAGCGCCTCAGCTGGCACCTCGTGACGTGGGTGCGGCAGCGGCTCTACCTGCTGGGCATCGTCGACCTCGGCTACGACAAGGCCGGCCACCCCGTGGCGATGCGCGTGACGCGCCTCGGTGCGCGCCTGCTCGGCATCGCCGAGGCGCAGGGCGAGTCCACGCAGGCGCTCGGCAACCTCGTCGTGACGCCGGACTTCGAGGTGGTGCTGTTCCCGACCGGCGACGACGCCGAGCTCGTCCACGACCTGGACCGCTTTTGCACGCGCGAGTCGAAGGGCAGCATCCTCAAGTTCAAGATCGAGGAGAAGAGCGTGGCGCGCGCCTTGCACGAGGGCATGCACCTCAAGCGCATCCTCGCGACCCTGGAGCAGCATTCGCGCACGCCGGTGCCGAACAACGTGCTCTACACGGTGCGCGACTGGGCGCGGGGCGCGGGGGTGCTGCACCTCGACAAGCATTGCGTCGTGAGCGGCGACGATCCCGAGGCGTTGGCGCGCTTCCGCCAGGATCCAGGCGTCCGTCCGTTGGTGCGGGAAGTGCTCGACGAGCGTCGCGTCAAGCTCAAGGGCGGCTCGACGCAGCGCCGCTTGCAGTCCCTGCTGCGCGAGCTTGGTTGGCTGGTCGAGATCGAGGAATGAACGCCGCGCTCCTCGCCATCAGCCCCGGCGAATTGGAGGACGAGGACGCGACGGCGTTCCTCGGCCCGGCAGCGCGCGCTCGCGACGCCGGCCTCGGAGCGCTGCTCGTGCGCGAACCCCGACTCTCCGAACGCGCCTACCTCGCCTTGTGCGAGCGGCTGCGCGCGATCTACGACGGCGGCTTGCTGCTGGTGCACGATCGGCCGCACCTCGCCGCGGCCATCGACGCCGACGGCGTGCATCTTTCGTGGCGCGGCCTTCCCGGAGCGGTGGCGCGCGCGCAGCTCTCCGAGGGGCTGCTCCTCGGCACGAGCGCGCACGCGGGCGACGATCCCGCCTTGCACGCGAAGAGCGACCACGTGCTCCTCGGGCCCGTGCACCCCACGCCTTCGAAGGTCGGCCTGAAGGAGCCCCTGGGCGTCGACGGGTTCCGCCGCGAAATGGCGCGCATCGGCCGGCCCGCCTGGGCCGTGGGCGGTCTCTCGCCCGGGCATTGCGCGGAGCTGCGCGCCGCCGGCGCGCACGGGGTCGCTTGCATCGCGGGCATCTGGGGCGCCGATGATCCGGGCCGCGCCGTGGCCGCGTACTTGCGCGCGCTGGGAGGGCCCGCGTGAGTTGGTCGGAGGATTCGCTGCACCGTTGGCTGGCGCGGCGTCCGCGGCCGTCGCGACTGGCGGGGTCGGCCATGCACGACGCCGCCGTGCTGCACCCGCCAGGCGGCCGGCTCGTGGCCTGCGCCGACCAGGCCATCGAAGGCCAGCACGCCGAGGAGGGAGTGGCGGCGGCGGCGCTGGCGCGGAAATGCGTGTTGCGCGCGCTCAGCGACCTCGCCGCGACCTGCGCCGAACCGCACGCGGTGCTGTTGTGCGTCCAGGCGCCGCGCACGCGCTCGGAAACCGAGTTGCGCCGCGCCATCGATGCCGCCTCGAAGGCCGCCGCGCGGCATGGCGCCCAACTGGTCGGCGGCGATCTCTCCCTGACCGAAGGGCCCCTGTCGTTCGCCGCCACCGCGCTGGGCGGATGGCGCGGCGCACGCAGCGTGGGGCGCGACCGCGCGCGCGCGGGCGACGAGCTGTGGGTCTCGGGGCCGTTGGGCGGCAGCATCCTAGGCAGGCACCTGCGGCCGCGACCGCGCTTCGACGCCGCGCGCGCCTTCGTCGACCACGGTGCGCGCGTGCTCATGGATGTCAGCGACGGCTTGCTCCTCGACGTCGGGCGCATCGCGCGCGCCTCGGGTGCGCGCCTGCGCATCGAGCTCGCGCGCGTGCCCGTGCATCGCGATGCGCGCAGGCTCTCCGCGCGCGACGGGATGCCGCCGCTCGAGCACGCGTTGCGCGATGGCGAGGACCACGAACTGCTCGCCTGCTTGTCGCGCGCCGACGCGCGGCGCCTCGTGGCTTCGGGCGCGGCCGCGCGCCTCGGCCTCGCGCGCATCGGTTCGGTCGTCGCGGGCGCGGGCGTGGTGCTGGCGCGCCACGACGGAGGCGTCGAGCCGCCCGTCGGCGCGGGAGGTTGGATCCATGGCGCGCAGGGTTGAGCGCATCACGCGTTCCGAGGAGGAGACCGAGGAGTTGGCGCGCGGACTCGGGCTCGCCCTGCGCTCGCCGCTCGTGATCGCGCTCGATGGCGACTTGGGCGCCGGCAAGACGGCCTTCGTGCGCGGCTTGGCGCGCGGCCTCGAGGTCGCCACTCCCGTCTCCAGCCCGACCTTCGCCTTGATGGCGAGCCACGCGGGCCGCCTGCCGCTGCTGCACTTCGACGCGTGGATGGAGGGCCGCGAGCGCGCCTTCCTCGCGGATGGAGGCGCGGAGCTGTTCGGCCAAGGGGTCTGCGCCATCGAATGGGCGGCGAAGGTCGCCGACGCCTTGCCGGACGACAGGCTGCAAGTCCTGCTCGAGCGCGTCCCCGAGGAGGGCGAGGACGCGCGTCGCATCGTGCTCGAGTGCCGCGGCTCGGTTCCGGGCCTGGAAGCCGCGCTTTCCGATCTGCAGGCCCGGCCCGATGGCGGCTCCTGAAGGGCCGTTGCTATCCTCCACGCCCCGATGGACTCCCTCCTCATCGCCCTGGGCGCCTGCGCGCTGCTGCAAGCCGCGCCGGCCTCGTCGGAACTGAGCCTCGACGGAGCGCGCAGCTTGGCGCTCGAGCGCAACCTCGGCCTCCAGATCGAGGAACTCGCCACCGAGGCCGCGCTGATGCGCTACCGCGCCACCGGCGGCGCCTTCGACTGGGTCTACGACGCCAGCCTCTCCTACACCGACCAGCAGATCGAGCCGAGCGACTTCTTCAGCGCCTCGAATCGCAAGGTCCAGCAGCTCAGCACCGGTTTCACGCGTCCCTTGGAGACGGGTGGAAACCTGCGCGCCAGCTTCGAGTCGTCCCTCGTCGAATCGGACAGCAGCTTCGCGGTCGATCCGCGGGCCAGCACGGACCTGCTGACGCTCGCCTACAGCCAGCCGCTCCTGCGCGGCGCGTGGCGCGACTACGCCACGGCCTCGGTCAAGCAGGGCGAGCAGGACTGGATGCGCCAGCGCGAGCGCGAGCGCCAGGCGCGCCAGAAGCTCCTGCTGGACACGACGAACGCCTACTGGGATCTGGTCGCGGCCGAAGCGGAGCTGGGCGTCGCCGTCTCGGGCGTGGAGCTCGCGCGCAAGCAGGTCGAGCAGAGCCAGAAGCGGCTCGACGCCGGACTGGGGGTGCGCACCGACGTGCTGCAGGCGGAGACCGAGCTCGCGCAGCGCGAGCAGGAGCGCCTCGCCGCCGAGAACCGCCTGCGCGCCTCCTCCGACGCGCTCAAGCAGCTCTTGTTCCCCGGCTCGGACCGCGAAGCGTGGTCGCGCGAGCTGAAGCCCACGACCCCGCTGCCCCGACTGGCTTCGGGCTTGATGGTGCCGCCGTGGGAGGCCGCCTTGGCGATCGCCGTCGATCGACGCGCGGAGCTGCGGCAGCAACGGCTCTCGGTCCAGCAGGCCGAGCTGCGGCGCGATGTCGCGCGATCCGACGCCAAGCCCCGACTCGACTTCGACCTGTCGGCGGCCAGCCAAGGCTACGACCCCAACGAGGGCGAGGCGCTCTCGAACGCGGCCTCCTTCGAGTACCCGACGCTGCGCGCGGGACTGGCGTTCTCCACTCCGATCGGCAACACCACGGCCAGGAACCAGTTGGCCGCGACCTGGGCCGATCTGCGCGCGGAGAAGCTGCGCTACGACCAGTTGGAGACTTCGGTGCTCGCCGACGTGCGCGACGCCGTGCGCCAGGCTCAGTACCAGATCGAGGCCGTGCGCGCCGCGCAGAAGAGCCTCGAACTCGCGAGCGAGCAGTTGGAGGCCGAGCGCGCGCGATTGGAGAACGACCAATCGACGGTGTTCCAGGTGCTGCAGTTCCAGCAGGAGCTCGTGCGCGCCATGTCGGTCGAGGTGCTCGCGCGTTCGAACCTCGCCAAGTCGCGCACGCGACTCGAAGCCGCGCAAGGCACGCTCGGGGAGGCGCCGGGACAGTGACTGCGGCGCGACGGCCCTCGATGTCGCGCGGGGCGTCCAGGCCCGCGGCAGGGTTCGCGGCCGCTTGCCTTTCCGCGCCGGCCGCGGGACTGTTCGTGCTCGGCGGCTGCGGAGCGGGCGAGGATGCCGAGCCGGCCATGCCGCCGTCGACCAGCCAGCCGACCACGAGCCCGCCGTCGGCCGGCTCGCGCGCGACCGGGGCGGAGGCCTTCGACCCCTCGGCCGACGAGCGCCTGGCGGCCTGGTGGGGGAAGCGCGGCTGCCCTCCGTTCTTCGGCGACACCACGAACCTCGCGCCGGCGCTCGCCAAGCGCCTGCTCGACGGGTCGCGCGACACCTTGCGCTGGGCGCGCGGCGAACTGATGCGCGGCGGGCCGGAGTGCGTGGCCGAACTCGAGCGGCTCGCGGCCGAGAACATGGCGGAGCCGGCGCACGCCACGCGGGTCGTGGCCGCGCTCGAGGTGCTCGGTTCGAGGGCCGATCGCACGGGTCGCGCAGCGGCCCTGCGCGCCCTGGGCCATCCCGCCGATTCCGTGCGCATCGCCGCCTTGGCCGTGCTGCGTAACCATCCCGATCCCGCCGACTGGGACGCGATCCAGGCGGTCGTGCCCGGATCATCCGACGACCTGCGGCAGCACGCGCGAGCCGCGCTCAAGCAGTGCGATCCACGTCGCGCCGCCCGGCTCGCGCTGGCCGAGACGCGCGCGGGCCTGGGGGACGAGCGCATGTGCGCGGGGTTGGCGGCGCGCGGCGACGCGGAGCTCGTCGCGCTCTTGCGCGAGGCACTGCCTGCCGCATCCGGCGCGGTCGCCGTGCACTTGCTCGCCGCGTTGGCGGCGGCGGGGGACGAAGGCGCGCGCCGCGATCTCGCGTCGATGCTGCGCGACGAGTCCGTCGTGCTGCGCCAGAACGCGGCGACCGCGTGCGCCGAGGCGGACCTGCGCGAGATGCTGCTCGAGGCCCGCCAGGACGACGACGCGTCGATCCGCCTCCTGTGCGTCAAGCAGCTCGCCGACGGCTCGGTGCCCGGAGCGCTGGAGTTCCTGCGCGACGCGCTGGACGACGCGGCGGCGGAGCCGAGGGCGGCGGCGCTCGAGGCCCTCGTCGCCTCGGGCGACCCGCAGGCGATCGATCGAGGCGTGGCGCTGCTCGCCGGCACGACGGACGACCGCAACCTGGCGCTCAGGGCCTTGCGGCCGCTCTTCGAGCGCGACTCCGGCCTGCGGGAGCGCGTCCTCCGACGGTTGCTCGAACTGCGACCGGCGGAGGCCGGATCCGCGCGCCGCGAGATCGACCGCGCGCTCGCCATGGTGCCCGACGAGCGCTCCGCGCGCGTCCTCGCCGATGCGGCGCGCGGCGACCTCGAGTCCGTGCAGGGCCGCAGCGCCCATCGCTGGTATTGCGACCTCTTGGGGGGCATGGGGCGCCCCGGACTGGAACGCCTGCAAGCCATGCGCGCGGACGAGCGCGACATCGCGCGTCGCGTCGACATCGCCTGGGCGCTTTCCTTCGGTCGCGACGATGCGGCGCGCGCGGCGCTGCAAGGCGTGCTCGACGAAGCAGGCGCGCATCCGGCCGAGCGCTTCCTCGCCGCCGAGTTGCTGGTGCGACTTGGTCCGGCGGCGCAAGTCGCGCCGCGCCTGAAGCGCGCGGCCCTTTCCATCGACGATCCCGCCTGGCGCGGAGCCTTCAACTGCCTGCTGTGGGAATCCTACGCCAAGTAGCCTGCGCGGCGTTGATCGCCGCGCTCGCGGCTTGTTCCGACGCCCGCGAGGACGCCGGCGGCGCCTCCGCGACCTCCGCGGCCGGAGCCGGCGCGCGCGCGAGCGATGTCCCGTCTCCCGCCCCCGCGGCGCGACTGCCCGGCCGGGTGCGCAGGCGCGACGCGGAGCACGCCGCCTGGATGGCGCGCCTCGATCCCGTCGCCGACGGCTGGCCGCTGGAGGGCTGGGCCGAGATCGTCGAGGCGCGGCTCGTGGCCGATCTGTCCAAAAAACTTGACAGACGCGCCGGCCCGGTCGAGTCGGGCATGTTCGCCGCGACGGCGCGGGCGGAGTTGGCGCCCGTAGTGCGAGTGCGCGCCGCGCCGCCGCGCGTCGAGGCCAGGTCGGGGCCCGGCGTGCCGACGCCGCTCCCGGGCTGGTTCGAGGCGGTGCGCGCCGGAGCGCCCGCCGCCGCTCCGCGCGTCGAGCTCGAGTTGACGTCCATGTCCGCGGCCGATGGTCGACGACGCGCCGGCGGCTGGCTGCGCGCGATCTGGGATCCCGTCGGCGACGCGGAGCAGCTCGTGCAGCTCACCATCGACTTCGCGATCTCCTGCGCGGAGTCCCGGCCCTTCGACGACTTGGACTTCGCGCCCGCGCGGGTCGAGGCCGTGCTCGGTGGCGCGGGGACGCGCTTCGAGGACCTCGTCCCCAGGCTGTTCGCCCCGGGCGTGCTGGCCCAGGTCGCACGGGGCGAACTGGAGCTCGCCACCACCCGCGACCGCCTCGCCGGCGACACATGGCTGGCGATGACCGGCGCGTGCGTCGGCGACTGGAACGCGGACGGCCTGGAGGACCTCTACGTCTGCCGCACCGGCGGACTGCCGAACTGGTTGTTCCTGCGCGAGGCTTCGGGCGGATTCCGCGAGGCGGCGCGCGAGGCGGGAGTCGCCTTCCTCGACCAGTCGAGCGGCGCCCTCGCCGCCGACATGGATGGCGACGGCGCGCTCGATCTCGTGCTCGGCGCCGGCAACGGCGTGTTCGTCTGCTGGAACGACGGGCGCGCGCGCTTCGCGCAAGCGACGCGCCTGCAGGACGGCCCGCTCGGTCCCGAGGTCTACTCCATCGCGGCCGCGGATCCGGACAAGGACGGCGACCTCGACCTGTACGCCACGCGCTACGTCGCAGGCGGCGTGAACGGGGGCGTTCCGACCCCGTACCACGACGCCCGCAACGGGGCGCCGAACCTGTACTGGCGCAATGAAGGAGCGAGGCGCTTCGTCGACGGACGCGCGGCGGCCGGCTTCGACAAGCACAACGACAGGTTCAGCCTTTCGGCGCTGTGGGCGGACTGGGACGACGATGGCGATCCAGACCTGTACGTGACCAACGACTTCGGTCGCAACAACTACTGGGTCAACGACGGTGCGGGTCGCTTCGTCGACGCGGCCGACGAGCGCAGCGTCGCGGATGGATGCGCGGCGGACCAGGCGGCGAGCATGGGAGCGAGCAGCGCCGACCACGACCTGGACGGCGATCTCGACCTGCATGTGACCAACATGCACAGCGCCGCGGGCCTGCGCAGCGCTTCCGATCCGCGCTTCATGTCCGCCACCCCGGGCTTGCGGCCCGACTACATGCGCCACGCGCGCGGCAACACGTTGCTCGTGAACGAGGGTGGCGGGCGCTTTCGCGACGCGAGCGTCGAGGCGCGGATCTTGCGCGGCGGCTGGGGCTGGGGCGCGCTGCATGCCGACCTCGACGGGGACGGCCTGCCCGACATCCACGCGCCCGCCGGGTTCATCACGAATCGTCGCGAGACGGATGTGCAAGGCCTCTTCTGGCGCGGCGTGGTCGCCGCTTCGCCCGCGGACGCCAAGGGGCCGGTGGACGCGTACTCCGCGGGTTGGGGATTCCTGCGCGAGGCGACCAGCAAGGAGGGCGGTTGCTCGTGGAACGGTCGCGAGCGCGACTATTCCTACCTCAACCTGGGCGACGGCACGTTCGCCGAGGTGGCGGGGGCGCTCGGACTCGACGACGAGGGCGACGCGCGCGGCCTGCTGCGACTCGACCTGGACGACGACGGCGGCCAGGACCTGGTCCTCGTCTCGCGGACGGCCCCGATGCTGCGCGTGCTGCGCAATCCACGCTCCAATCCACACGCCTTGTCGCTGGAGCTCGTCGATCGAGTGCTGCCCGGGGCCACGGTGCGCGTGTCGACGGACGCGCGTCGCTTGCGCGGCACGGTCCACGCCGGCGAGGGCTACTTGAGCTCCTCGTCGCCGCGGCTGCTCTTCGGGCTGGCGCCCGGCGAGGAGGTGCGGTCGTTGGAGGTGCAGTGGAGCGATGGCGCGCGCGAGTCGTTCGCCGTCGCATCGCTGCCGCCACCGCAGTCCGCGGGCGCGCGTCGCGCCGTGCTGCGTCGAGGCGCCGGCGCGGCCGTCGCCGCGAACCGCGCGCGCGCCTCCGCGCCGTCCAAGGCGTCGGCTCCACTCGCCACTTCCGCCATGGTTCGTTCGCCCCTCTGCGATCCCTTCCCGCTCCCGTCCTCGGCGTCGCGACCAGGGGCCGCGATGCAGGGCCTGCTGGTGGTCGAGCCCGGAGATGCCGCTTGCGAGGCTGCCCTTCGCGCCCTTTCCGGGCGTCCGGAATTCTTGACGCGCAGCGTGGTGCGAGGCGCGGACGCTCGCCTCGACCAGGCCATCGATGTCCTGTTGATGGAGGTCTTCGGACCCTTCGAGTCGGTGGACTTGCCCTTGCTGCTGCTCGCGCGCCGCGACGCGGTCGAGATCGCCTACCGAGGCGCCATCGACGCTGCGCAGGTTGCCGTCGACGCGGCCCTGCTGCAGTCCTTGCCGGAAGGCCGTTCCGCCTACGGCGCCCTCGCCGGCGGCACTGCGGGCCTTCCCTCCCGCCGGGACCTCGCGCAGTGCGCGGAGGTCTACGACCTGCTTGGATTGCAGGATTGGTCGCGCCGCATGCGCGAAGTGCTCAGGGCCCGCGCCGGGCGCTGAGTCCCGCGCGGTTCCAGCGCGGACGCATTCAGCGCGGCTTCTGGGCCATGCGGCGCCAACCCGAGCGCTCGTCGAGCGGCTGGTCGAGCGCGGGCGCGAGCTCGCCGCTCCACGCGAGCGCCGGATTGTCGTGGCCCAGCATGCCGGTGCGCGGATTCCACAAGAACGCCGCTCGTCCCGTCGCGCCAGCCTCGACAGGCCAGGCCCGCAGCAGCATCTCTCCCAGCGGGCCGCGGGCCAGGTCGAAGCGGTAGCCGTGGCGCTGCAAGCTGCCGTCGGGGAGCCATGTCGAATCCTCGAGGCGTCGCGCCAACATCTGGTCTCCGCCCACCAGTCCTTGCAAGGTGCCGGCGCGCTGCGCCGCGCCGGGCGGCACGGGTTGCGTGGCCAGCACGCGCAAGGTGCGCATGGCGTCGAGCTCGTTGTCGCGCCGCGCGAGGCGTTCTACGTGCGGAACGGTGACCAGCACCACGATGCCCACGATGGCCGCGATGGTGAGCTTGTCGATCCACGAAAGTCCGACGACGGCGGGACGCTCGCCCGTGGTCGCCAAGGTGGTGGTGGCTTGCATGATCGTCGTGGAGCGCGCCCGCGTCGTGGAGGGGAGGATCCATCGGATCCTCGGAGATCGCCTTGGACTTCGCGCTGTATGCTGCACCTTCCACAAGCCGCGATCGCGATGCAAGCACCTCCCGTCGGCACTCCCGATCTCTCCCGCCTGCCGGAACCGTGGTGGACGGCCGCACGGACCGTGGCCGCCCGCCTCGGCGAACTCGGCCATCGCGCCTGGTTGGTGGGCGGGTGCGTGCGGGACCTGGCCCTCGGACGGCAGGTGGCGGACGCCGACTTGTGCTCCGACGCCAGGCCCGAGGTGGTGCGCGGCGCCTTCGCCCGCACCGTGCCCACGGGCATCGAGTTCGGCACCGTGCTCGTCGTGCTCGAGGGCGCCTCGATCGAGCACACGACCTACCGGCTGGAGACGACCTACAGCGACGGCCGACGCCCCGACAGCGTGCGGTTCGGCACCGACCTCGTGGAGGATGCGCGGCGCCGCGACTTCACCGTCAACGCGTTGTACCTGGATCCGCTGACCAACGAAGTGCGCGATCCCACGGGCGGACTGGCCGACTTGCGGGCCGGACTGCTGCGGGCCATCGGCGAGCCGGAGGAGCGCTTCCGCGAGGATTCGTTGCGGCTGCTGCGCCTCGTGCGCTTCGCCGCGACGCTCGGCTTCGAGATCGAGGAGCGCACGTTGCGCGCCGCGCGCGCGTTGGCGCCCACGCTGGCGCGCATGGCGCGCGAGCGGGTGCACAAGGAACTGGCGGGGGCCGCCGCGCGCGCCGACTTGGCGCGCTTCCTGCGGTTGCTCGAAGCCTGCCGCCTCGTCGGGCCCACCTTGGGCGCGGACTTGCCGGACATCGAGGCCCGCGCGGCGCTGCTCGCGGGTTGGCCCAGGCCCGCGAGCCTCGCGGAGGCCTTGGCGGCCATGCTCGCGCCGACGGGCGAAGAGGCGCGCGCCGGGTTCGAACCGGTGCGCGCGCGCGCCGAACGCGTGGTGTCGGGCCTCAAGTGCTCGCGCCACGAAGCGGACTTGTGCCTCGATGCGCTCGGGTGCCTGCACGACCTCTTCGACGATCCGTGGCCGTCGCGTTCGCGGCGCATCCTGCGCGCGCGACGCCCGGGATTCGCTTGCGGGTTGCGCCTGGCGCGTTCATCGCGCCCCGAGCTGGAGGCTTGGGCGCGCGCCGAGGAGGAACTGCGCACGCTCGGTCCCGAGGGACTTCGTCCCCCGCCCTTCCTGTCGGCCGAGGACTTGATCGCGCTGGGCGTCCCGCGCGGCCCGGCGCTGGGGCAGTGGCTGCGTCGACTGGAGGAACTGCAGCTCGACGGCGTGGTCGCGGATCGGGCCGCGGCCGCAGCGCGCGTGCGCGCAGGCTAGGTCGGCGGGGCGACGCGCCGCAACAACCAAGCGAGCGGCAGGCCCGCGAGGATGCACCCGGCGGCGATCCACGCCGTGGGGTCGAGCGCCACGGCCAGGACGAGCACGGCGAGCAAGGGCAGCATGCGTCGCAGCGCGTCGCCCATCGCGGCTTGGACGGCGCGCGGATCGGCGAGGGTCGCGCCCGCGAGGTGGCGCGCCAGGCCTCCCGCCGCGCCGGCGGCCAGCGCGGCGGCGACGATGCGCGGCAGCCAAGCGTCCTTGCCGAGCCAACCGACGACCGCCGCGCACAGGAGGCACGCCGTCGCCCCGCCGAGCCACAGGCGCTGCCTCGTCGCCGTCGCGTCCACCTCGACGCCGTCCTCGTGGCGCGCGAGCTTCGAGATGCAGGCCACGTAGGCCGCGTAGACTAGGCACGCGGCGAGCACCAGCGGTTCGCTCCATGCGCCGGTGCGCACCGCGGGCGAGGCCAAGTTGGCTCCTCGGCACGCGCCAAGCAGCGCCGGGCCGGCCACGGGACCGCGTCCCAGGAAGGTGTAGGCCAGCGCGCACAACGCGATCGCCGTCGTCCACGACGCGGCGCGCGGGCCGAGAGTCGAGGCGCACAGCACGCCGCACGCGACGAGCGACGCGCCGATGGCGAAGGCGAGCCACGGCTGGATCGCGCCCGAGGGGATGGGACGCGCGGGACGCGTGCGGCGGTCGTGCTCGCGATCACGCCAGTCGTTCAGCGCGAGCGCTCCGTGGTACACGCCCAGCGAAGCGCCCAATTGCGCGGGCAACGCGCTCCACGCCTCGGGGCCGAAGACCAGCCCTCCTTGAGCCATGGCGGCGGCGCCGTGCGCCAACGCCAGTCCCGCGACGGCGTCGGCCGCCGCGGAGGGCGCTTGCGAGACGCGCAGCAGGGCGAGGATGGCTTGCGGACGCATGGCGGAGCCGTGTGGCTCCACGCTAGCCCCCGCCGCCCCCCGCCCGCAAGCACGCACGGCTCGAGGGCGCCCGCAGGCGCGTCGAGTCAGCGGAACAGGTACCGCACGAGGTCGTTGTAGGTCACGTAGACCATCAGGGACACGACCAGCACCACGCCCACGGTCTGGCTCCAGCCCATGACCCGCTCCGAGACGGGCGAGCCCTTCAGCTTCTCCACGAGCAGGAAGAACAAGTGGCCGCCGTCGAGCACCGGGATCGGCAGGATGTTGAGCACCGCCAGGTTCAAGCTGAGGATGCACAGGAAGAAGAAGAACTTGGCGAGTCCGCTTTCCGCGAAGGTGTGCGAGACGGCCCCGATCGTGAGGATGCCGCCGACGTTGCTGCCGGCGACGCTGCCCTGGAACAGGCCTTTCAGCACGCGACCTGTCTCGACGAGGAAGCGCCAGCTCGAGGACAAGCCGATGGCGAGGGCGTCGATAGGACCGTCGGCGCGCACGATGTGCTCGGCGCCCTCGAAGGCCAGGCCCAGATCCGGCCGCGCGAAGCCTCCCGCCGCGACTTCGATCTGCACTTCCGACTCGCGTCCGTCGGGTGCCCTGCGCATCAGGGTCCAGATGCGCGGCTCGGCGCCGGCGTTCTTGATGGCCGTGGCCATGTCGGAGAAGCGCTCGATGCGCGCCTCGCCGATCTTGACCACGCGGTCGCCGTCGAGGATGCCCGCGCGCGCCGCAGCGCCGCCGGGATTCGCCAGCACGCGGTCGTGCTCGACGGCGCCTCCGATGGCGACCGCCTCGACGAGGCGTCGCGCCGCGTCGCGATCGAGGTCCAGCCGGGATTCCACGACCGTCGCGCCGCGCTCGATCTCGAAGCGCACTGGCGCGGGCAAGGACGCCTCGGCGAGGCGTCGCGCCAGATCGCGCGGCAGCAGCACGGGCGCGCCCTGCACCGAGCGCAGCCGGTCGCCGGGCTGCAGATCGAGCCCGCGCAAGGCGTCCACGTCGCGCACGGCGAGCACGGCGTTGTGCGCGGGTTCGATGCCGGCCATGGGCGCGTCGACCACCTCGCGCTCGTCGCCCGAGATCCGCGCGAATTGCCGCTGGAGGAAGTTGCGCCGCTCGACGTGCACCTCGACGCTGCGCGCTGTCAATTCCACTTGACGGCGCGCCGCCGGCGCCGATCCATCCGCGCCGGACTCGACGACGAGCAGCAGCGGCTCGCCGCGCCGCAGGCGGTCCTCGATGGCTTGCTCGAGCTCGACGCCCTCGGGGGCGCCGACGACCTCGACCAGCCGGTCGCCGCTCGCCAGGCCTGCCGCCTCGGCGGCGCTCCCGGGTCGCACCACCAGCGTCCCGCGCGGATCGCGCCACTCGCGCAATCCCGCCTCGAACAGGCCGAGGTCGGCGCGCCATTCCGGTTGCAGCGCGATCCGGCGCACCTCGCCCTCCGGGGTGCGCACGGTCAGGGTCGATGCGGCGGGCGCATGCAGCGCCACGGCGGTGGGGATGTCCGTGTAGCCGCGCACTTCCTCGCCGTCCACCTCGAGCACGCGCATGCCCGTCTCCAGCCCCGCCTTCCACGCGGCGCTGCCGGGCACGGGCGCTCCGAGGGTCGGCGACTCGAAGGGCACGCCGACGCTGAAGATGATCGGGAAGACGAGCAGGGCGAAGGCCAGGTTCATCAACACCCCGCCCGAGAAGATCAGGAAGCGCGCGCCCACGCTCTTCGAACGCAGGTCGTCCGGCTCGCCGGGCGCGCCCTCCTCCTTGGGACCGCCCTCGCCCTTCATCTGCACGAAGCCGCCCAGCGGCACGAGCGCCAGCTGGTAGGTCGTCTCGCCGCGCTTCCAACCGAAGACGCGCGGACCGAAGCCGAGGCTGAAGGTCTCCACTCGCACTCCGCAGCGCCGCGCGGCGAGGAAGTGCCCGAGCTCGTGCACGAAGATGACGAGGCCGATGCCGAAGGGCACGAGGAGCGCGTGGTAGAGGCCGATCAACCAGTCCATGGGGCTCTGTGTCTCTTGCGTGGGGGGACGCTGCTGGGCGCGTTCGGGATCTTGCTCGGTGTCGGATCTTGCGCGGTGTCGGAACTCGCGCGGGATCAGGGCTTGTCGGGCGCGAGGCGCGCGGCGAGCAGGCTCGCGTGCGAGCGCGCCGCCGCGTCGGCGTCGAGCAGCTCGCGCACGGTGTTCCCCGCGCCACGCGGAGCATCGAGCGTGCGCGCGACGATCTCGGCGATGTCGCCGAAGGCGATGCGTCGACCGAGGAAGGCCTCGACCGCGGCTTCGTCCGCGGCGTTGAGCACGGCGCCGGCGGATCCGCCTTCGCGCACGACGCGCCAACCCAGCGCGAGCGCCGGGAAGCGCTCGAGGTCGGGCTCCTCGAAGGTCAGCCGCGCCATGCTGCGCGCGTCGAAGCCGCGCCAAGGACCTTCGGCGCGGTCGGGATGGTGCAGGGCGTAGTGGATCGGCACGCGCATGTCCGGCGGGCCCAACTGCGCCACGACCGAGCCGTCGACGAACTCGACCATCGAGTGCACGATCGATTGCGGATGCACGACCACTTCGATGCGCTCGGGTTCGAGGTCGAACAAGTGGTGCAGCTCCACGATCTCGAACGCCTTGTTCATCAGGGTCGCGCTGCCGACCGTGATCCGCGGTCCCATCTTCCAGTTCGGGTGCGCCAGCGCCTCGTCGACGGTGGCGGCCCGGATGCGTTCGCGGGGGAGTTCGCGCAAAGGTCCGCCGGAGGCCGTCAAGATCACCTTGCGCACGCGGCGCAGGTCTTCGCCGCGCAGGCATTGGAAGACGGCCGAGTGCTCCGAGTCCACCGGCACGATGGATGCGCCCGTGCGGCGCGCCAACGCGCACAGCGGACCGCCGGCGACGACCAGCGATTCCTTGTTCGCCAGCGCCAGCACGCGTCCCTTGGCGAGCACGACCTCGCTCGGCAACACGCCCGCCGCTCCGACGACGCCGTGCACCGCGAGGTCGTAGTCGCAGGCCTCGGCCAACTCGACCAGCGCCGAGGGCCCGGCGTGCAGCGCCACGCCGCTAGGCAAGCGACCGCGCAAGCGCTCGGCCGCCTCGGGATCGCACAGCGCCACGCGCTCCGGCGCGAACTCGCGCACCTGTTCGAGCAACCCCTCCACGTCCTGCCGCGCGCCGAGTCCGACGACGCGTCGCCGCGACGGGTTGGCGCGCACGACATCGAGAGTCTGCCGGCCGATGGAACCGGTGGAGCCGAGCAGGAGGATGCGTTGCATGCCGCGGTGGGGGGGCCAGAAGTGTAGGCCAGCGGCCCTCGGGAGGCACCACGTCCCCTTGCTCGATCCAAGGCTCGTCCCTCGAAACCCGTCGCGTCCAGCGCCTTTGGGGCCGGGCAGGCCCCCGCGCTCGGGCTAGACTGGACGCGGGGCTGCGCCTCGACCCGGCATGGATGCACGCCACTGCTTGCTTTGCGGCTCGCCGACGGAGGCCGCCCTCATCGAAGGCCGCGAACGCAGGCGCTGCACGGCTTGCGCCTGGGTCCATTGGCTGAATCCGGCCGCGGCCGCCGCGGGCCTCGTGCTCGTCGAGCGGCGCGTCCTGCTCGTGCGTCGCGCGATCGCGCCCTTCCACGGCATGTGGGCCCTGCCCGCGGGCTTCCAGGAGATCGACGAACCGGCCGCGCAAGCCGTCGAGCGCGAAGTCCGCGAAGAGTGCGGCATCGAGGTGCGCGCCGAGGCCCTGCACGACCTCGTGTGGGTGCCGGAGGGCCATCGCCCCGCCAACGTGGCCGTGTACCGCTGCGCCGCGTTGTCCATGGACTTGCGACCCGGGCCCGATGTGCTGGATGTCGCCTGGTTCGACCTCGACCAGCTCCCGACCGAACTGGCGTTCTCGAACGGGCCGCGGATCCTGTGGCCGCTGCGCGACGCGCGCGACTCATGATCGGTCGCCGCCCCGGCGGCGGTTCCTTCCCCGTGGCGAGGCCCGCGGCAGAACTCGCCGGGCCGCGCTCGCCGAGCCGGGTCTTCCAACCGCCGCCCGACGGGAAGCGCGCGCCCGGGCCGCCCGGGCTCTTGCTGCTTGGTGACGCGGCCCCCCTCGTCTCCTATCCTCTACCCCGGCAGGTCGGGGGATCGCCCCGACCGCCACCGATCCACATGGAGTGTGCGTGATGCGCCTGCCGCTCGTCCTCACCATCGCCCTCGTCGCCTCCGCCTTCGCTCCGGTGGAGGAAGTGCTCAAGCCCGCCGACCACGCCGCCCTCGGCAAGTCCCTGCAGGCGTGGGTCAAGGCCAGCGCCGACAACAAGGGCACCGCCAAGGCCTACGAGGAACTGGCCAAGGAGGTCGAGAAGCTCGACAAGAAGGCCAAGCGCAGCACGCTGTCGCTCACGGGCGACCTCGGGCGCGCGATCTGGAGCAGCTACGACTACGCCAAGGGGCGCGTCGTGAAGGGCAAGGTCTCGAAGGAGACGATGCCCGCGTACTGGGACGAGAAGGCGAAGCTCGAGTACGCCGTCTGGACGCCGGCGAAGTACGACCCCAAGCAGGCCTACCCGTTGCTCGTCTGCTTCCCCGACGCCAAGCAGAAGGCCGACCAGCACCTCATGGAGGATTGGATGGATCCGGCGCTGCGCGAGAAGGCCGTGCTCGTCGCCATTCCGCTGCCCGACGACGAGTCGGCGTGGAACGTGGCCGAGGCGGGCGCGACGCGTCCCTCGGGCACGGGCAACCTGTTCAGCATCCTCAACTCGCTCACGCGGAACCACGCGGTCGACTTCGACAAGGTCTTCCTGTGCGGACGCGGAGCGAGCGTGGGCACCGCGCTCCTGCTCGGTTCGCGCTTCCCCGACCGCTTCGCCGGCGTGATCGGCCGTTCGGGCGACGCGATCGCCGTGGTGGGGGAGAACTTCCGCAACCTGCCCACCTTGTTCTGCGGAGCGGGCGCCAACGCCACGGCCTTCGCCGAGACCAACGAGAAGCTCGGCTACAAGAACGCCACCCTGAAGGCCGACGGCACCGAGGCCGATGTGTGGGCCTGGATCGGCGTGCAGAAGCGCGCGGCCAACCCGACGGAAGTGGCCTTGTGGCCCGGCCTGCCCGCGCCCTTGCGCGCGTACTGGATCGAGACCTCCTGGGACGGCCAAGGGACCGCTTGGATCAAGGCCGCCTGCGACCGCGCCACCAACACGGTGACCATCACCGGCGAAGGCGTCACCAAGGTCACCGTGTACGTGAACGACGTGCTGCTCGACCTCGACAAGCCGATCAAGGTCGTGTGCAACGGCACCGAAAGCACGAGCACCATCCCGCGCAACCTCGAGCGCACCGTCGGCCTCGTGCTCAAGGGGCGCAACGATCCGGGCAAGGTGTACGTCAACTTCAAGCAGTTCGACCTGCCGGCGCCCAAGAAGGAAGAGGCGCAGCCGGGCGGCTCGGGCAAGTAGTCGCGCTCGTCGAGCGCCTCGCGGCGGCGGCGGGCACCAACGCCTGGGGGGCGGCGGCGCGGGGGGGTGGGGGGGGCGCGGGGACGATGGGACCGAGCGCAGCCCGCGC
>JBKDQQ010000130.1:0-39559 GCA_046341775.1 Planctomycetia bacterium
GGTGGTTGTGAGGTTGGAGCGGGAGGAGGGTGGCGGATGGGCTTGGGTCGGGCGCAGCGCTCTGCTCGGATGCGACGCGGGCTGTCGGGTGGCAGTCAGACCCTGCGTTGTGCGTCTAGCTCTGCGTTGTGCTTCTAGCCCTGCGTTGCGCGTCTAGCCCTGCGTTGCGCGTCTAGCTCTGCGTTGCGCGTCTAGCTCTGCGTTGCGCGTGTGGCTTTTGGTGTGCGCCGACCCCGGAGCAAGCGAGCCGAGCGCGCAGGTCGCGCGCCCGGCTTGCGTGTCTTGCGGCGTCGGCGCGAGGCCGGCGCGTGGCCGTCACAGACCCCAGGTCAGTTGCCAGCCGTTCGTCAGGTTGATGGTGTCGCTCGTGCAGAACGCCGCGGCGTTGCTATACCAGACCTGGTAGGTACGCGTGCCCGGCGTCGCGACGCCGCCGCGCACCGAGACGCTCGCATCGCCCGATTGGGGGTACTGCGAGGCGCCGGAGGCGTTGACGCGCGTGCCGAGGCGGATGACGGAGCCGCCGGCGCAGCGCAAGCCGTCGCCGAACACGCTGCCCGCGCCGCTCGAGAGCTGCGTCGTGCCTTGGAAGTAGAGCGCCGAGCTGTTGGGCATGCCCGTGCCGCGCAGGACGACCGAGTCGCTGGCGAGGCTCGCTTGGCCCGTCGCGTCGAGCAGGGCGCCGTTGGCGTTGACGCTGCTGGCGCAACCGCGACCCGCGGCGCCGAAGTTGCCGCACGGGCACGCGGTGGCCGAGCCGTCGCCGAAGCAGAAGCCCGCGCCCGGCGTCGACGGCACATCGACCTTGACCACGGCGGCGGTGCCGTCCGAGTTGTTGAAGGTCAGCGCCATGCTGCCGCTCGGCGCCCAGCACAGCGGCGTCGAGTCGGTGTTGTTGAACTGCACCGTGCCGACGGTGGTGACGAACTTGGTCACGCCCGGGGCGATGTCGTACGCGTCGCCGCGGCGCACGATCACGCGCACTCCGTAGCCGGGGTTCCACACGCAATACGCCGTGTCGTTCGCGCCCGGGATCACATCGGGGCCGATCAGGTCGGTTTGGAAGTAGATCGAGCCGTTGTCGTTGTGCAGCACGGTGACCGGGCCGAAGCCGTTGTCCGTGCCGGTGCTGCCGACCATCTGCGTGGCGGTGGTGCCGGGCAGGATGTCGCCCTCGCGCACGGCCAGTTGCAAGTTGCCGGGCGTGCCGGCCCAGATGCCGGAGTTGTTGGCTGTGGTGGTCGTGCCGCCGGTGATGGTGCCGACGATCAGCGCGCGGCCGCTGTTCGTCAGGCCGCCGCTGTTCGTGTTGTTCCACACATTGAAGGTGCCGTCCGTGCCGGGCGCGGGGTCGCCTTCGCGCGCCAGCAGTTGGAGCCCGCTGCTCGAGCCGATGTACAGCGCGCGGTCGTTCGTGGTGCCGGAGACATCCCCGCCGAGCAACTCGGCCGTCAAGCTGAACTGGCCGTTGCCGTTGAAGCCGCTGGCGGAGACGCTGAAGCTCCAGGTGTTGCTGGCGTTGTTGAAGGTCGCGCCCGCCGTGCCCGGGGCCGGATCGCCTTCGCGCAGGATCTGCGTGTTGCCGAGGCCCGGCGTGTAGATGTAGAGCACCTTGTCGTTGGCCGTCGTGGCGGGCGAGGCGCCCAGCGTCGTCGACAGGGTCACGTCGTGGATGATCTGGCCGGCGTCGTTCATCTGTTGGAGGAAGCCGCCCGTGGCAGAGATGACCGTGCCGGCGGGGCCGGCGTCGCCCTTGCGCACGACCCACTCGGGCAACAAGCCGAGCGTGCCGGTGACGACGCCGTCGTTGTTCGTCGTGCCGCTCACGTCGCCGCCGGTGAGCGAGGTCTTGAACACGTAGCGGTTGTTGCGGTTCATGCCGACGCCTTGGTAGCTGACGCTGCTGCCGAAGGTGCCGGTCATCGTCGCGCCGCCGCTCGGAGCCGCGTCGCCTTCGCGCACGAGGATCTGCACGTTGCCGACCGTGCCGGCGTAGATGAGCGTGTCGTTGGCGGTCGTGACGCCCGCGCCGCTGATGGTGGCGCCGAAGAAGATCGCGCCGTTGGGCGCGAGGCGCGGCGAGCCGCTGAGGCCGCCGACGGTCGTGGTGGCGAGCACCGCACCCGGGATCAGCGGCGCCGCATCACCGGCGCGGTACGCGATGGCGAGGCCTGCCGAGGAAGGACCGACGAAGATGGCGCGGTCGTTGGTCGCGCCGAGCGGCGGCGTCAGGACGAGGCCCGGGTCCTGGATGCGCCCGCGGAAGCACACATTGCCCGCGTCGTCGATGACCGCGTTGCCGAAGGTCGAGGTGCCACCGTAGATCACGCCGGCGGGCAGGCCGGGGACCTGGTTGCCGTTGGCGGCGATGATCTGGCCGCTTTGCGAGAAGAGCGTCTGCGCCCCGGCGAAGGGGGCGAGGCCGCACACGACGGCGACGAGGGGCAGGGACGAGGAGAGGAAGGTCGCGTTCATGGTCATCGGCGCCGATGGGGGCCGCGAGGGGTGTGGTGGGAGGGGTCGGGGTGCGAGGGGGAGGAGGCTCGTGTCCGATGGGGCCGGGAGGCGGTGCGACGAGCCGATCTAACGTACACCGAGGGGTGGAATGCGGGAATGTGTGCGATGGGAATGATGCTGGCCCCGTTCATTGTGCGCGGCGAGACAGGCGAAATCGGCTGGCCTGCGCTCACCGGCTCGGCGGCGCGCGTTCATTACCAAGAGGGCCTGTCGGTTCCGCCTGGCCCAGGGTGGGTCGGGCCAGCGTTCTTGGGCCCGAAACGCGGGGGTGCGCGGACTGGCGGCTCGCTGCACCGTTGCAACGCCGTGCCAGTTGGCGCACCGCGTGGGCCAAGCCAGGTGCGACCTTCGCGGGAGTTCCAGCAGATTGCGGAGGAGCGCGATCGGGCCATGGGGCTTGGACGCGAGCTCGACGAACGGCCTGCGCGTCGGCGACCGCGTTCGCAGGGGCTCCGCTGCCAACTCCCGAGCTGCGTCGAAGGGCCCCAACAACTAATTGACGGTCAGGCCGGTGCGTGTCGCAGCACCTGACGGTCGAACTTGCGCCCAACTTGCGCGAGCGGCGCGTCGGTGCGCGATCTCCCGCGCACAATGAACGGGGCCAGCATCACCTCAGGCCGGACTCTCCCCTTCCCCCACCTTCACGCTCCCCAACGCCACCCTCCCCACCGAGGGCGACCCGCGCCCCCGATGCTCCGCGCGCGCCTCCTCGATCAACTCCAACGCCCGCTCCGTCCACCGCTCCCACGAATGCTGCTCGGCCCACGCGCGCAAGGGTGTCGGGTGCCAATGGGTCCCGCGGGCGCGTTCGAAGGCGTCGGCGAAGGCTTGCGGGGTGCGCGGCTCGACGACGAGGCCGTGTTCGGGGCCGCGGATGGCGTCGGTCGCGGAGGGAACCCGCGAGCTGATCACGGGGCGGCCGCAGGCCATCGCTTCGAAGTACACGGTGGCCCAGCCTTCGTAGTCGCTCGACAGGACGAGGTAGTCGGCGGCGCCCATCCACCACGCGACCTCGGCATGCGGTTGGCGACCGGCGAAGACGACATCGTCGTGCAGGCCGAGCGCCGAGACTTCGCGCTCGAGGCGGGCGCGGTTCGGGCCGTCGCCGACCAAGGCGACGAGCGGCACCGGCCGGCCGCGGCGGCGCAGCTCCGCTTGGGCGCGCAGCACCAACGACTGGTCCTTGCGGTCGACAAGGAAGCCGACGTACGCGGCGATCTGGCGGCCGGGCGGCAGTCCCAGGCGCGCGCGGCATTCCTCCTTCGTGCGCAGGCGGAAAACAAGCGGATCGACGCCGCTCGTCAGGAACGCGGCGCGCTCCGGCGGCGTGCCGAGCGCGATGCTCTTGTCGCGCAGGTCGCTGCTGACCGACACGACGCGGTCGGCCTTGCGCATCGTCCAACGCACCATGGTGCGCGCCATCGGCAAGCGGGGGTACAAGCGCAGGTCCGAGCCCAGCGTGGTCACAACGGAAGGCCGATCGAGGGCTTGGGCCAGGCGCACCGCGCCATAGCCGTCCGGGAAGGCGAAATAGCCTTCGACCACATCAGGGATCCAGCCGGGGTGGTGTTCCTCCAGGCCTTTCTGCACGGCGCGCGCCAGCGCCGGGCCCTGCGCCCAGGTGGCGACCTTGGGCAGGGACGGGTACCGCGGATAGGCGACAGGGATGCCGCAATCGGTGTTGCCGGTGCGTTCGACCGAGGCCCACGCGCGCCACTCTTCGGGCCCAGGCGCGCCGGCGGGGTACCACGGCACCGGCGAAAGGACCCGCACGTCCGCATGTCGCGCCAAGGCGCGCGCGCGCTCGAGGCAAAAGGTGCCCAGAGCCGGCCGCGCCGAGTTCGGAAACAGGCGCGTGACGATCAGGATGCGGAGACGAGCCATGGCCAAACGACAGAAGGCGGATCGTACCGCCCAACCGGGAATTCCGCAGGAGAGGCCATCACCGGGGCAACAACCCGCAGCAACCCGTCGTCAGGTGCCCCCAACGCTCGGAGCACCCCAATCCTCCTTCGAAATGCACCCCGGCACGCACCGCGGCGAGTCGCGCCCAGCTCCCGAGCCCCGCACCCGTGCCAACCGCGGGACACCCCGCGCGCAATCGCCCCAGCGCCGATGACCGCGCCCCATCTGCTGAGTAGGTTTGGCAGCAGCAGCACAGCTGGCTCTTGACGCGTCGTCCGTGAGGGGACGCGCGGGGCTGGGATGGAGCACCCCCGATGAGGGGGACATCAGGCGGCCGAGGGGCTCTTGGGAGGGAGCACTTGGCCGCCGCCTTTTTGATGCTGGCCCCTTTCATTGTGCGCGCCGTCGCTTGCGTTTCGGCGCGGCGGGCTGATGGTGGTCGAATCGCCAAGCACGAAGCCCCGGACCAGCGTGTCGAGCTGGTTCCGAGGCCAAGTGGGGCCGGGTCCTAAGTCGTTGTTCCGTGCTGGTTCGTGTGCGAGGTAGCCGGTTGCAGGGTTGCTGACGCTGGCCTGCGTGCGGTTCTTCGCCTTGCTAGGGCCTCTTTGGCGCCTGGTTCATCTGGCGCGTGGTTGATGTGGGTCTGGGCCGTTGAGCGGTGGGTCGGAGAGCGGAACCCTCGCCGTTCGGCGAGGCTGCTTGAGCTGGTCTTGCTCGCAGGGGAAAGGGGGCGGTGGTCTTGGATGGCTTGTGGCAGCGACGGGTCAGGCGTGCGCGGTGTCGGTGGTGGTGCGTGCCGGACAGGCCAGGCGTGCCGGACAGGGCGGACAGGGTGGGCAGGGCGGACAGGGCGGACAGGGCGGACTAGGCGGGCGTGGCGGACAGGGCGGGCGTGGCGGGCCATGCCGGCACGCCAGACGCGACCGGGGGGCGGAACACCGCTCTCCACGATCGAAACGCGCCTTCTCCCAAGCCCAGGCCTCGGTCCGGCGTGTGCGGGCACTCCTTCCACCTGAATGGACGCCGCCCGAATGCTCTGCGTTGCACTCTCGGCCGGATTCCGATTCCAGGCGCGCACAACGAACGGGGCCAGCATCGGGACTCGCCCTCCCTTCCCCCCCGCCCCCCTCCCGACTAAACTTCCACGCCCCCAACCCCGCCCACCATGCTCCATGACCTCCCGCCCCCGACCGTCGTCTCCGATGAGTCGGGCTTCCGTCGGATGCTCGAGGCCCTGGCGAGCGTCGACGAACTGGCGGTCGATACCGAGGCGGACAGCTTCTTCAGCTACCGCGACAAGGTTTGCCTCTTGCAGGTCACGGCGGCGGGGGAGGATTGGATCGTCGATCCGTTGGCGGGGTTGGACCTGTCGGCCTTCGGGCGCGTGATGGCGGATCCGCGCAAGTTGAAGGTCTTTCATGATGGGGAATATGACATTCTCATCTTGAAGCGAGATCACGACTTCCGATTTGCAAACTTGTTCGACACGCGCGTGGCGGCGGCCACGTTGGGGTCGCAGGCGCCGGGGTTGGCGTCGGTTCTGAAAGAACGCTTTGGCGTCGAATTGGACAAGTCGATGCAGCGCAGCAATTGGGCGCAGCGGCCGTTGACGCCCAAGCAACTGGCCTACGCGCGGCTGGACACGCACTTCTTGCTGCCGCTGATGAAGGAGCAGCGTTCGGACCTCGCGCGGTTGGAGCGCGCCATGATCGTCGAGGGCGAATGCCGGCGGCTGGAGGGCATCGAGCCGCCGCGCGACGAATTCAACCCGGACGAGTACGCGAAGATCAAGGGCGCGCGCCTGTTGTCGGCGCCGGCTCGGGCCGTGTTGCGCGAGCTGTACATCGTGCGCGAGGGGCTCGCCGAGTCGATCAACGAACCGCCGTTCCGCGTCGTCAACAACGAAACGATGGTGCTGATCGCCGAACGCGCGCCGAAGGCGATGCACGAGCTCACGCGCGTCCCCGGGTTCAGCGCCAAGCAGGCGCGGCGTTGGGGGGATGCGCTGTTGGCGGCGGTCGAGCGTGGCTTGGCCGCCGAGCCGGTGCGGCGCCTGCCCAGCTTGCCGAGCAAGGACGGCACCAGCGGGTTCGACCAGGTGCAGCAGGAACTGCACGAGCGCCTGAAGAATTGGCGCAAGGACGAGTCCGCCAAGGTCGGGATCGACTCGGCCTACCTGCTCAATCGACACGTCTTGCTGGAGCTGACCCTGGTGCGGCCCGCGACCCCCGAGGCGTTGCGCGCCATCGTCGGGTTGCAGGCGTGGCAATTGGAGCGTTACGGCGAGGCGTTGCTGGGCGTGCTGCGGCGTTTCGAGGAGGACCTCGCCGCCGGTCGCGTCGAGTTGCGCGGGCGTTGGCGCAAGTAGGTCGGGCGCATCGAGCGGGGTGGCGCCCGCCGAGCGGTTGCGCCCGAGCGGGTTCGGCGTAGGAGTTCGTTCGCAAGGGCCCAAGCCAACGAGCTTGTGGCCAGCGAGCTCTGTTCGAGTCCGCATGGCCAATGGGGCCGCGGCATGAAGGGTCAGCCCGACATGGGCGGCGCAGGCAGCACGGGCGGCGAAAGCAGCAAGTGCGGCAAAGGCAGTTGCCCCAGCGCAGTCAGGCCACGCCGTGAGGGCACGCCGTCGGCGCAACGAAGGTGGATCGATCCACCTCTGCCGAGCGAGGCCTTGTCCATCGACGCTCGCGCGCGTTCGGATGGCAAGCGAGCGGGGCGGGCCTGCCTGCCGGCTGGTCCGCCCCGCGTTGGATTTGGTGGAGACGAAGGGAGTCGAACCCTCGACCTACGCATTGCGAACGCGTCGCTCTACCAACTGAGCTACGTCCCCACGCTTGGGGCGAAGACTCTAGCCTCCGGAGGGGGGGCTTGTGAAGGGGGCGTTGCCCGACGCGGTGCGGCGTCGAGGGCGCGCGCGGGACGGCGGCAGACCCACGGATGACCCTTCGATATCGGCAAGCGCGCCGTTCCTCGATCCTTCACCTCGGTTTCGCCACAATGCGCACCGAGGCCCACCCCCCGATGAACGCGACCGACCAGCTGGCCGTAGACACGATCCGCACCCTGTCCATCGACGCGGTCCAGAAGGCCAACTCCGGACACCCCGGCGCCCCGATGGGCCTGGCTCCCGTGGCCTACAGCTTGTGGCAGGAGGCCCTGCGCTACGACCCGGCGGCCCCCGCGTGGCCGGCGCGCGACCGCTTCGTGCTGTCGGGCGGGCACGCCTCGGCCTTGCTCTATTCGTTGCTGCACCTCGCGGGCGTCGTCGAGCTCGATCGCGCGGGCCGGCCCACGGGCAAGCCCGCGGTGGCGCTGGAGGACCTGCAGGCGTTCCGCCAACTGCACTCGAAGACGCCGGGCCACCCCGAGCACGGCCACACGACCGGCGTCGAGACGACCACCGGACCGCTGGGCCAGGGCGTGGCCAATTCGGTGGGCATGGCGATGGCGGCGCGGTGGTGGGCGACGCGCTACGCCGAGCATCTCGGCCATCGCGTGTGGGCCATCTGCGGCGATGGCGACTTGATGGAGGGCGTGGCGTACGAGGCGGCGTCGCTCGCCGGCCACCTCGCGTTGTCGAACCTGTGTTGGATCTACGACAGCAACCGCATCACGATCGAGGGCCGCACGGATCTCGCCTTCGGCGAGGATGTGGGCGCGCGCTTCGAGGCCATGGGTTGGCGCGTGCTGCGCGTGAAGACGCCCAACGACTTGTCGGCGTTGGCGCAGGCTTGGCACGCGGTGCTCGCCGAGCGCGCCAAGCCCTGCCTCGTGATCGTCGAGACGAAGATCGGCTACGGCTCGCCCAAGAAGGAGGACTCGCACCACGCGCACGGCGAACCGCTGGGCGTCGACGAGGTCGCGGCGACCAAGACGCGCTACGGTTGGGATCCGGCGCTCACCTTCCATGTGCCCGAGGGCGTGCGCGAGCTGTTCGCCGCGCGGTTGGGCGCGCGCGGCAAGGCGTTGCGCGCCGAATGGGAGCGCGTGCACGCCGCGTGGCGCGCCGCGCATCCGGCGCAGGCGGCCGAGCTCGACCTCGCTTGGAGCGGACGGTTGCCGCAGGGCTGGGACGCGGATGTGCCGTGCTTCCCGGCGGACGCCAAGGGACTCGCCACGCGCGACGCGGGCGGCACGGTGCTCGAGGCGCGCGCCAAGCGCGTGCCGTGGCTCGTCGGCGGTTCGGCGGACCTCGCGCCATCGACGAAGACGCGATTGTCGTTCGAGGGCGCCGGCGACTTGTCGGCGGCGACGCCGGGCGGGCGCAACCTGCACTACGGCATCCGCGAGCACGCGATGGCCGCGGTGCTGAACGGGATGGTGCTGTCGGGCCTGCGCGCGTACGGCGCGACCTTCCTCGTGTTCTGCGACTACCTGCGGCCGGCGCTGCGCTTGTCGGCGTTGATGGGCGCGCCGGTCGTGCATGTGTTCACGCACGATTCGATCGGCGTGGGCGAGGACGGGCCGACGCACCAGCCGATCGAACAACTCGCGGCAATGCGCGCGATGATCGGCCTCGCGACGATCCGTCCGTGCGACGCCAACGAGACGGCCGAGGCGTGGCGCGTGGCGCTGGAACGCGTCGACGGACCGACCGCGCTGGTGCTGACGCGCCAGGCGCTGCCCACGCTCGATCGCGCCGAGTGCGCGTCCGCCGCGGGACTGCGGCGCGGCGGGTACGTGCTGCTCGACGCGCCCGCGCCGCGCGTGATCCTCGTGGCGAGCGGCTCGGAGGTCGCGTTGTGCGTGGCGGCCAAGCGCGAGCTGGACGCGCAAGGCCTGCCGACGCGCGTCGTGTCGATGCCGTCGTTCGAGTTGTTCGAGGCGCAGGACGCCGCGTACAAGGAAGCCGTGCTGCCCGCGGGGGTGCGCGCGCGCGTGGCCGTCGAAGCGGGCGTGCGACTCGGCTGGGAGCGCCACATCGGCGAGCGCGGTGCGTTCGTCGGCATGTCGAGCTACGGCGCGTCGGCTCCGGCGGGCGCGTTGATGAAGCACTACGGGTTGACGGTCGAGAACGTCGTGGCGCAGGCGCGCCGCGTCGCGCAAGCGTGAGGAGTCGAACGATGGCCATGAACAGGATCCACAAGGCCCGCAAGCTGGGCCAATCGCTCTGGTACGACTCGATCTCGCGCTCCCTGCTCGACTCGGGCGAGTTGCGGCGGCTGGTCGAGGCCGAAGGCATCCGCGGCGTGACCTCGAACCCGAGCATCTTCGAGAAGGCCCTCAAGGAAGGCGCCGACTACGGCCCGGCGGTGGCGGCGCTGCGCGCCGCGCGTCCGGGAGTCACGGCGTTCGAGCTGTACGAGGAACTGGCCGTCAAGGACATCCGCGACGCGTGCGACGTGCTGCTGCCGCTGCATGTCTCCTCGGACGGCGAGGACGGGTATGTGAGCCTCGAAGTGTCCTTGGTGAACGGCGACTCGACGGCGGCGATGGTCAAGGAAGGACTGCACCTCGCCGCGCGCGTCGCCCGGCCGAACCTGATGATCAAGATCCCCGGCACGACGGCGGGTGTCGAGGCGGCGGGGCGCTTGATGGAGGCGGGCGTCAGCGTGAACATCACGCTGCTCTTCGCGCGCGAGCGCTACATGGAGGTGCTCGAACGCCACCTGCAGGCCTTGGAGGCGCGCGCCAAGAAGGGCGAATCGCTGCAGGCGATCGCCAGCGTGGCGAGCTTCTTCGTGTCGCGCATCGACACGGCCGTCGACAAGGAACTGGCCGGGATGCTGGCGGCGACCGACAGCAAGCGCGAGAAGGCCGCGATCGAGGCGCTGCTCGGCAAGGCGGCCATCGCCAACGCGAAGCTCGCCTACGATCATTGGCGCAAGACGACGGCTTCGGCGCGCTGGAAGGCGCTCAAGAAGCGCGGCGCGCGGCCGCAGCGCCTGTTGTGGGCCAGCACGGGCACGAAGAACCCGAGCTACCCCGACACGCTGTATGTCGACGCCTTGATCGGGCCCGACACGGTGAACACCGCGCCGCCGCAGACGATCGCGGCCTTCCTCGACCACGGCAAGCCCGCGGCGACCCTGGTCGAGGATGTGGCGGGCGCCAAGCGCGTGCTCGCCAAGCTCGACGCGCTGGGCATCGACCTCGACGCGACGACGACCAAGTTGCTGCGCGAGGGCTTGAAGGCCTTCGGCGACGCGACGACGAACCTGCTCGCGGCGCTCGAGCCGGGCAAGCAGTCCGCGGCCCCGGCGCCGGCGCCGACCAAGGCGAAGGCGCCCGAGTGGCTCTCGGCGAGCCTCGAACTGCAAGGCGCGTGCGCGGCGACGCTCGCGCGCATGGACGCCGAACGCGTGGTCGAACGCATCTGGGCGCGCGACGCCTCCGTGTGGACCGGTGGCGACGAGGCCAAGTGGCTCAAGTGGCTCGACGCTCCCGCGTCGGCCTCGAAGTCGCTGGCGGAGTTGAAGCGCTTCGCCGACGCCGTCGCCAAGGAAGGCGTCACCGACGTGCTGCTGCTCGGCATGGGCGGCTCGAGCCTCGGGCCCGAGGTGCTGGCGCGCACCTATGGATCCAAGCGCGGGCGCCCGCGCCTCGTCGTGCTCGACTCGACCGACCCGTCGCAGGTCGCGCGCATCGAGCAGAGCCTCGACTTCAAGAAGACGCTCGTGCTCGTCGCCAGCAAGTCGGGCAGCACGCTCGAGCCCGCCATCCTGCAGGCGCGCTTCTCGGCCGCGCTCGTGGCCGCGTTGGGCGCGAAGAAGGCGCCCACGCGCCTCGTCGCCATCACCGATCCCGGCTCGAAGCTCGAGGCGCAGGCCAAGGGCGAAGGTTGGCGCGCCATCTTCCACGGCGAGCCGCAGATCGGCGGCCGCTTCAGCGTGCTGTCCGTGTTCGGCCTCGTGCCCGCGGCCTTGATCGGCGTGGATCTCGAGGTCTTCGTTGCGCGCGCGCAGGCGATGGCGAAGCTCTGCGCGGAACCGGCGACGAGGAACCCCGGCGCGCAGTTGGGCGCGGCGCTGGGCGAGGCCGCCAAGCGCGGTCGCGACAAGTTGACGATCCTGTCGTCGCCCGGCCTCGCGAGCCTGGGCGCGTGGCTCGAGCAGTTGGTGGCCGAGTCCACCGGCAAGGTCGGCAAGGGCATCGTGCCCGTCGACGGCGAGCCGCTCGCCGCGCCGTCTTCGTACGGCGACGATCGCTTGTTCGTGCATGTGCGCCTCGCGGGCGACGCCGCGCTCGACAAGGGCGTCGCGGCGCTCGCGCGTGCCGGCCACGCGGTGGCGCGCATCGACGTGCCCGAGGCGGCCGCCTTGCCCGCCGAGTTCTTCCGTTGGGAGATGGCGACCGCCGTGGCGGGCGCGGTGCTGGGCATCCATCCCTTCGACCAGCCCGATGTCGAGGCTTCGAAGGTCGAGACGCGCGCCTTGACCGACGAGTACGAGAAGAAGGGCTCGCTGCCCGCGGAGAAGCACTTCTTCGAGGAGGACGGCGTGCTGCTGCACGCCGACCGCGCCCATGCGGCGCGCCTGTACTCGGCCACGGGCGCGGGGGCGACCCTGGTCGACGTGCTGCGCGCGCATGTCGACACCGCCGGGCCCGGCGACTACATCGCCCTGCTCGCGTACCTGGACATGGACGGCGCGCGCGAGGCCGAGTTCCAGCGCATGCGCACCGTGTTGCGCGACGCGACGCGCGCCGCGACCTGCGTCGGCTTCGGGCCGCGCTTCCTGCATTCGACCGGCCAGGCCTACAAGGGCGGCCCGCCGAGCGGCGTGTTCCTGCAAGTGACCTGCGCCAAGACGCGCGACGTGGAGGTGCCTGGCCGTCCGGCGAGCTTCGGCGTCGTGCAGAACGCGCAGGCGCGCGGCGATCTGGCCGTGCTCGTGGCGCGTGGTCGACGCGCGTTGCGCGTGCACCTCGCCGACGACACGGCGCAGTCCGTGGCGCGCTTGCGCGCGGCGCTCGAATCCGCCCTGGCCGCGAGGCTGGCGCGGGCCTGAGCGGCGCGCGTCCGCCGGGCGGCGGAAGACGATCCAGATGGAACAGTCCGGCGGGCATCCGCCGGCGAGGAAGGAACGACGACATGCAGATTGCGATGATCGGACTCGGGCGCATGGGCGCCAACATGGCGCTGCGCTTGTTGCGCGACGGCCACAAGGTGGTCGTGTGGAACCGCGACCACGCCAAGGCCGAGGAACTCGTGCCGCACGGCGCGGTGGCGGCGAGGACCATCGAGGAGCTCGTGCAGAAGCTCGAGCGTCCGCGCGCCGCGTGGGTCATGCTGCCCGCCGGCGAGGTGACCGACGCGATGGTGTCGAAGCTCGGCGAGCTGATGTCGAGCGGCGACACGGTCATCGACGGCGGCAACACGTACTACAAGGACGACGTGCGTCGCGCCAAGGCGCTGCTGCCGAAGGGCGTGCACTACGTCGACTGCGGCACCTCCGGCGGCGTGTGGGGCCTCGAGCGCGGCTACTGCCTGATGATCGGCGGTCCCAAGGAGGCCGTGCAGCGCCTCGAGCCCGTGTTCCGCGCGCTCGCCCCCGGCAAGGCGGCCGCGGGCCCGACTCCGGGCTCGGTCGGCGGCACGGCGGAGGAGGGCTTCCTGCACTGCGGCCCGGTGGGCGCGGGCCACTTCGTCAAGATGATCCACAACGGCATCGAGTACGGCGTGATGCAGGCCTACGCCGAGGGCTTCGACATCCTCAAGTGCGCCAACAAGGACTCGCTGCCGGCGGACATGCGCTACGAGTTCGAGCTCGACAAGATCTCCGAGCTGTGGCGCCGCGGCAGCGTCATCGGTTCGTGGCTGCTCGACCTGACGGCCATCGAACTGGCGCGCGACCCCAAGCTCTCGGAGTTCAGCGGAGTGGTCAACGACTCGGGCGAGGGTCGCTGGACCGTGCAGGCCGCGGTCGAGCAGGCGGTGCCGGCCGAGGTGCTGACGGCGGCGCTGTACACGCGCTTCCGTTCGCGCCAGGACCACACCTACGCGGAGAAGGTCTTGTCGGCGATGCGCAAGGGCTTCGGCGGCCACGTCGAACCCAAGAAGGCCTGAGGCAGGACGCACATGGACGACACGCAGTTCGACGCGTCCCTGGACCAGCTGGTCAATCCGTTCGCCGCGCCGGTGGGGCCGGCCGCCATCGTCATCTTCGGCGCGGCGGGGGACCTGACCAAGCGCAAGCTGATCCCGGCGCTGTGCAACCTGCTGCACGATCGGCTGCTGTCGCCCAACTTCTGCATCATCGGCGTCGGGCGCACGGCGCTCGACACGGCCACCTGGCGTCGGCGCGTGGAGGAGGACATCCACAAGCACAAGACCCACGAGTTGCCGCGCGAGATCGTCGAGGCGGTGCTGGCGCGACTGCGCTACGTCTCGGGCGACTTCAACGATCCTGCGGCCTACGCGCGCCTCGAGGAGGAGTTGCAGGAGGCCGAGAAGGTCCACGGCACCGGCGGGAACCGCTTGTTCTACCTGTCGACGGCGCCCGAGTACTTCTCGACCATCGTCAAGCAGCTCGGCGCGGCGCGCCTGGTGCGCGAGGGGGATCGCGCGGGCGAGCGCGGCTCCGCGGTGCGCGGCTGGCGGCGCGTGATCGTCGAGAAGCCCTTCGGCGTCGATCTGGAGTCCGCGCGGCAGTTGAACCGCGAGCTGCGCGAGACCCTGCGCGAGGACCAGATCTTCCGCATCGACCACTACCTCGGCAAGGAGACCGTCCAGAACATCCTCGTGTTCCGCTTCGGCAACTGCATGTTCGAGCCGATCTGGAACCGGCGCTACATCGACAACGTGCAGATCACCGTGGCCGAGTCGATCGGCGTCGAAGGGCGCGGCGGGTACTACGACACGGCGGGCGCGCTGCGCGACATGGTGCCGAACCACATCCTGCAGCTCCTGTCGCTCGTGGCGATGGAGCCGCCCACCTCGTTCGAGGCCGAAGCGGTGCGCGAGGAGAAGGCCAAGGTGCTCCGCGCCGTCGCGCCCATGACGCCGGAACGCGTGCTGACCCATGCGGTGCGCGGGCAATACGGCGAAGGCGAGGTCGACGGCCGCAAGGTTCCGGGGTACCGGCAGGAGGACCGCGTGCCCGCGAAGAGCGCCACCGAGACCTACGTCGGCATGCAGTTGTCGGTGGACAACTGGCGCTGGGCCGACGTTCCGTTCTACCTGCGCACGGGCAAGCGCATGCCGCGGCGCGTCAGCGAGATCTCGATCCAGTTCAAGCGGCCGCCGTTGTTGTTGTTCCGCAACACGCCGGTCGAGCACTTGTCGCGCAACGTGCTCGTCATCCGCGTGCAGCCCGACGAGGGCATCGCGCTGCGCTTCGGCGCCAAGATCCCGGGGCCCAGCGTGCGCATGGGCAACGTGGCGATGGACTTCCGCTACAAGGACCACTTCGGTTCGACCGTGTCGACCGGCTACGAGACGCTCTTGTACGACTGCATCAAGGGCGACACGACGCTGTTCCAGCGCGCCGACATGATCGAGAGCGGGTGGGAGATCGTGAACCCGATGCTGGAGGTGTGGCGCGCCCTGCCGCCGCGCACCTTCGCCAACTACGCGGCGGGCTCCTGGGGGCCGCGCGAGGCCGACGACTTGCTGGCGCGCGAGGGCCGCAAGTGGCGCGTGATCGAGTCGTGAGCATGCTCGAAGTCGTCGTGCGCCCCGACGCCGAGGCGGTGGCGCTCGAAGGGCGCGCGCGCTTCGTCGCCGCGGTCGAGGCGGCGCTGGCGACGCGCGGACGCGCCTTGGTCGCCCTCGCCGGCGGCTCCACGCCGCGTCGCATGCACGAGCTGCTCGTCGACGCGCCGCTCGATTGGAGCCGCGTCGAGGCGTGGTTCGGCGACGAGCGCTGCGTGCCGCCCGACCACGCCGACAGCAACCATGGCGCGGCGTGGCGCGCGCTGCTCTCGAAGGTGCCGATCCCGGCCGCCAACATCCATCGCCTGCGCGGCGAGCTCGATCCGCCGCTCGCCGCCGCCATGGCCGAGGCCGAGCTGCTGCGCGTGGCGGGACCGGCGCCCGTGCGCTTCGACCTCTTGTGCGCCGGGATGGGGTCTGACGGCCACACCTTGTCGTTGTTCCCCGGCACGAGCGCGCTGCGCGAGGAGCGGCGACTCGTCGTCGCCAACGAGGTGCCGCGCTTGTCGACCACGCGCCTGACCTTCGCCTATCCGCTCGTGCACGCCGCGCGCGCCGTGCTGTTCCTCGCCTGCGGAACGGACAAGAGGCCGATGGTGCGCGCCGCCACCATCGTCGAGCCCGAGGTCGACGCGCCGCCCGCCGCCCACGCCCGATCGCGCGACGGATGCACGACCTGGGTGGTCGACGCGGCTGCGGCGCCCTGAGGCCCTGCCGGAGCGCGCGGCCGGGTTGTCAGATCCTCTGGACGCGCGAGGCGGCGCCCGCCGGGCGTGGTTCGCCGAGGCTCGCGCCCCTGCGCGCCGCGCGGCGCTTCCGCGTGGAGGGGCCGCCTCCTAGACTGTTCGCGCCCGAACCCGGCCGCGAACCAGGCCGACGCGGGCCACGAACTCCATGATCGACTCCTTCCAGACGCGCGGCACGCTGACCGTCGGCGGCCGCACCTACGCCATCGCGCGCCTCAAGGTGCTGCAAGCCAAGTTCCCCAAGGTCGCCTGGCTGCCTTGGTCCCACCGCATCCTGCTCGAGAACCTGCTGCGCACGGAGGACGGCGTCGCGGTCCACAAGGCCGACATCGAGGCGTTGTGCAACTGGGAGGCGCAGGCGACGCCCGAGAAGGAGATCCAGTTCACGCCGGCGCGGACCCTGCTGCAGGACTTCACGGGTGTGCCGTGCGTGGTCGACCTCGCCGCGATGCGCGACGCGATGCAGGCGCGCGGCGGCGATCCGAAGAAGATCAATCCGTTGTCGCCGGTCGAGCTGGTCATCGACCACTCGGTGCAGGTCGACCACTTCGGCACGCCCGACGCGTTCGCCAAGAACGCGGAGATCGAGTTCGAGCGCAACGGCGAGCGCTACGCCTTCCTGCGCTGGGGCGCGACGGCCTTCCAGGACTTCAAGGCGGTGCCGCCCGACACGGGCATCGTGCACCAGGTGAACCTCGAGTTCCTGGCGCGCGTCGTGATGAACCGCGCGGTCGACGGCGCCGAGTGGGCCTACCCGGACACGGTCGTGGGCACCGACTCGCACACGACGATGATCAACGGCCTCGGCGTGCTCGGCTGGGGCGTAGGCGGCATCGAAGCCGAGGCGGCGATGCTCGGCCAGCCGGTGTCGATGCTCATCCCGCAAGTCGTTGGCGTGCGCCTCGTCGGCAAGCTCAAGGAGGGCGCGACCGCGACCGACCTCGTGCTGCGCGCGACCGAGATGCTGCGCAAGCACGGCGTGGTCGGCAAGTTCGTCGAGTTCTGCGGCCCGGGACTGTCGGACCTGCCGCTGGCCGACCGCGCCACCATCGCCAACATGGCGCCCGAGTACGGCGCGACTTGCGGCATCTTCCCGGTCGACAAGGCGACGATCGAGTACCTGCGCCTGTCGGGCCGCAGCGAGGAGCGCTGCGCCTTGGTCGAGGCGTACATGAAGGAGCAGGGCCTGTGGCACGACGCGTCCACGCCCGAGCCGCTCTACACCGACCTGCTGACGCTCGACTTGTCGACGATCGAGCCCGCGCTCGCCGGCCCCAAGCGTCCGCAGGATCGCGTGGCCTTGTCGGCGGTGAAGACGGGCTTCGAGGCCGCCCTCGACTCGTTGCGTCCCAAGCCGGCGGCCGGGGCGCCCGCGCCGCACCCGGAGCCGCACGCGACAATCGCCCTCGACGGGCACGAGACGGTGCTCGAGCACGGCTCGGTCGTCATCTCGGCCATCACTTCGTGCACCAACACATCGAACCCCTCCGTGCTGATCGCGGCGGGCCTGGTGGCGAAGAAGGCCGTGGAGAAGGGCCTGATGCGCGCCCCGCACGTCAAGACCAGCCTCGCGCCCGGCTCGAAGGTCGTCACCGAGTACCTCAAGAAGGCCGGGTTGACCCCGCACCTCGACGCGCTCGGCTTCCACCTCGTCGGATACGGCTGCACCACGTGCATCGGCAACAGCGGTCCCTTGCCCAAGACGGTCTCCACGGCCATCGACGAGTCGGGCATCGTGGCCGCGGCGGTGTTGTCGGGCAACCGCAACTTCGAGGGCCGCGTGCATGCGCAGGTGCGCGCCAACTACCTCGCCTCGCCGCCCTTGTGCGTGGCCTACGCCATCGCCGGCAGCGTCGACAAGGACATCACCACCGAGCCGCTGGGCGTCGGCAAGGACGGCCAGCCGGTCCACCTGAAGGACATCTGGCCGACCTCGCAGGAGGTGGCGGACTCCATGGCGAAGGCCATCGACCGCGACATGTACGCGCGGACCTACGCCGACGTGTACGCCGGCGACGAGCGTTGGCAATCGCTGAAGGTGCCGCAGGGCGCGACCTACGCGTGGGACGACAAGTCGACCTACGTCAAGCACCCGCCGTACTTCGTCGACATGCCCAAGGACCCGCGGCCGGTCGGCGACATCGTCGGCGCGCGCGTGCTGGCGCTGTTCGGCGACTCGATCACCACCGACCACATCTCGCCGGCCGGCAACATCAAGGCCTCCAGCCCCGCCGGCAAGTACCTCCAGTCGCTGGGCGTCAAGCCGGAGGACTTCAACTCCTACGGCGCGCGCCGCGGCAACCACGAGGTGATGGTGCGCGGCACCTTCGCCAACACGCGCATCAAGAACCTGATGCTCGGCGGCAAGGAGGGCGGCGACACGATCCTGATGACGACCGGCGAGACGATGCCGATCTACGACGCGGCCATGGCCTACTTGAAGGCCGGCATCCCGTCGATCGTGCTCGCGGGCAAGGAGTACGGCACCGGCAGCTCGCGCGACTGGGCCGCCAAGGGTCCCGCGCTCCAAGGCGTCCGCTGCGTCGTCGCCGAGAGCTTCGAGCGCATCCATCGCTCGAACCTGGTGGGCATGGGCGTCCTGCCGCTGCAGTTCGCCGACGGCGCGTCCGCCGCGTCGCTGGGCCTCGACGGCAGCGAGGAGATCAGCATCAAGGGCATCGCGCAGGCCTTGGCGAACTTCAAGCCCGGCCTGCGCATCGAGGTCGAGGCGAAGAAGAAGGACGGCGCCGTGAAGCGCTTCCCGACCATCCTGCGCATCGACACCGCCAACGAAACGCAGTACTACCGCCACGGCGGCATCCTGCAGTTCGTGCTGCGCCGCCTCGTGTCGCAAGGCTGAGGACGCGGCCGCGGACCGGCGCCGACCAAGGAGCCCCGCCGCGGCGGGGCTCCTCCCGTTCGGCGGGGCCTCGCGCCGGCTGGACGGCCGCGTCCTTGCATGTTCCGCGCGCGCGCAGCCCGCCCTCGCCGCGAGTGGCGCCGGGCGGGCGCGCGTCGGCGAGGTTTGCAGGCCGCGCGCTCCGCCGCCGCGCGCGATGCGACGGGATCTGTCAAGTAAACACGACAAGCGAGGCGTCGAGCCTCGCTTGCGTGCGGCTTGCATCGCGTCGGCGTCGGCGTCGCGCGCCGGTGCGGTGGCGGGTGCGGACCTGGGCGGCCGGGCCTCACTGCCACTCGGTCAGCAGGCGCAGTTCCACCGTGGCGATGCGCGGATCCTGCGGGATCTGGAGGGCGACCTGCGCGCGGTCCATGCCGCTCTTCGGCAGCGCGTCCCAGGCGAGGGTCGCCACGGCGCGCTCGTCGGCGATCACGGCGCCGTCCGAGGCGAGCGCCAGCATCTGCACCGTGCGGCGTTCCGGAGTGTCGAGGAAGCGGCCATTGATGGCGGCCACGACTTCGCTCAGCGCGTGGCGCTGCACGACCTTCAGGTCGACGATGCGGCTGCCGTCGCGCTCGACGACCTTGACGTCGAAGGCGGGCGAGGCCTCCATGCTCATCCGCGAGGTGGAGGTGCAGGCGACCGTCGGGATGGCGAGCAGGGCGAGGAAGGAAAGGCGATCGAGCATGTGGTGCGAGTTGGCGTGCGGGTCGAGGTCTCGCGCGGAGGAAGTTCCGCGACGACCCACCCAGCCGCGCCGCGGACCGCTCCGCACGCGCCGAACGCGCCCGGCGCGGGATTCGTGGTCGCGGATCGGAAAGCCCTTCCGGTCCGCGGGTCGCGCCGCTCGACGCTTGAGCCTTGGCGGGGTCGTGGGCGAAACTCCTTCCATGTCGCAGCAGGAAGACCCGACCGGTGGCGTGGCCCGCGGCGAGGCGGACAAGCGGCGCGAGGCGCTGCGGGTCCGCACCTGGTCCTTGCGTTCGTTGCGCGCCGCCCCGCTCGCGGCGGCCGGATCGTTCGTCGTCGGTTGGCTCGACCCCGAGGGCGGTGAGACGCCGCTCGCCGCCCTGGCGCTCGTCGTGGCGTTCATGGCCGCGTTCTTCGGTCTCGTCGGCTTGTTCGGGCTGCAGCAAGCCGACGAACGCCTCTCCGAGCGCTCGCGCCCGTCGTGGGCGCTGCCCTGCGGCTTGTGCGGCATCTTCGGCGGGTTCCTCGGCGGCCTCGTGGGTTTGATCACATGAACCACGCGCCGCGCACGCAGGAGACCCTGGAGGCCGAAGGGCACCTGATCGATTCGCAGCTGCTCGCGCGCATCTTCGACAAGATCGTCGAGCGCGGCGGCGCCTACGAGGTCGAGGAGTTCCACATCGGCCGCACGAACGACGAACCATCGCGCGCGCGGCTCGTCGTCTCGGCGCCCGACGAACGCGTGCTGCGGGACCTCGTCGCCCAACTCGTGCCGCTCGGCTGCCGCATGGTGTCCGAGCGCGACGCGCGCCTCGAGGCGTGCACGAAGGACGGCTGCGCGCCGCTCGACTTCTACTCGACCACCAACCATCGGACGCAGGTGCGCCTCGCGGGGCGGTGGACCGAGGTGGAGCGCCAGCGCATGGACGCGGCCATCGTCGTCGCCGAGGGGCGCGCGACTTGCCGCAAGCTGCGCGACCTGCGGGCCGGCGAGCGCGTGCTCGTGGGGCACGACGGGGTGCGCGTCCTGCCGGAACCGGCGACGCGCGACCGGCACGGATTCGCCTTCATGGCGAACGACATCAGCTCCGAACGCCGCATCGAGGTCGCGGTGGCGCGCGTGGCCGAGATGCTGCGCGCGGAGCGCGCGCGCGGCGGTCGCATCGTGTTCGTGGCCGGACCGGTGGTGGTCCACACCGGCGCCTCGGAGGCCTTCATCGAACTGGTGCGCGGCGGTTGGATCGACGCGTTGCTGTCGGGCAACGCCCTCGCGGTCCACGACGTCGAGGTGCAGTTCCACGGCACTTCGCTGGGCGTCTCGGCGCGGACCGGCGCGCCCGTCGAGGAGGGCCACAAGCACCACATGCGCGCCATCAACTCGATCCGGCACGCGGGTTCGCTGCGCGCCGCCGTCGAGTCGGGCATGCTCAAGGGCGGGGTCATGCACGCCTGCATCGTGCATGGCGTGCCGTTCACGCTGGCGGGTTCCATCCGCGACGACGGGCCCTTGCCGGACACGCTGATGGACCTGGTCGAAGCGCAGGACGCCTACGCCAGGGAGCTCGAGGGCGCCGGCGTGGTCGTGATGTTGTCCTCCATGCTGCACGCCATCGGCGTGGGCAACATGCTGCCGTCTTGGACCAAGGTCGTGTGCATCGACATCAATCCAGCCGTGGTGACCAAGCTCTCGGATCGCGGCTCGGCGCAGACGGTCGGCATCGTCACCGACGTGGGCTTGTTCCTGCAGCAGCTCGTGCGCGAACTGGCGTCGGGCCCGCGCGACGACGCTCGCCGGTCCGACTAGCGCGTTCCGGCGCGGGCGGGCTCAGCCGCGCGCCTTCCTGTACTCGTCGGGATCGTGGTCGTCGACCGCGATGGCGAGGTCCGCGAGGCGCGCCGCCTCGAGCACCAATCCGGCGTCGCGCTGGTCGATGATCCCCGCGGCGAGTCCTTGCGCCACCAGCGACTCGTCGCGCGCCTTGGCGAGCTTCTTGGCGCGCACCGCGTCCTTCAACTTGCTGCGCGCGTTGCCCGCGGCGAGCCGCGCCGCGAGCGCCGACTCCAGCGTGGCGAGACCAGGTTCCTCGCCGACGGGCACGTGCACGAGCGCCGTGTGGACTTCGCGCGCCACGCCGCCGTCCAGCACGCTGCGCGCCGCGGCCGCCTGCAACGCGTCGCCGGGACCGCGGCGACGAGCTCCGAAGGGGAAGCACACGAGCACGCCCAGCCACGCCGCCGGCCGATTGGGCAGTTCGTCCAGCGCCTCGCGCAGGGCCTTCTCGACCTGGTGCAGGGCCTCCTCGGTCGCCCAACCGAACAGCGCCGCGTCGCGCGCGGGTTGCCCCGCGGCGTGGTGCCGGTTGCAGCAAGCGGCGGCGATGTAGCTCCATGCCAGCGCGTCCGCGAGGCGGCCCGTCAAGTTCTCCTTGCGCTTCAAGCCTCCGCCCAAGGTGCCCATGGCGAGTTCGGAGACGAAGGCGAAGCTGGCCGAGAGCCGCTCGAGGCGGCGCAGCACCGAGCCGACCTGCCCCGAGGCCGGCGCGCCGGCGAGCGCCGAACCCGTCAGCGAGAGCAACGAGGCGCGCGTCGCGGTGCAGGCGACATGGCCCACGTGCGCGAAGAAGGCCTCTTCGAGGTCGGCCACGCGTCCATCGGCGGCCGCGCGCATCTGCGCCAAGGCGTGCGGGTGGCAGCGGATCGCGCCTTGGCCGAACACGATCATCGTGCGCGTGAGGATGTTCGCGCCTTCGACGGTGATGCCGATGGGCACCGCCTGCCAGGCCGAGGAGAGCAGGTTGCGCGGTCCACGGCAGATGCCCGCGCCGCCGACCACGTCCATGGCGTCCCCGACGACGCGGCGCATGGCTTCCGTCGTCCACGCCTTGGCGATGGCCGACACCACGGCGGGCTTTTCGCCCGCGTCGACCGCGCCGGCGGTCGTCTCGCGCACGCAGTTCATCCAATAGGTCGTGCCGGCGATCCGCCCGATGGCGCTCTCCACGCCCTCGAAGCGACCGATGGCGAGGTCGAACTGCTCGCGCACCGAGGCGTAGGCGCCGACGACGCGCAGCGCCAGTTGCGCGCCGCCTACCGAGTCGGCGGGCAGCGAGATGGAGCGCCCGGCCGAGAGGCACTCCATCAGCATGCGCCAGCCTTGGCCGGCCATCCGCGGACCGCCGATGATCGCGTCGAGCGGCACGAACACGCCGTGTCCTTCGACTGGTCCGTTCATGAACGGCACGCCCAGCGGGTCGTGGCGGCGCCCATGCACGACGCCCTTGGTCGAGGCGGGGATCAGCGCGCAGGTGATGCCCAGGTCCTCGGGACCGCCCAGCAGCCCGTCGGGGTCGCGCAGGCGGAAGGCGAGGCCGACGACCGTCGCCACCGGGGCGAGCGTGATGTAGCGCTTGCTCCAATCGAGGCGCATGCCGAGCACCTCTCGTCCTTCGTGCATCCCGCGGCACACGACGCCCTCGGCGCGCATGCCTCCGGCGTCGGATCCGGCGTGCGGCTCGGTCAGGGCGAAGCAGGGGATCTCCTCGCCGCGCGCGAGGCGCGGCAGCCAATGGCGCTTCTGCTCGTCCGTGCCGTAGTGCACGAGCAACTCGGCGGGCCCGAGCGAGTTCGGCACCATCACCGTCACGCAGGCGGCGATGCTGCGCGTCGCCAGCGTCGCGACGACGGTCGAGTTCGCCCGCGCGGAGAAGCCCAGGCCGCCGTGGCTCGCGGGCACGATCATGCCCATGAAGCGTTCGCGCCGGATGTAGTCCCACGCTTCGCGCGGCAGGTCGCCGTCCTTCCTGATGCGCGCGTCGTCGAGCATCGCGCACAAGGTCTTCAGCGGCCCGTCCATGAAGGCGCGCTCCTCGGGCGAGAGCTCCTTGGGCTGGAAGGCGAGGATCTCCTCCCAATCCGGCCTTCCGGAGAAGAGCTCCGCGTCCCACCAGGTGGTGCCCGCCTCGAGCGCGATGCGCTCGGTGTCGCTCATGCGCGGGAAGATCGGCGCCAGCACCTTCATCAGCGCCGGACCGAAGACCGAGGCGCGCACGAAGCGCACGCCGAACAAGAGGCCGGCGACGAGCCAGACGACGATGGGCAAGGCGATCCACGGCGAGGACTCGAGGGCGAGTTCGCGCATCCACGCCGCCAGCACGAGGCCCAAGGGCAGCCAGAACGCCCAGAAGGGCAGTCGGCACCACAACAGCAACACGGCCACCGGCAGGGCGGCGACCAGCAAGGCGACGGTCATGCGGACCTCCTGCGGCTACTTTCGACCTGCGCGCGGCGCCGATCAAGCACGATCACGCGGCCCCGACCCGGTCGGGGCCGCTTGTTCCATGCTTGCGACGCGCGGACGCGGTACAACTGCGCGCGATGGCCGATCCGCACGATCGACGCGCCGCCTCCGAGGCGTCCCACTCGAGCTTCGCATGGCTCTGCGCGGGCATCGCGCTGGCTTCGTGCGGCGTCGACGCGCCCGAGTCGGCGCGCGCCGCGCACGGCTTGCGTCTCGTGCCGACCACGGTGGCGGCCGCCGAATACGCGCGCGAACTCGCCGCGCCCGAGGACTTCGCCGCCTTGCCCGAGCAGGTCGGGCAATGGTCGTCGCGCGACTTCCAGTCGCCGCCGTGGGGGGGGCTGCCGCGCTTCGCGAGATTCGCGGCCGAGCCGTTGTTCGAGCATCGCCCGAGCGTGGTCGTGTGCAACGCCTGGCAGGCTTCGGAGACCGTGGCTGTGCTGCGCGAAGCCGGCGTGCGGGTCGTGGTGCTGCCCGCTGCGCTGCGACACGAGGACATCGAGGCGAACCTCGACCTGCTGGGTCGCGAGCTGGGTCGCGTGGAGGCGGCGCAGGCGGCGAAGCAGCGCCTACGCGAGCGCGTGCTGGCCCTGCGCGCGCGCGCCGCGAGCGGCTGGCGCGCCATCGCCTACACCAACGACGGCGTGGGCGGCACGGCCTCGGGCGAAGGCACGACGATCCGCACCATCATGGAGCTCGCCGGGCTGGTCGACGCCTCCGGCGTGCGTGGACACGCCCTCGTCGACTTCGAGTCGTTGCTAGCGCGCGATCCGGACGTGTTCGTCGTCGGCGCTCCTTCGACCGACGAACGCGGCGCGACCGAGGCCTTGCTCCTCTCCACGCCGGCGCTCTCGGGGATGCGCGCGGTGCGCGAGCGTCGGATCGCGGTGTTGCCGGTCGAACTCTACTCGACCGATTCGCCCACGATCATCGACGCGGCCGAGCTCCTGGCGACGCGCATCGAGCAACTGGGCGGCGGGCGATGAGCGGCCAGACCTTCACCGGCGACCTCGGCGCCGCCACGCGCGCCATCCTGCCCAGCGACGCCGTGACGCATGTGCACCTCCTGCGGCACGGCGAGGTCGAGCGCATGGGCGCGCGCATCGTGCGCGGCCAGCTCGACGCGGCCTTGTCGGCCTTCGGCGTCGAACAGGGCGAGCGCCTCGTCGAGTGGTTCGCGGCCCGCGTAGGACGGTTGGACGCGTTGTGGACCAGCGACCTCTCGCGTTGCGCCCGGCTGGCCGAACCGCTCGGCGCGCGCCTCGGCGTCGCGCCCGTCCTCGATCCGCGCTTGCGCGAGCAGTCGATGGGCGCGTGGGAGGGGCGCAGCTGGGACGAGGTGTCGGCCGCCGAACCGGAGGCGGTTGGTGCGTATTGGAGCGACTACTGGAACGCCGCCCCGAGCGGCGGCGAGTCCTTGCGCGCGGTGCAGGCGCGCTCGCTCGAGGCGTGGCGCGACCTGATCGCGCGCCACGCGGGAGGCCGCGTGGCGGTCGTGGCGCACATCGGCGTGATCCGCGGACTCTTGTGCGCGCTGCTCGGCGTGGACGGATCGCAGGCGCTGCGTTTCGCCCCCGCCACCGCGAGCCACACGCACATCCTGTGGTCCGAGGCGGGAGCGGTGCTCGAAGTCGTGGGCGAGCGTCCGTGGATGCTGGCCGACTCGCCCGCGCGCACCGGGCAGGCCGTGTCCTTCGCCCCGCGCGCCAAGGCGCGGCGCATCGCCTTGTCGGGTTCGGCCGGCACCGGCAAGACCACGCTGGGCAGGCGGCTCGCCTCCGAGATGGGGGTCGCGTACATCGACGAGTTGATGCGGCGGCGGCTCGAAGCAGGGTTGCGGCTCGAGGGCTTGTCGCGCGACGGGTGGCGCGCGCTGGTGCGCGAGCTGTGGCGCGAGCAACGCGCCTTGCAGGAGCAGGCGCGCGAGGGCTTCGTGGCCGATCGCTCGAGCCTCGACTACGCGGCCTTCTGGCTGCACTACGGGCTGCACGAGGACGAGGGCGAGACGCGCGCGTTCTTCGCCGAGATGGCCGCCGCGTCAGCCGAGCTCGACGCCATCGTGTTGTTCCCGTGGGGCGTGCTGCCGCTGGTCGCCGACGGCGTGCGCACGCCCGACCCGTGGACGCAGCTGTCCTTCCAGGGCGTGCTCGAGGGCGTGTTGCGCCGCCATGCGCGCACCAGCGTGGTCGAGCTCCTGCCCACGAGGGACCTCGAGGAGCGGCTGCGTTGGACGCTCGCTCGCCTCGGCGTCGCGCGTTGAGGCGTCCGTCCGCCGCGCGTCAGACGTCGAACTGCGAGTGCAGCCAGCGCGGTCGGCTGTAGTCCCAATGCTGCTCCGCCGTGGCGGCGACGAGCATCGGGTACAGCAGGCACAAGGCGCGTTCCGCGTCCGCGTGCAGGCCGATGGTCGCGTTGTAGGCGGCGATGGCGCGCGCCTCGTGCGGCTCGCGGCGCGCCGGATCCTGGATGGCGCGCCAGCAATCGGCGGCGCTGCGGCCGCCGTGCTGCTTGCGCTCGTGCACCAGCAGGTGCAGCAGGTCGAACAGGGGCAGGCCTTCGAACTCCGTCGTGCCCCAGTCGAGGAAGCCGAGCACGCGGCCCTCGGGAGTCGTCTGCACGTGCTTGCCGCGCAAGTCGCCGTGGTACAGCACGAGCGGCAACGGACGGTCGCGCAGCCAGTCGAAGGCGCGCGCCTCGGCCTCCGCGAGCCAGCGCCGCGTCGAGTCGACGGCGGCGTGGCGCGCGACGATGGCGCCCGGGCGTCGCACGAGTCGCGCGTGCTCGGCGTCGTCGTAGCGTTCGACGCGACGCGCCACCAGGCCGGCGAGGTGCAGGGCCGCCTCGAGGCAGGCGCGCTCGATGGCGGCGCGGTCGCGGCCGTACTGCGGCATGGCGTGGTGCGGCAGGCGGCGCTCGCACGACAACCATAAGCCCTCGATGCGGCCGCCGTGCAACGGCTCGGGCACGGGCAGGCGCGGGAAGCGCTCGCGCGCGTGGTGCAGCGAACGCACATGCAGTTCGAGCTGCGGCTCGTTCTTCGGGCACAGCGGCAAGTGCAGCGTCCACCGCCCGCGCGGATCCTCCGCGCCGAGTCCGGGCACGCTAGTGTGGATCACGGCGCTCTGTCCGCGCGTGGCCACCAGCGTCTCGACCTGCGGCCGCGGTTCGCCCGTCGCGCGCGCCAAGGCGTCGAGGATGCGGTCGATGCGGCGCGGCCGCGCGGCCGAGCGGCGCGCATGCACGGCGAAGCTGGGCGCGAACCACGGGAACAGCCCGAGGGCGTGGCCGAGCAGCTTGAGCTTGTTGCGGCGCTCGTTGGGCCCGATCGTCAAGCACGGGCGATCCGCGTCGAGCGCGACCGCGTGGCTCCAATCGAAGGAGTGCGGGTACAAGGCCCACGCCTCGGGCGCGTCCCAACCCGCCTTCGCCATCGAGCGCCGGTACGCCGGCAGCAGGCGCTCGCCGCGCCGGGGCCGCACGGCGCTCGCCAGCCACGCGGTCGGCGACAAGCGCACGAACTCGCCGCGGCGCCCGAGGTTCTTCTTGTAGGCGAGGCGGTTGTCGGCGGTCAGCACGCATTCCTCCGCCGCGACGCGCAGCGCCTCGTCGATGCGGTGCGCGTGGATCCCGTTCGCGCCCGGGAGGCCGTCCTCCTGCACGACCAGCGCGAAGCTCGCGTCGTCGAAGGGCAGTCGGGCCGCGTCGCCGGCCACGACGCCGCGCACGCGGCCCGGCGAGTTCTCGGCGGCGCGGCGCACGGCGAAGCGCACGCGCTCGGGGCACGAATCGAGCACCGTCACATGGAAGCCGTTGTTCGCCAGCGCCGTGATCGTGCCGGAGAAGGCGTTGCCGAGGAACAAGGCCGCGCCGCGCAACTCGTGCAGCAACGGGTGCCAGGCTCCGCGCGCCTCGCGCACCAGTTGCATCAAGCGTTGGTTGTCGAGGTCGTCCAACGACAACAGCAACTGCTCGAAGGCCGCCCGATGGCCGACGCCGGCGGCGGTGGCGGCGAAGAAGGGATCGAGCGCTCCGGCGCGCAGCGGCCGCGGCTCCACGGGCGCGCGGTCGCGCCGCAGGTCGACGAGCTCCGCGTCGCCGGGATGCTCGACGGCGCAGGCGCGGCAGGCGCGTCCCTCGAGCGGGCGCGTGCAGGCCGGGCAGCGCAGGCGCGGCGCGGCGGGCGCCGGCCCCGGCTGCGCCATGTCCTCCGTCCGCGACTTCATGGCGCCATCATGCGCCTCGCCGACGCGGAAGCAACGCCGCGCGGCGCGCCCTCGCCGGCCGGCGTCCTTGCGCGCGTCGCACGCGTCCTTGATCGTCCTTTCTCTCCGGATGGCGGTGGTCGCACTACCATCTCGCCATGCGCATCGCCCTGCACCCCTTCGACGTCTCCGACGATCCCGCGCGCAACCTGGCCGTGGTCGAGCGCGACCTTGAAGCCTGCCTGGAGGAGGGCGTCGACCTGCTCGTGCTGCCCGAACTGTGGATCAGCAGCTTCGCTGGCGACGCGGAGTCCATCGCCGCCCGCGCGCGCGACGACGAGCGTCGCCTAGCCGAGGTGCATGCGCACGCCGCGGCTCTCGGCGTCGCCTTCGTGGGGTCCACCTTGGCCGGTGGTCGCCGCGCGCCGCGCAATCGCGCGCACCTCGCCGGTGCGCACGGGATGCACCTCTTGTGCGACAAGGCGCACCTGTTCCGCCTGACGGGCGAGCCGCTCGCCTTCGAACGCGGCGAGGAGCCCGGACGCGCCGCCGACTGCGGCGCGACGCGCCTCGGCGCCGCCATCTGCTACGACCTGCGCTTCCCCGAGGTGGCGCGCGGCGCGTGGCGCGACGGCGCCGAGCTCTTGTGCGTCGTGGCGCAATGGGGGCTGCCGCGCACGAAGCACCTGCGCGCGCTCTGCGTCGGCCGCGCGGTGGAGCTGCAAGGCTTCGTGGCGTGCGTCAACCGCGTCGGACAAGCGACGCTCGGCGGCAAGGTCGTCGAATACGGCGGCGAGTGCCTGCTGGTGGACCCCGACGGCGAAGTGCTGCACGAGTCCCGCGGGCACGGGGAACTGCGCGTGGTCGAAGTCGACCTCGAGCTCGCCCGCACGCGCCGGCGCGAACTGCCCGTCGCGCGCGACGACGCCGCGCGCTTGTGGCAACCGACCAGCAAGTTGCGCGAGACGACCAGCGAACGCTGAGCGGGCCCGCCAACGCTCGGAGCCGGCTTCATCAGCCGGCTCCTCGCTCTCTCTCCAGTCTCTCTCTCTAGTCCTCCCGCCGCGTTCGTCCACGCGACGGGATGGTCGATGTCGTGCCGCCCTCAGAAGGGGCGGGGCCTCGTCGTCGGACGCACGGGGCGCTGCTCGACGGGCCGCGGCTGCGGCGGCGGGACCGGCACGTGCTTGGGCTCGCCGACGGAGGCGTCGTGCGCGTGGATCGCGTCCCCGTACTGGAGCCACGCGTCGTTCGAACCCTCGAGGATCCACGCGGCTTCGGCTCCACCGCGCGAGAGCCGCTGCAAGTCGATCGAGGCGCGCGAGGCGAAGCGTCCCGCCTCGAGCGCATGGACTTCGAGCACCACGCCCGCGAGTTGCTGGCGCGGGAAGGCGTAGCGCAGGCTGGCGCCGGGACCCAGCACGCGGATCTGCGCGGCGGCGCCGCAGCGGAACTGCAGCACCTGCGGCACGAGGCCGAAGTTGTGCGCTTCGAAGCTCGTCGGGCTCGCCGCGACGGCGAGTGCGGCGCTCGCGCCCGTGGAGGCTTCCACCCGGGCGAGATGCGAGTCGAGGGAGCAGGTGGCCGCGAGGGCCACCGCGCACAAGGCGTTGAGCATGAGGGTCGGCTTTCCGCCGCGCGCGGGAGAACGCGGCGGCACGACCCTGTTTCGTCCCGGCCCGCAGGCCGGCTTGAGTGGTGGAAGGGAATTCCGGCCCGGTCTCGGCGCGGACGCACGGCCTCGCCCCGCGGCCACGCCCCGCGCGGCCACGCTCAGCGGCGGCCCATCACGCGGAAGGCCGCCCAGTCGGAGGCTGGATGCCCTTCGCTCCGCAGTTCCGCCACGGCCTTGGCCCCGGCGGCCGCGGGCGTCGCGCCAGCCTCGATGGCGGCGTGGAAGTGGCGCGACCAACTGCGCGCCGCGGCGTCGCGCACCGGCCAGAGGGTCGCCACCACGACGCCTGCGCCATGCGCGAGGAAGGCGTTGGCCAAGCTGCGCTGCGCGCGCCCCTCGATGGCGTGTCCTTCGGCGGAACTGCATGTCGCGAGCACGACGAGCTGCGGCGCCGTGTAGGAGCGCGGCTCCGCGTGGATGCGCGCCAGCAGTTCCTCCATCGCGCGCAGCTCGATGTGGCCGCCGCGCGTCGAGGCTAGGCGCGGCTCCTTGCGCGCTCCGCCTTCGGTCGCGGCGAAGCCGAGGTGCGTCACGATGTGCAGGCACGCGGGCGCCGTGGTGCGCAGCGCATCCGCCAAGGTGCGCTCATCGAGGTCGCGGGCCCAGACGCGATGGATGCGTTCCAACTCGACCAGCTCGTCGTCGCCCGAGCGCAGGAGCGGCCGGCCCTGCGCGTCGGTGGGGCGTCCTAGCAGGCGCCAACCGCCCGCGCCGGTCCATTCGCTCGTCGCGCGAGTCGCTCCGGGCAGGACGAGCGGGTCGTGCCGAGGCGCTCCCTGCGCGTCCACGAAGGGCGGCACGAGCGTCCACGGCACGCGTTCGAGCAGTCCGTGCGCCAAGACGAGCAATCGGCCGCCCGCGCCGCCTTCGTGCAGCGTCTCGATGCCGTCCAAGAGCCCCAGCTCGCGTCCCAGTTCGGTGGCTTCGAGGCGCGCGGCGGCGAGGTCGTCGCGCGCGATCGCGCCCAGCAATTGGTCCTCGACCAGCCTCCTCAGTTGTTCGCGCTTGACGATGCGGTTCGCCCCGCTGGCGCGTCCGTCGCGCGCCACATGCACGGCGACGAAGGTGTCGGCGCCGCATCCCAGCACCAGCAACCCGCCCTCCAGCCCGGCCGCGAGTCGCAGCAGCTCCGCTTCGTCGACGACTTCCGCGCCGACGCGCAGGTCGCGCGCCTGCCACGTGGCGAGCGTGGCGGCGGCGGCGAGCGGCTCGCCGGATTCCAACTGCGCGCGCGCCAAGGCCGCGACGGTCTCTACGCCGACGAGTTCGCCGAGACCCGCTTCGCGGCGTCCCGCCGCGTCCAACCCGAGTCGCAGCGCATCGCCGAGGAAGGCGACGGCCAAGGCCAGCTCCTGCCGGCGATCGAAGTCCGGCGACAGGGCGCGTTCCAAGTGCAAGCGTCCCACGACGGAGGCCTGCGCCGCCAGCAATTCGGGCTCGTGCTCGCCCGCGGCGACTTCGCGCGCGAGCACCAGCGCCAGCGCCAGTTGCTGGCGCGCGTCGGCGTCCCCGCGGCGCGAGACCGCCAGCAGCGACTCGGCCTTGCCGAGCTTGGCCTCGCGGTCGTCGAGCTCCAACTGGTCGTAGAGGAGCTTGGCTTCCTCGTGTCGTCCCGCGCGCGCGAGGGTCGAGGCCTTGAGGAGCTTCCACTTGTTCTCGATGGCGCGCACGGGGACGATCGGCAGCGCCGGATCCAGCGTCTTCGGCAGGTCGCGCACGCCGGTCCACAGCTCGTCTATCCACGCGCGGTTGCGGTCGAGGCGCTCGAGGGCCGCGCGGTGGTCGTCGCGGCTCAAGTCCAGCCAAGCCAGCGACGAATGCACCCGCCACAGGCTGTCGGAGGCGAGCCACCAGGAGTCCGCCGCCTCGAGGCGCAGGCGCTGCTCCAGCTTCACGAGCACGTCGTCCACCCACGCTGCTTCCGACCACAGCGCGTCGTGCACCTCCTCGAGCAAGCCCTGCTGCTGCAGCAGATCGGCCAGCTCGACCAGCGAACGCGCGCGCAGCTCGGTGGCTTCCCACGAGTCCGGCCAGCGTTCCTCGGGGAGGCGCGCGACGCCGCGGTGCACCTCGCGCCACAGCGATTCGGCCGCTTCGCGGTCGCCGTGCAGCTCCTCCGCCTCGGCTTGCACGGACTGCGCGAAGACGCGCATGTAGGAGGAGCCGAGCGCCCGCCACAGCGCGGCCGCCTCCTCGGCGTCCGACGCCGCGCGCGACCACGAGTCGAGTCGCGCCACGCCCGACAGCAATCTTCCCCGCGCCATGTGCAGCTGCGCGCGCAAGCCCAGGAGCGGCGCGCGCAACGCGGCGAGCGGCTCGACCAGCGGATCGGCCTCGGCGTGCGGCGCGAGCAGCGCCAGCTCGTCGTCGAGCCGCTTCGCCAGCGCGCCGATCTCCGTCACGCTCGAGCGCGCGCGATCGAGGTCGTCGGGGCGCGGCAGCCGGTGCAAGCCCTCGCGGAAGCGCGCGCGTTGCTCGACGCTCCAACCCGACCAGCGCGCATGCAGCGCGGCGTAGTCGCCATCGCCGCAACCAGCCAATCGCGGCAGGAGCAGTTCCAACTCGGCGAGCGCCTGCAGGTCGCGTGCGCCGCGCGCGTCCGGGTCGAGCGACGCCGCGTCCGGTTCCAGCAACCGCTCGGCGAGCGCCCGCGCCTCCGCCATGGCTTGCGGGCAATCCTGGGCGAACGCGGTGCTAGAGAGGCCCGTCAGGAGCCATGCCCCGACCAGCGCCCGCCACCCGTGGTTCACCGCCCGAGCAGCTCCTTGATCATGCCTTCGAGCCTCGCGCGCTCCTTGGCCGAGGCTTGCGGCAAGAGGGCGCGCAACTGCGCCACCGCTTGCGCGTGGAAGCCGCGCTTGTGCAGCAGCTTGGCGCGCTCCTCGCGGCTGGCGAGCTGCAGCAGCTCGCGCACGAGCGCGGCGTCCTCGACGACCGCCACGGTGGAAGTCACGGGCGCGCCCGACACCACGCCGGACAGCGGCTGCCAAGTCCACTCGAGCACGCAGGGCTTGGCGAACCAAGCGCGCTGCGCGTCGACGCGCGGCTCCGCCGGCGCGACCTTGGGCTGCAACTCGGTCGTCTTGGCCTTGAGGCCCACGCCTTCGACGGAGCCGACGCGGAACTCGTACGCCTTGGCGCCTTCGCGCACGCTGGCTTCGAAGGACCAGCGCGAGAGCTCCGGATCGCTCGCGTGCGTCGAGTCGTCCACGGCGAGGACCTTGCCGCGCGGGGACAGGCTGGCGAAGGCCTCGCCGGTCGCCACCCCGCCGCGCATCGTCTCGACCCACGAAGTTCCGCCGTCCGCGGCGGTCGTTTCGCGTTGGCCGAGGCGCACGCCCAAGAACACCACGAGCGAGGCCGCCGCGACGGCGACCAACCAGCGCGCCGGCCGCAGGATGCGCCCGCTCGGGCGCGGAGCCGCGGCGGCGGAGCGCTCGAGGGCGGGTGTGCGGCCATGGGCTTCGTCCGCCTCCGGCTCGTCGACGCCTTCCTCGAGCACGAGCGGCGAGGGCGGCGCGACTTGCAGCGTGGCGACGAACGACTCGCACGGCAGGCACACGGCCAGGTGCTTGTCGATCGCGGCGCGCCGCTCGATGGCGAGCGGCGCGGACCACTGCTCCGCTCCGGGTCCGGCGCCGAAGCTGTAGAGCTCCTCGGCGGTGGGGCACTCGGAGGGGGCTCCCGCGGCCAGCGCCTGGTCGCGCAGCCAGCGGTCGGCGGACTCGAGACGGTCCAAGGCTTGGGCGCGGTGGGGGTCGCGCCGCATGGCCTCCAGCGTGGGGGGCGGCTGCTTGTCGAACGACAGCAGCGCCTGGAGGGCCCTTTCTTCGCCGCCGAGTCTGTCTTCGTCGCCGAGTCTGTCCCCGCCGTCGAGTCTGTGCTCGCCGTCGAGGTCGCCGGGCCCGAAGCGGAGCGGTTGGTTTTCCTGCTTCATGGAATGCGCAGATTCCGGTCCCTGACCCCCGCGCGGGGCAGAAAACGGTGAAAAACCGCCGCCCTGGTCGGTTGCGCCGTTCATGCCTCCGCCTCTTCCACCGCCAAGTCGTTGACCAGCACCCGCCGAAGTGCCGTGGAGGCGCGTTTCACTCGGTATTTCGCCTGTTCCAAGGAAAGCCCGGTTCGGCTGGCGATCTCCTCCATCGTCCGTCCCTCGACGAAGCGCAAGACGAGCAGCACGCGGTCCTCCGGGTCGAGGTGCGCCAAGCCGCGTCGCACGAGTTGGCCGACCTCGTCCGTGCTGGCCGTGTCGCTCGGGCCGGGGGCCTGGTCGGCGCGTTCGGGGATCTGGTCGCCCGTCATCGTCAGGCGCACCTTGCGCCCGCCGCTCTCGCGTCGCCGCAGGTCGACCACGCGGCACCACGCCACGCGGTACAGCCAGGTGCCGAAGCTGCCCTTGGTCGGGTCGAAGGCGTCGGCGTCGAGCCGGTCGAAGACATGCAGCACGACATCCTGGAACAGATCGTCGCGCGTCGAGTGGTCCTGCTCGAAGCTGCCGATGCAATGCAACAGCAAGGGCCGGTATCGCTCGAGGAAGGTGGCGACGCTGGGGTTGTGGCGCGCACGCAATCCGCGCACCAATTCCAACTCAGCGTCGTCTACCTCATGGTGTCCCATCCAAGCATGGAGATAGTGAATCGCGCGGGCGCAAGCAAGCAGCACCTTGGCGCTTGCGGGTCGAAGCGCCAGAGCCCTGGCGCGGTCGGCGCGCCTTCGCGTTCGGGTGTACGATGTTCCAATCACAGCCGCGGGCGCCCCAGCGCAGCACGGCGCGCGCACCTGCAAGCACCTCGATCCCCATGGACGCCAGGACTCGCATCGAGACGTTCTGCTCCGCGCTCGAGGGCGTGGTGGCGCGCCGCAGTTGGGGCGAGACGGCGTACTTCGTGAACCCCGGTCGCGTCCTCCCGCACGGGGTGTACTTCTGCACGATCAAGGACAAGGACGGCGCCCACGACCGCGCTTCCGCGTTGGACCGCGAGGGCGTGTTCCGGGTGTCGATCGGCGTGCCGACGGAGACCTACGCCGCGCTCTTCGGGCCGCGGCCAGCGCGTCCGGGCAAGGGTGGCGTGGTCGCCACCGGCCACGATCACGCGGCCCTCGACGCGCTCGCGCCGCATCCCGTCTACGCTTGGATGGGTTGGGTGCAGATCCTCGCGCCGAGCGTCGCGTCGTGGGAGCGCTTGCGCCCGCTGATCGTCGAAGCGCACGACCTCGCGAGGTTGAAGTTCGCCGCGCGCCTGCGGAGGATGCCACACGACCGATCGACCCAGCGGTCTGGCGCGCGCCCCGGCGAGCGTGTTCCGCGCCGCCCGGGACTCCCGGCGAACGGGGTGGCGACACCCGAGTGAAGGAATCCCATGGACGACCTGGCCCGCATCACGCAAGCCGCCTACGGCGAACTGCAAGCACTGGCGCGCGCCTGCATGCGCGGGCAGAAGCCCGGCCACACGCTGCAGGCGACGGCGCTCGTCAACGAGGCGTTCTTGCGCCTGACGCGCGCCGATCCGGCCATCCTCCACGATCGGCCGCGGTTCCTCGCGGTCGCGGCGACGGCGATGCGCCAGATCCTCATCAACCACGCCGAGGCGCGCAACACCGAGAAGCGCGGCGGCGGGCGCCCGCGCGCCGGGGGAGAACAGGCCGACCTGCTCGAGGCCAGCGAGATCGACTTGGAGAGCGTGCTGGACGTGGACGCGGCGCTGAAGAAGCTCGAGGCGCTCGATCCGCGCAAGGCCAAGGTGGTCGAGGCGCGCATCTTCGGCGGCATGTCGAACGCCGAGGTGGCCGAGTCGCTGGGCATGTCCTTGAGCACCGTCGAGTCCGATTGGCGCATGGCCAAGGCGTGGTTGGCGCGGGAGTTGGAGGCGTGAGGCGCGTCGTTTCGGCCCTCGCGCGGGATTTCCCGGAATTCGCCAAGGCCAAAGGGAGCTGATCCTGTGGAAGGTGGCGTGCCCCCCTCCACCGATCCCCTGGCGCGCTTCGCGCTGCTCGACGAGCTGTTCCATGCGGCCCGCGACCTGGACCAGGCGGGGCAGCAGGCCTTCCTCGAGCGCCTGGAGGACGCGGATCTGCGCACTGAACTGGCGGAGCTCCTGCGCCACGACCGCGCGGGCACGCCTTCGGTGCGCACCTTCGCCGACGTGGGCGGGTTGCTCGACGGCCTCGAGGAGCCCGCCGCCGTCCCCGAGCGGCTCGGCGAGTACGAGGTGCTCGACATCGTGGGCGAGGGCGCCAGCGGCATCGTCTTGCGCGCGCGCCAACCGGGCACGGACCGGCTGGTCGCCATCAAGGTCCTTTCGAGCGGAGCGTGGGACCCCAAGGCCTTGGCGCGCTTCCGGCGCGAGGTGCGCATCCTTGGACGCCTCGAGCACCCGGGCATCGCGCGCATCTACGACTCGGGCACGGACGCCAGCACCACGCCGGCGCGGCCGTACTTCGTGATGGAGCTGGTCGCGGGGAGGTCCTTGACCGCGCACGTGCGCACGCAGGACCTCGGTTGGCGCGGCGTCGTGCGGCTGTTCACGCAGGTCGTCGAGGCGTTGGCGCACGCGCATGCTTGCGGCGTGCTGCATCGCGACTTGAAGCCGGGCAACGTGCTCGTGTCGGCCGACGGTCGGCCGAAGATCGTCGACTTCGGCGTGGCGGCGCTCGCTGAAGGCCGGAACGAGGGCGACGAGCACGACCATGTCGGGCGAGCCACGAGCTTGAAGAGCGCGGCGGGCGACCTCGTCGGCACCGTGCCGTACATGCCGCCGGAGCAGTTCGACGGCACGGGCAAGGTCGACGAGCGCAGCGACCTGTACTCGATCGGCGTGATGCTCTACGAGGCCTTGTCGGGGCGCATGCCGTGCGAGGTCGGCGGCCGCAACCTCGTGCAAGCCGCCGCCATCGTGCGCGACGAGGTGCCGCTGCCGCTCGGACGGCTCGACACCATGCTCGTGGGGGATGTGGAGACGGTCGTCGCCAAGCTGCTCGAGAAGGAACCCGAGCGCCGCTACCAGAGCGCGCGCGAGTTGAAGGAGGACCTCGAGCGGCTGGTCGACGGCCTGCCCACGCGCGCGCGCCCGGTGACGCGCCGCGAACTCGCCGTGCGCTTCGCGCGGCGCTATCGCGGGTTCCTCGCGGCCACCACCGTCGCCTTCGTCGCCTTGGCGGCGCTCCTGTCGTGGACCGCGACCCTGTGGCGCACCGCCGACCAGCGCGGCGACTCGCTGGCGTCGCTGCTCGAGGAGCGCTCGCGCGGCGACTACCGGCGCACCATCGGCTTCGCCGAGGCTTCGTTGCGCGCCGGCAGCATCGTCGACGCGCGCGCGGCGCTCGAGGCGGCGGAGCCCGCGCGTCGCGGGTGGGAGTGGGACTACCTGCGGGCGCGCGCCTGGAGCGAGTCGCTCTCGCTGCCGTCCGGCACCCTGACCACCGTCGTGCGCGCGGCCCGCGGCCGCGTGCTCGTCGCCGACAACGGCACGGGCGACGTGCGCCTGCTCGACGCGGTGGGCGGCGGCTTGCGCACGCTGTGGACTTCGCGCGGCTTGCTGCGCGACCTCGCCCTGTCGCCCGATGGCGACGAGTTCATCGTGGCCGACGAAGCCTCGGACGGACTCGTCGTGCGGCGCGTGGTCGACGGGGCCGCCGTGCGCACGCTGCGCACCGGCCTCGCGCCGCACACGCGCGTCGCATGGTCCCCGGATGGCACGCGGCTCGCCTGCGCCGGCGTCGATGGCGCGTTGGTCGTGCTGGACGCGCGCGACGGGTCCGTGCTCTTCGAGGACGAGGCCCGCGCGGGTCGACCCTTCCCCGCCGAAGGCCTGGTGGAGTTCCTGCCCGCCGGCGGAGGGCTGGTGTCCGCGGTCGCCACCGACACGAGCTGCCGCCTGCGGCTCGCGGACGGAGCGGCGATCGAACTCGACCTCGAAGGCGATCGCGTCGATTGCCTCGGCGCCTGCGTCGACGCGAGCGGCCGCCCGATCGTGCTGGTGGGCACCTTCGACGGGCTCGTGCGGCGCTTCGACGGCGCGAACGGCGCCGAGCTGGGCGCGATCGAAGCGCACGCGGGCAACGTGAAGGCCATCGAATCCGGCCCGCGCGCCGGCACGTTCTTCACCGGCGGCGCCGACTGCGCCATCTGGTTGTGGGACGCGGACACGGGCGCGCGACTCGGCGGCGCGGTGGGCAGCGAACGCACCGTGCGCGGTCTGGCGCTGGACGCAGACGGCAACCGCATCGCCGCGGTGGGCAACGACAACCATGTGCGGCTGTGGCCGATCGACGCGTCGGTGCGCGATCCGTTGCTGCGCGGCCACGACGCGTGGGTGTACGGCGTCGCGTTCCTCGCCGACGGGACGTTGGCGAGTTGCGCGGGGGAGAAGCCCGCGCCGGACGGCCGCGTCGCCTTGTGGGACCTCGCCAGCATGCGCCTTTCCGCCGAGCTCGTGGTCGACGAGGCCAGCCCCGAGGCCATCGTCGCCGACGTGGCGGACGACGGCCGTGGCGGCGCGGTGGCGGCCTGGTGGAAGTCGGGCGGCGGCGGCATCGCCTTCCTTGGCGCAAGCGAGGCGCGCAGCGTGTCGTTCGAGAAGATCGCGCCCTGCAGCGTGGTCGGCCTGCCCGGCGGCGAGGCGCTGGCGTGGCGCGCGCTGGGTTCCTCGCGCACGACCGTCATGGCGCGCGACGGTTCTGTGCTGCAGGAGTTGGATCTGCCCGGCAAGACCAGCGAGCGGCCGTGCTTGCGCCTGCGGGACGATGGAAGCGAACTCGTCACCCACACCGACGAAGGCATCTTCCTCGCGCCGATCGAACGCACGTCCGCGGGGCCGCGCCTTGGCGCGCCGCGCCGCCTGCGCGTGACGGGGCGGGTGCACGACCTCGCCGTGTGCCGCGCCGATCGCCTGGTCGCCGTCGGCTTCGTCGATGGGCAGATCGCGCTGGTCGATCCGGACGCGCCCGCCGACGCCGCGGGCCTCGCCGCGGTGGCGTGGCGCAGCCCGTTCGCCCACGGTGGACGAGTGCGCCTCGCGCGCACCAGCGATGGCATGCGCATCGCCAGCGCCAGCGACCAACTGATCCGCGTCTGGGACGCCGCGGACGGGGGGGCGCTGCTCAACTTGGCGGGGCACGGAGACATCGTGCTGGCCCTGGCCTTCTCGCCGGATGGCCGCACCTTGGCTTCCAGCTCGATCGACCGGACCGTGCGGCTGTGGGAAGGCCCCGCGGGCCGGTAGGCGTCGCGCGCGGATTTCCCCCGGATTCCTCCAAGGGGGGCGGCACCGGTTCCTGTCCACGGGGATGAAGCGCCGCCACAGGCCCCGGTGGGCCGCGCGCGCTTCGCCCGAGGCCACGGGCGTCGCGCGGCCGGGCCCCCTCTGCTCGCGGCGCACCCCGGAACGACTTCCATGCGCACACACATCCTGCTCTCGCTGCTCGCCGCCGCATCCCTCGTCCTCCCCGCGGGCGCGCAGACCTTCGACAGCCCCAAGCTCCCCAAGCTCGCGCCGCCCTCCGGGCCGCCGACGCCCGAGCAACTCGTGTCCAACCTCCTCGGAGGCAGCGACTCGTGCGCCGGAGCCGCCGCGGCGGCCCCGATCGCCGGCAGCGGCTCGTTCTTCGTCAACTCCACCTTGGCGACGACCGAGCTCTACAACCGCGACGTGTGGTTCGCGTGGACCGCCACCGTCGACGGCACGGTGTTCATGGGCCTGTGCGGCAGCACGCCGGCCGACACGCTGCTCTTCGCCTATCCCTGGAACGGCGGCGCGTGCCCCGTGCAAGGCGCGCCGGCCTTGGCCCAGAACGACGACTCCTGCGGCTTGCAGTCGGTGATCTCCTTCAACGCGGTCGCCGGTGCGCGGTACTACATCGCGGCCGCGTCGTTCCAAGCCGCCACGAGCGGCTACACGGCGCAGTTGCTCGTGCAGGAGACGGGCGCCTCGGTCGACTCCGACGAATGCGCCGGCGCGCAGGGCATCATCGGCGCCGGTCCGCATCCCTACGACAACAGCCTGCTGACGACGAGCTTCGCCGGCGTCTGTCAAATGGAG
>JBKDQQ010000131.1:0-45301 GCA_046341775.1 Planctomycetia bacterium
CCCAGCTGCTGGCCCTCGCCGCGTGCCGCGCGCCCGCGCGCCCGCGCGAGTCGAGCTGGCCCGCCCCCCGCGCCGGTGCCGTGGACAGCGAGCCCCCCCTCGCCCCCCACGACGGGCTCTCCGTGCTCGAGCGCTTCACGCCGCCCGACGCCCACTCCGATGCGCAGGCGCGCTTCGGGCCCGAGCGCGGCGCGCGCGGTCCCACCGCGGTCGGCGTGCCGGGCTCGCCCGCGGGCCTGCACGCCCTGTGGAGCGCGGCGGGTTCGGGGCGCTTCACCTTCGCGGAGCTGGTCGAGCCCGCGATCGCCTTGGCGCGCGACGGCTTCGCGGTCGACGCCGACCTGGCGCGCGACTTGGCTTCGTCAAATAATTTTGACAAATTCAACGCGGCCGCGCGCGCCGTGTATTGCCCGGGCGGCGCGCCGCTCGCGCAGGGCGCGCGCCTGGTGCAGCCGGACCTCGCCCGCACGCTGGAGCGGCTCGCCGCGCGCGGACCCGCGGACTTCTACTCCGGCGAGACGCGCGAGTTGGTGCGCGCCGAGTTGGCGCGCACTCCCTGCGCCGCGCCGGAGAAGGGCGGCTGCATCGCGCCCGACGGCCGCGACTGGCTCGCCCCCGCGGACTTCGAGGCGTACCGCGTCGAGCGGCGCGAGCCGCTGGTCGGCTGGCACCGCGGCCACGAGATCATCACCGCTCCGCCGCCTTCGGCCGGAGGCTTCGTGCTGCTGCACGTGCTCGGCGTGCTCGAGGGCTTCACGCCGCCCGAAGCCGCGCCCGACGCCTTGTGGTGGCACCGCTTCATCGAGGCGACACGCAGCGCGTACGCCGAGCGCGCGCGCCACTTCGGCGATCCCGCCGCGGGCGTGCCCGTGGACGAGCTGCTGCAACCCGCGCGCCTCGCCGCCCGGCGCGTGGCCATCGGACCGCGCGCGGACCCCGCGCTCGAAGCGAGCGCGCTCGCCCCGTTGGAGGGCGAGGAGACGACGCACATCTGCGTGCTCGATCGCGCCGGCGGCGCCGCGAGCCTGACGACCACGCTCAATTCGAGCTTCGGCAGCGGGATCCTCGTCGAGGGCGCCGGCTTCCTGCTCAACGACGAACTCGACGACTTCACGCTCGCGACGGGCAGCGTCAACGGCTACGGACTGGCAGGATCGGACAAGAACACGATCCGGCCCGGACGCCGGCCGTTGTCCTCCATGACGCCGACGATCGTGCGCCAGGGCGGCAACGCCAACACGTTCGTCGCCGGGGCGCCCGGAGGTCCGCGCATCCCGGTCGCGGTGTTGCAGGTGCTCGTGCGCGTCCTCGAGTGCGGAGTTCCGCTGGAGGACGCCATCGCCGCACCGCGCCTGCACCAGCAGCACGCGCCCAGCCACACGCTGCACGAACAGGGCTTCGATCCCGCCTTGCTCGAGGCCTTGCGCACGACGCACGGCCACGAGCTCAGGCCGGCTGCCGGCCATCTCGCGCTCGTCGGCGCCATCCACCTCGAGGCTCCCGGCGCCATGCCGAGCGCGGCGCACGACCCCCGACGCATCGGCGCGGCGGCGACGACGAAGCGCTAGCGGGGCGCCTCTTGCCGTGGTGCCGAGGCGCGCAGGCGATGTCCGCGCGCCCCGCGGCGCCGGGCGTGGTCAACCACGGGCCTCGACAGCTCCGTGCCAAGATGGCCACTGGCATCGATGGCTACTGGCCTAGATGGTTCCGGGCCTCGATGATCCCGGGCCTCGTTCAGCCGAGGCCCGCGCCGAAGTCGAGCGCCACGCGACGTTCGTCCCGCCGGATCGCCCCGGACGAATCGAACGCCTCGTCGCCGCTCGCTCGCGCAGCCAAGGCTCCATCGAGCGCGTCCGCCGAGGCCCACGCCGTCGCGGCCGAGGGCTCGTCGAAAGCGAGTTCGCCAGTGAGCGGCGCCAAGGTCGCGGCGGCCACGCGCGGCGGGAGGGACTCGCGCTCGAGCGCCGGCGCGAACCGCGCGGGCGTCGCTTCGCGCGCTCCTTCCTCGGTGGGCGCGGGCAGCACGGCGGCCGCGGGGCGCCGCGGCATCGGGCGCCAAGGTTCTTCGCCACCCGCGCGGCCGATGCGCACCATGCCGCGGCACAGGCGGCAACGGGCGAAGCGCGGCAGGTAGCTGGCGGGGATCTCGTACGAGGCGCGGCAGGCGTCGCAGCGGCCGAGGCGGTGTTGCATGGGCGGTCGCGGTCGGGTCGGGTCCAGGGGGCTGCTGGAACGATCCCGACCGTACGGTCGACCCAAAGTGGTTGCAACGGGGTGGTTGCGAGCGGCCTGAATCCCGAGGGAAAGCGCCGGCGGAGGCGCTTACGATCCCGCGCCATGGACGCCCCCGCCGCCAAGAGGACCAACCGCGCCACACCCGAGGCGGGTCGCTTCGAGCTGGTCTGCCCGTACAGCCCGATGGGGGACCAGCCCAAGGCCATCGAGACCCTGTCGCGCGGGCTGCTCGCGGGGGCGCCGCACCAGACGCTGCTCGGCATCACGGGGTCGGGCAAGACCTTCACCATGGCGGCGGTCATCGAGCAGGTGAACCGGCCCACGCTCGTGCTGTCGCCCAACAAGACGCTGGCCGCGCAGCTCTACGCCGAGTTCAAGGACCTCTTCCCGAAGAACGCGGTCGAGTACTTCGTCAGCTACTACGACTACTACCAGCCCGAGGCGTACGTGCCCTCGAGCGACACCTTCATCGAGAAGGACGCTTCGCGCAACGAGAACATCGAACGCCTGAGGAACAGCGCCACTCGTTCGCTGCTCGAGCGGCGCGACGTGCTGATCGTGGCCTCGGTCTCGTGCATCTACGGACTCGGCTCGCCCGACAACTACGAGACGATGGCGCTGCCGCTCGCCAAGGGCCGCTCGATCGAGCGCGACGAGCTGTTGCGCACCTTGACCCGCATGCAGTACGCGCGCGCCGGCGCCGACTTCCGGCGCGGCACCTTCCGCGCGCGCGGAGACGTGATCGAGGTGTTCCCTTCCTACGAGGAGGATGCCGTGGTGCGCATCGAGCTCTTCGGCGACGAGATCGACTCGCTCGTGGTCGTCGATCCGCTGCGCGGCGAGGTGCTGGCCGACATGGCTTCGACCACGCTCTACCCCGCCAACCACTACGTGGCCCCGGGCGACCGCCTGCAGAAGGCGGTGATCGGCATCGAAGCCGAGATGAGGGAGCGGGTCCAGTGGTTCAAGGAGCGCAACCTGCTGCTCGAGGCGCAGCGCATCGAGCAGCGCACGCGCCACGACATCGAGATGCTCAAGCAGACCGGCGTCTGTCCGGGCATCGAGAACTACTCGCGCTGGATGGACGGGCGCGCGCCGGGCGAGAGTCCGTTCACGCTGCTGCACTACTTCCCCGACGAATGGGTCGTGTTCGTCGACGAGAGCCACGTGACCATCCCGCAGGTGGGCGGGATGTACCACGGCGACCGCTCGCGCAAGGAGACGCTCGTGCAGCACGGCTTCCGCCTGCCGAGCGCGCTGGACAACCGGCCTCTGCGCTTCGAGGAGTGGGAGGGGCTCGCGCGCCGCGTCGTGCACGTGTCGGCGACGCCCGCCGCGTACGAGCTGAGGCACTCGGGCGGGCGCATCGCCGAGCAGATCGTGCGTCCCACCGGGCTGCTCGATCCGCTGCTCGAGGTGCGCCCGGCGAAGACGCAGGTCGACGACCTGCTGCACGAGATCCGCGCCACCACCAAGGCGGGCTGGCGCACGTTGGCGACGGTCCTCACCAAGCGCATGGCGGAGGAGCTGACGAACTACTACGCCGAGGCGGGCGTCAAGGTGCGCTACCTGCACTCCGAGATCGACGCCATCGAGCGCACGGCGATCCTGCGCGACTTGCGCCTCGGCGCCTTCGACGTGCTGGTCGGCATCAACCTGCTGCGCGAGGGCCTCGACCTGCCCGAGGTCGCGCTGGTCGGCATCCTCGACGCGGACAAGGAGGGCTTCCTGCGCTCGACCACCTCCTTGATCCAGACTTGCGGCCGCGCCGCGCGCAACGCGCAAGGCCGCGTCATCCTGTACGCCGACCGCGGCACCGATTCGATGGAGCGCGCCATCGGCGAGATGACGCGCCGCCGCGCCAAGCAGATCGAATACAACGCCGAGCGCGGCATCGTGCCGCAGACGGTGATCAAGCCCGTGCGCGACAGCCTCGAAGCCTTGTACTCGATGGACTACGTCGAACTGGCGCCCGCGCCGGAAGCGCCGCGCAAGGGACGCAAGGGCGGCAAGGGTTCGTCGATCGGGCCGCTGGGCGATCCGACGCTGCTGGATCCCGCGCGGTTGCGCGGCGAGATCGAGCGCACCAAGGACGACATGCTGCGGGCGGCCGAATCGCTGCGCTTCGAGGACGCGGCGGCGCTGCGCGACAGGCTCAAGCTGCTCGAGCGCGCGGAGCTCGAGCAACCCTAGTCGTCGCCGCCCGGCGCGCCCCGGGGCGGTCGCGCCGAAAAGTGGTATGTGGGAGGCTACCTTGCCTCGGGCGCGCGCCGGCCACTCGTGCTCGCAGGGGGGGGCGCCGCGCGTCGACCTGAATTTCGCGGCATCGCACGCGTATCATGCGGCCATCATGGCACTCGACGCTTGGTACATGGCCCTCGGCGGCCATCAGGTCGGACCCGTCCCCGCGGCCCAAGTCGCCGCCCAACTCGCCAACGGCACCGCCGACGCGCGAACCCTCGTCTGGCGCGCGGGCATGTCGCAATGGACGCGCATCGGCGAGGTGCCCGAGTTCGCCGACGCGCTGCGCGCGACTTCGCGCTCCGCCGCCGCGGTTCCTCCTGCTCCTCCTCCTCCTCCCGCCTTGGCGTCCGCGTCGTCCCCCGGTTCCGCCGCCGGCGCGCGCCGCGCGCACGAGATCGACTTCGAGATCCACGGCGCCGAGATGCAGTTCGTCGAGGTCGAGCTCGACCCGGGCGAGTGCGCCGTGGCCGAGGCGGGCACGATGATGTACATGACCCAGGGAATCGGCATGGAGACCGTCTTCGGCGACGGGCAACCCTCGCGTGGCTTGTTCGACAAGCTGGTCGGCGCCGGCAAGCGCTTGCTGACGGGCGAGAGCTTGTTCATGACGGTGTTCCAGAACCGCGCCGCCGCCGGCAAGCAGCGCGTGGCGTTCGCCGCGCCCTACGCGGGCAAGATCCTGCCCATGGACCTGCGCGCGCTGGGCGGCGAACTCGTGTGCCAGAAGGACTCCTTCCTGTGCGCCGCGCGCGGCGTCGAGGTAGGCATCGCCTTCCAGAAGCGCATCGGCGTCGGCTTGTTCGGCGGCGAGGGCTTCATCATGCAGCGCTTGTCCGGCGACGGCCTGTGCTTCGTGCACGCCGGCGGCACGGTGCACGCGCTGGATCTCGCGGCGGGCGAATCCCTGAGCGTCGACACCGGTTGCCTCGTCGCGCTGCAGCCGAGCGTCGACTACGACATCCAATACGTGGGCGGCATCAAGACCGCGCTGTTCGGCGGGGAAGGCCTGTTCCACGCCAAGCTCACCGGACCCGGCAAGGTGTGGTTGCAGTCGCTGCCCCTGTCGCGACTTGCCGACCGCATCACGAGCGCCGCCAAGGGCGCGCGTCGCGAGGAAGGCTCCGTGCTCGATCGCGCCTTCGGCCTCGGAGACATGATCGACGGCAAGAACTGAAGTCGCGCGACCTCGCGCCCGTCCGTGTCCGTGTCCGTGGGCGCAGGCGCAGGCGCAGGCGCGGGCGCGGGCGCGGGCGCGAGGCCAAGTGCGCTTCGGCGTCGTCCGCGCCGCGCCAGCCATGCGCGAGGCCCCGCCGGTGGCGCGCGCCAGCGCCGTCGCACGGCGAGCGTGGTCGTCGCGCTTGGACGGTTGCTACAGTCTGGACGATCCTCGCCGTCGCGCGGGGCTCCGCCCCCTCCGACATGATCCGCCGCCAATCCGCCGGGCTGCGCACGCGCGCGCCGTTGCTCCTCGCCTCCCTCGCCTCGTTCCTCCACGCGGCCGCGTGTCGCGCGCCCGACGCGGCGCCGCCCGCCAAGGAGCGCGCGCCCCTCGACATGCGCGAGTCGTACAAGGACGCGAAGGATCCGGGGCGCGTGGCGGACGACTGGCTCTCGACCTTCGGCGACGCGCGCTTGGACGCGCTCGTGGCGGAGGCGGGCAGGAACAATCCCGACCTCGCCATCGCCGCCGCGCGCCGCGATCGCGCCGCCGCCGAAGCAGGCAAGGCCGACGCGGCGTTGTCGCCCAAGCTCGACGCCGTCGGCGGCTTCGAGCGCGGCGGCGACACGCGCGGGACCGCGAGCAGCTTCAATCTCGGACTGTCGGTGTCGTGGGAGGCGGATGTCTGGGGGCGCCTGTCGAACGCCGCGCAAGCCGCGGCCCTCGATGCCGTGGCGGCGCAGTGCGACTACGAGTTCGCGCGGCAATCGATCGCCGCGAAGACGGCGCAAGCCTGGTTCCTCGCCATCGCCGCCAAGGAGCAAGTGGCGCTCGACTCGGCGTTGCTCGCCCAGCGCGAGCGGGTGGCGCGCGTGGTCAAGGCGCGCCACGACGTGGGCGAGGCCAAGCGCAGCGACCTCGACACGGCCGAGGGCCAGGCGGCTTCCGCGCGCCAGTCCGTCGAGGCCGGCAAGGGGGTGCGCGACGCGTCGCTGCGCTCCCTCGAGGCGTTGCTCGGGCGGTATCCCTCGAGCGACATCGAGACCGCATCCGGCCTGCCCGCGCTGCCCCCCGAGCCGCCGGTCGGCCTGCCTTCCGAACTGCTCGAGCGCCGTCCCGACGTGGTCGCCGCCGACCGCCGCGTGGCGGCCGCCTTCGGTCGCGTCGGATCGGCCAAGGCGGCCAAGCTCCCGCGCTTGGCGCTGACCGCCGGCGGCGGGCAGGCGGGTGGCGACCTCGCCAGCTTGTTCGACCCGGCGAACGCCGCGTGGAACCTGGGCGCGAACCTGCTCGGGCCGCTGTTCGACGGAGGCGAGCGCGAGGCCGCGGTGCGGATCGCGCAAGCCGCCGAACGAGAGGCGCTGGCCGGCTGGGTCAAGACCGCGCAACGGGCCTTCCTGGAGGTGGAGACCGCGCTCGCCAACGAAAGGGTGCTGCGCTCGCGCGAGGTCGAACTGGCCGAGGCCGAGACTCGGCTGCTGCGCGCGCGCGACGCCATGGAGGAACGCTACAAGGACGGCGAATCCAGCATCCTCGACGTGGACCAGGCCCATGCCAACCACGCCGCGGCCGCGAAGGGGCTGCTGCAGGTGCGCCAGGAGCTGTTCCAGCAGCGCATCAACCTCCACTTGGCGCTGGGCGGTTCGTTCGAGGCCGTCGCGGCGAAGGCTCCATGAGCGCAACGGCACCCTTGTCCATCGCATTTGACATGACCACCACGCACGCACGCGCCGCACTGCTCGCCCTGTCCTCGCTGTTCGCCGCCTGCGGCGAACCCGTCCCCGCGCCGCCGCCGCAGAAGGCCCCGGTCAAGACCACGGTGCTCGCACCGCGCGTGGTCGAGACCCCGGTGCGCATCGTGGCCCAGACCCAGGCGAACCGCAGGGTCGAGATCCGCTCGCGCGTGGCGGGCACGCTGGTCAAGCAGGAGTACCTGCCCGGGCAGGCCGTCAAGCAGGGCCAGTTGCTGCACGAGATCGACCGCCGTCCGTTCGAGGCCGCGCTCTCCTCGGCGCAGGCGCAGCTCGAGCAGGCCCAGGCCAAGCTGGCCGACGCCGAACTCGCCGTGTCGCGCAAGACCGCGCTCGTGGCGGCGGACGCGGCCGCGCAGAAGGAGCTCGACGACGCGCGCTCGGCCCTCAAGAACGCTTCCGCGCAGGTCGAGATCGCCGAGGCGGGGGTGCGACGCGCGCAGCTGGACCTCGAGTACACGCGGCTCGTGGCGCCCTTCGACGGCAAGGTGGGCAAGAACGAGAAGGACCCCGGCGCGCTGGTGGACGCGGGGCAGAACTCGCTCTTGTGCGTGGTCCAGGAGACCGATCCGATCCTCGTGTCCTTCCGCGTGTCGGAGAACGACCTGCTTCGCTGGCGCTCCGGCGTGCGCTCCGGCGCGTTGGCCGTTCCGGGCGTGGACGAGATGCGCGTGGCGGTCGAGACCGCCGACGGCGCGCGCCACCCCGAGGAGGGCAGGATCAGCTTCCGCGCCGTCGCCATCGACCCGGCCAGCGGCACGGGCGAGGTGCAGGCGCGCCTCGCCAACAAGGGCGACAAGCTGCTGCCGGGCCAGTTCGTGACGGCGATCCTGCTTGGCATGTCGCGTCCGGATTGCTTGACGGTACCGCAGCGCGCCGTGGTCGTCTCGGCCGCGGGCCCGGTGGTCTACGTGGTCGAGGGCGGCAAGGCCGCGGCCCGTCCGGTGCGCCTCGGCGCGTGGCTCGACGGCGAGTGGATCGTGGAAGCCGGGCTCGCCGCGGGCGAGACGCTCGTGACGGACGGCGTGCAGCGCCTCCGTCCGGGCGCGGAGGTCGAGGCCGCGCCCGCGCAGCCGGCGCGCAAGCAGTGAGGCGCGGACGATGATCTCCAAGTTCTTCGTCGACCGTCCGATCTTCGCGACGGTGCTGTCGCTGCTCGTGGTGCTGGTGGGCGCGCTCGCCATCTACACGCTGCCGGTCGCCCAGTTCCCTTCCATCACGCCGCCGACGGTGCGCATCAAGGCCGTCTATCCCGGCGCGAGCGCCGAGACGGTCTCGCAGGCGCTGGCTGCGCCGATCGAGCAGCAGCTCTCGGGCGCCAAGGACCTGCTCTACTACTCGTCGCAGTGCACCAACGACGGCCAGCTGACGACGACGGCCACCTTCGAGATCGGCACCGACCTCGACATGGCCGCGGTCGACATCCAGAACCGCGTCAACCTGGCCATGCCGAAGCTCCCGCAGGAGGCGACGCGCCAGGGCGTGACGGTGCAGAAGACCTCGACCGACATGCTGATGGTGGTCGCGCTGCAGAGCGAGGACCCGCGCTTCGACGAGATCTTCCTGTCCAACTACGCGACCGCCAACATCGTCGACCGCCTGAAGCGCGTGCCCGGGGCCGGCGACGTGTTCTGCTTCGGCGCCAAGGACTACGCCATGCGGATCTGGCTCGATCCCGACAAGCTGGCGCAGAAGGGGATGACGGTCGCCGACGTGCGCGCGGCCGTCTCCGAGCAGAACGGCCTGTACGCCGCGGGGCGCGTCGGACAGGAGCCGAGCGCCGGCGACACGGAGTTGACCCTGCCCGTCGTGACCAAGGGGCGGCTGGAGGAGCCCGAGGAGTTCGGCGAGATCGTCCTGCGCGCCAACGCGGACGGTTCCTACGTGCGCGTGCGGGACGTGGGCCGCGTCGAGCTCGGGTCGCAGAGCTACGACCTGTTCGGGCGCCTCGACGGCAAGCCGACCACGCTGGTCATCGTGTACCTGGCTTCGGGCGCCAACGCGCTCGAGACCAAGGAAGGCATGGTCGCCGCGCTCGACGAATTGGCGCGCGCCTTCCCCGCCGGCGTCAAGCACACGGTGCCCTACGACACGACGATCTTCATCGAGACTTCGGTGGAGGAGGTCGTCCACACGCTGTTCGAGGCCATCGTCCTCGTGCTGCTGGTCGTGTTCGTCTTCCTGCAGAGCCTGCGCGCCACGCTGGTGCCGTTGCTCGCCGTGCCGGTGTCCATCGTCGGCACCTTCGCAGGCATGCAGTTGCTCGGATTCTCGATCAACTCGCTGACCTTGTTCGGCCTCGTGCTGGCGATCGGCATCGTCGTGGACGACGCCATCGTGGTGGTCGAGAACGTCGAGCGCCTCATGCACGAGAAGAAGCTCTCGGTGCGCGACGCCACCATCGAGGCCATGCGCGAGGTGACGGGTCCCGTGGTGGCCATCGTGCTCGTGCTGGGCGCGGTGTTCGTGCCGGTGGCGTTCCTCGGAGGCATCACCGGCCAGATGTACCAGCAGTTCGCCATCACCATCGCCGTGTCGGTGGCGATCTCGGGCTTCGTGGCCCTGACCCTGAGCCCGGCCCTGTGCGTGCTCCTGCTCAAACCCTCGCACGGCGCCAAGGGCGGCTTCTTCGGCTTGTTCAACCGCGGATTCGACGCGCTCACCGCGGGCTACACGACGACCGTGCGCGCGTTGCTGCGCCATGCCCTCGTCGGGGTGGCCTTGTTCGCCGCCCTCGCCGTCGGCACGTGGAAGCTGTTCGACTCCATGCCCACCGGGTTCATCCCGCAGGAGGACCAGGGCTACTACATCGTGGGCGGCATGCTGCCGGAGGGCTCGTCGCTGCCGCGCACCGCGGCCCTCGCCGCGCGCGTCGAAGAAGAGCTGATGAGGACGCCTGGCGTGGAGCACGTCATCACGCTGGGGGGGCAGAACGTGCTCCTCGGCAGCGTGACGGGCACCAACGCCTTCACCGCCTTCGTGCGCCTCGAGCCGTGGGAGGACCGCGTGGCCGTGGAGAAGCGCCTGCGCACGCTGCTCGTGGACTTCAACCGGCGCTGGTCGCGCGAGGCGGACGGGGTGGTGCTCGGATTCAACGCGCCGCCGGTGCCCGGATTGGGCACGCGCGTGGGCTTCGAGTACCAGTTGCTGCAGACCGGCAGCGAAGACGTGCGCGAGCTTTCGCGCGTCTCCGACGAGTTCCTCGCCAAGCTGCGCGCCAGCGGTGAAGCGACCGGGATCTCGAGCAACCTGAACATCGCGCTGCCGCAGGTGGACGTGGAGCTCGATCGCGCCCGGGCCCAGGCGATGGGCGTGCCGATCGGCGACGCCTACCTCGCCATGCAGACCTACCTGTCGGCGCTGTACGTCAACGACTTCGTCAAGAACGGCCGCATCTACCGCGTCAACCTGCAGGCCGAGCCGCGGGCGCGCGCCACGCCGGAGGACATCGGCAAGTTCCAGGTGCGCGCCAAGTCCGGCGCGATGGTGCCGCTCTCCGCGCTGGTTTCGACCAGCTACCGGTCGGGCCCGAACATGGTTTCGCGCTTCAACGGATCGCCGGCCGTGCAGATCGCCGGCGCGCCCGTGGCGGGACGGTCGACGGGCGACTCGATCGCGCTGCTGGAGCGGTTGTCGGCCGAGTTGCCCGAGGGCTACTCCTTCGCGTGGAGCGGCCAGACCTACCAGGAAGTCAAGGCCGGCTCCGAAGCCGCGTACGTGCTGCTGTTCGGCATGGTGGTGGTGTTCCTGCTGCTGGCGGCGCAGTACGAGTCGTGGGCCCTGCCCTTCGCCGTGCTGCTGGCGGTGCCCCTGGCGGTCTTCGGCGCGCTGCTCGCCACGACGCTGCGCGGCATCGACATGGACATCTACTTCCAGATCGGCCTCTTGACGCTGGTGGGCCTCGCCGCCAAGAACGCCATCCTGATCATCGAGTTCGCCGTGGTGCTGAAGCAGCAGGGCATGACGGTGGCCGAGGCCGCCGTGGAAGCGGCGCGCCTGCGCTTCCGTCCGATCTTGATGACCTCGCTGGCCTTCATCCTCGGCGTCATCCCGCTGGTGACGGCGTCCGGCGCCGGCGCCGCCGGACGGCATTCGATCGGCACCGGAGTGCTGGGCGGCATGCTCGCGGCGACCATGCTGGCGGTGTTCTTCGTGCCGCTCTACTTCAAGCTGCTGCAGCGCGACCGGCGCGCGGCGCCGGTGGAAGGCGCGCCCGCCCGGGATGCCGCGCACGAAGCCCCGCCCGCGGCCGGCGCTCCGCATTGAATCGAGGACGACCGCCCATGCACATCCACTGGACTCCCGTGCTCGCCTCCACCGCCGCCGCCTTCGTGCTCGGCGGCTTGTGGTACTCGCCGCTGCTGTTCCTCCAGCCGTGGCTCGCGGCGAGCGGCAAGGACAAGCCCGAGGGCGCGCATCCAGCCAAGGTCTTCGGCGGCGCGATCGCGTGCGCCTTCCTCGGCGCCGTCGCCTTCAGCCTGCTGTTCGCGCAGCGCTGTCCGACGCCGTTCGAGGGCGCGCACATGGGACTGCTCGCCGGCGGGGGATTGGTGGCGACCAGCTTCGGCATCAACTACCTGTTCTCGGGCCGCAAGGCGGGCCTGTTCCTCGTCGACGCCGGCTACATGCTCGCGCTGTGGACGCTGGTCGGCGCGTTGCACGGCTGGCAGGCCTGAACCCCCGCGCGCCCGCGCCCGCCCTCGACAAGCGGCCGCGTCGTCCCACAATGGATCGCGGATGAGCGCGACCCTCGCATGGAGCGATGCCGCCGACCTGTCGCAGGTCGCCGAGCTTCCCGGCGTGTACCTGTTCCGCGACGCGGAGGGGACGGTGCTCTACGTGGGCAAGAGCACGAACCTGCGCTCGCGCCTGCGCAGCTACAAGGGCGGCGGCGACGGACGCGTCCTCGTGCGCTTCCTGGTCGAGCAGGCGCGCAGCGTCGAGACGATCGTCGTGCGCACCGAGAAGGAGGCGTTGCTGCTCGAGGACACGCTGATCAAGACGCACAAGCCGCCGCACAACGTGCGGCTGAAGGACGACAAGTCCTTCCGCATGCTGCGCCTCGACCTCGACGAGCGCTTTCCGCGACTCAAGCGCGTGCGCGCGAGGAACCCGGAGATCGGCAGGGAGGGCGGACGCGCGCGCTTCTTCGGACCGTACGAGAACGCCGCCGCGCTGCGTCGCACGCTGGCGGACCTGCACCGGATCGTGCCGTTGCGCGATTGCCCCGACCACGTGCTCGACAACCGCTCGCGGCCTTGCTTGAAGCACCAGATCGGCCTGTGCAGCGCGCCGTGCACCGGCTTGATCGACGCCGAGGGCTACAAGCGGCTCGTCGACAAGGCGGCGCGGGTGCTCGAGGGCGACGTGCGCGAACTGGAGGCCGACATCGAGGGCCGCATGCGCGCGGCCAGCCAGGCGCTCGAGTACGAGCGTGCCGCGTTCTGGCGCGACCGGCTCGAGGCGTTGCGCACCACCATGGCGCGCCAGGCGGTGTGGACCGTGGACGGCTGCGCGCGGGACGCGTTGGGCCTCGCGCGCCGCGGCGAGCGCGCGGTCGTCCATCGCCTCTCCTTCCGCGAGGGCAAGCTGCTCTCCTCGCGCTCGCACCTGTTTCGTTCGCAGTTGCCCGACGAGGAGCTCCTGCACGGCGTCCTGACCGCGTTGTACTCCGGCGGCCGCGAGCGTCCCGACGAATTGCTGCTGCCCTGCCTGCCGGCGGACGAGGAGCTGGTCGGGGCCGTGCTGGGGTCGGGCGTGCGCCTGCTGGCTCCCAAGGAGGGCCAGCGCGCGCGCATGCTGCAACTGGCGCTCGAGAACGCGCTCGCGAGCCTCGCGGGTTCGGAGGCCGAGGAGGAGGACGAGGCCGCGGCCTTGCAGGGGCTCGCCGACCTCGTCGGACTCGACGCGGCGCCCGAAATCGTCGATTGCTTCGACATCTCGAACACGCAGGGCGCGCACGTGGTCGCATCGCGCGTGCGCTTCCGGCGCGGACACCCCGACAAGTCCGGCTACCGGCGCTTCAAGGTGCGCGGCGTGGACGGCCAGGACGACTTCGCCTCGATGCGGGAAGTCGTGCTGCGCGCGCTGTCGCGCGGCGTGCAGGACGACGACCTGCCCGACCTGGTGGTGGTCGACGGGGGCGCGCAGCAGCTCGCCAAGGCGCTCGAGGCGCGCGACGAAGCGGCCGCCTACGAAGTGCCGGTGGTGGGCCTCGCGAAGGCGCGCGCCGAACGCGTCGTCGGCGGCCGGCGCAAGCAGAAGAGCGAGGAGCGCTTGTACTTGCCGGGCCGCGAGGAGCCATTGGTGCTCGCTCCCCACACGGCCGCGCGCCACCTGCTCGAGCGCATCCGCGACGAGGCGCACCGCTTCGCCATCACCTACCACCGCAAGGAGCGCGGTCGCGTCGCGTCCAAGCTGGACTCCATCCCCGGCGTCGGTCCGGCGCGGCGCAAGGCGCTGCTGAAGGCCTTCGGCTCCGTGCGCGGCGTGGCCGCGGCGGGGATCGGCGCGCTCTCGGGCGTCGCGGGCATCTCGCCCGACCTGGCGCGCGCCATCCTCGAGCGGCTCAACGCCGAACGGCCCTCTGAAGGGGGCGGGGAGCAGGGCCCGCACGGCGCCGCGGATCGCGCCGCCCGCGATGGCGCGGGGCGCGAGCCAGACGGGCGCGAGCCGGGGACGACCGGGGCCTGACCGGGGCCTGACCGGGGCGCGATCCGGGGCGCGATCCGGGCCGCGATCCGGGCTGTTGTCAAAACAACTGGACAAACGCGCCCCGGCTCAGGCCTTGGCTTCGAGCTCCTCCAGGCGCGCCCAGGCCTTGGCGAGCGCGTCGGCCGCCGCCTTCTGGCGCGCTTGCAGCGCCAGCGCGCGCTGCTGCGCGGACTCGCGCGGGCCGGACCACAGCGCCGGAGCGGCCAGCTCCGCGTCCAGCACCTCCTTCTCGGCCTCGAGCTCGCCCACCTTGGCCCACAGCTCGTCCTTCTCGCGCTGTTCCCACGGCGCGAGCCCCTTCTTGCGCGGCGCCGCCTTCTCGGGCGCCTCCTTGCTTCGCGCGGGCGTCGACTTGGCCGCCTTGCGCGCGGCGCGGCGCGCCTCGTGCTCGGCCACGAGCCGCGAGACTTCGCTGCTCGGGTCCTGCACGCCCATGCGCACGCTGCCGTCCGGCTCCACCACCACGACGCGCGTGCACACGCGATCGAGGAACCAGCGGTCGTGGCTGGCGACCACGATGGCGCCTTCGTGCTCGCACAGGGCCGCCTCGAGCGCGCGCAGCGTCGACAAGTCGAGGTCGTTCGTAGGCTCGTCGAGCACGAGGATGTTGGCGTCCTGGGTGCACAAGCGCGCCAGCCACACGCGCGCCCGCTCGCCGCCGGAGAGGGTCGACAGCGCGGCGTGCTTCTTCTGGCCCTGGAACAGGAAGCGCTCGAGGTACGCCTCGGCGCGCACGGCGCGTCCGCCCACCTCGACCTGGTCGCTGCGTCCCGCGATCTCCTCGATCACGCTGCGCGACTCGTCCTCGAAGCGCCGACCCTGCGTCAGCACGGCGATGCGCACGGTCTCGCCGCGCCGCACGGAGCCGCGCGTCGGCTCGAGCAAGCCGCTGGCGAGGTCGAGCAGCGTCGTCTTCCCGGCGCCCGAGGGTCCGAGCACCCCCAGGCGCTCGCCCTTCGCCAACGAGAGCGTGGCGCCGGAGATGATCGCGCGTCCGCCGCGCGCGAGGTCGACCCGCTCGAGGTCGATGCCGCGATCGCCGAGGCGCGGTCCGGGCGGGAAGGCGAAGTCCAGCGGGGCGCGTCGGTCGTCCGGTGCGGAATCGACCAGCGACTTCCAGCGCCCGATGCGCGCCTTGGCCTTGGTCGTGCGCGCCGGCGCGCCGCGCCGCATCCAGGCGGTCTCGCGCCGCAGCAAGTTGAGGCGCGAGCTCTCGTGCTTGCCTTCGATCTCGAGGCGCGCGGCCCGCTCGAGCACCCAGTCCCCGTAGTTGCCGCGCGTCTCGTGGACGGCGCCCATGTCGAGCTCGAGGATGCGATCGACGCAGCGCTCGAGCAGCCAGCGGTCGTGCGTCACGACGACGAAGGGCGTGCCGCGCGCGAGGAGCTCGTCCTCGAGGCGCTCCACGGCGAGCGCGTCCAGGTGGTTGGTCGGCTCGTCCAAGAGCAGCAGTTCCGGCTCGCCGGCGAAGGCGCGGCAGATGGCGACGCGGCGACGCTCGCCGCCGGACAACGCGGCGCAGGAGCGGGAGGGATCCTCGAGGCCGAACGCGTCGAGCAGCGCCTCGGCGCGCGATTCGACCTGCGCGCGTCGCGCCGTGCGTTCCTCGAGCGCGGCCGCGCGCTTGAGCAGCGACTCCAGCTCGGCCTCCTGCGCGACGGCCATCCTCTGGTGCAGCTCGTCGAGCTGCAGGCGCGCCAGGGCGAGGTCCTCGTCGCCTTGGCAGACGGCCTCGAGCAGCGTCGCCTCGCGCGGCAGCACGGGGTCCTGCGCCAGGTGCGCCCAGCGCAGGCCGCGGCGCCGCACGACTTCGCCCTCCTCCGGTTCGACGATCCCGGCGAGGATCGAAAGCAGGGTCGACTTGCCGCAGCCGTTGTCGCCGAGCAGCGCGACGCGCTCGCCCTCGCCGACGCTGAACTCCACGCCGGCGAACAACACGCGGTCGTCGTAGCTCTTCTTCAGTCCGCGGGCTTGCAGGAGGGCCGACATGCGGGGGATCGTAGCCTGACGAGGGGCGTGCGCGTCGGCGTGCGCCAAGGGTCAGGATCTGCGGGTTGCGGAGTGGGAAGTCGCAATGTAGTCTTCCGGACACGACCTCCCCGGCGAGGCTGGCCTGCGCGACGCCTTCGCGCTCCAGCGCGGACCGGACACGCACCTTGAAGCCCATGTTCCAGATCCTCGCACGCCGGTCGAGCACGTCGCGCTTGCTGAAGGCCGCGCTCTGCGCGCTGCCGCTCGCCTGCTCCGGCGGCGGGGCGGACCAAGGGCATTCCTCGCCGCCCGGCGCTGAGGAGCTGCAGGCCGAAGTCCTGGCGGACTGGGCCGACCTGCACTACGCGCTCGTCAAGGCGGACGGCGTCGCTCCGCCGCGCGCCGCGCGCGAGTACGGTTGCGTCGGCGTCGTCGCCTGGGAGGCGGTGGCGGCCGAGGTCGAGGGTGGCAGGAGCCTCGCGGGCCAGTTGAACTCGCTCGCGGCGGGCGCGGTGCCGGATCCCGAAGGACGCATCCATGCCGGCGTCGCGCTGAACCATGCCTGCGCGACGGCGCTGCGCAGCTTCCACCCCACGCGCGTCGCGCAGATCGACGCGTTGGAAGAGGAGTGGGACGCGCAGCACGCCGCCCAGGCGTCCGCCGAGGTGCTGGCGCGTTCGCAGGCGCATGGCGACGCGGTGGCGCTGGCCGTCGAGGAGTGGATGGCCTCGGACGGCAGCGACTCGACCGACTGCACGGCCTTCGGCGGGGCGATCGTCCCGCACGAGCAGGGCGGCTGGATCCCTTCGCCGGGTGCGGCCATGCCGGGCGTCGTTCCGTGCTGGGGCGCCGTGCGTCCGATGGCGGCCCAGGTCGCACCGGCCTGCGAGCCGGCGCAGGCTCCGCGCTGGTCGTCCTCGCCGGATTCCGTGTGGTACGCGCATGGATTGCTCGTGCGCAACACGGGCGCGAACCTCTCCGCGGAGGAGGAGCAGATCGCGCGCTACTGGGCCGACAACGCCGGAGCGACGGGGACCCCGCCGGGGCATTGGTGGGCGCTGGCGGCGCAGTTGTCGCGCGAGCGCGACGCGAACCTCGCCGAGGCGTCGCGCACCTTCGCCGAGCTGGGCGTGGTCGTGTGCGACGCGTTCATCAACTGCTGGCGCGTCAAGTACGACACCTACCTCGAACGGCCGCAGAGCTACGTGACCGAGCGCATCGACGACAGGTGGACGCCGTTGCTCGGCACGCCCAACTTCCCGACCTACACCTCGGGCCACGCCACGCAGAGCGGCGCCGCGCTCGTCGTCCTGGAAGCCCGCTTCGGAGCCGGAGCCTTCGTCGACGAGACGCACGCGCGCCTCAATCCTGAACTGGGCCACGCGCCGCGCGCCTACGCGAGCTTCGAAGCGGCGGCGCAGGAGGCCGCCGTGTCGCGCCTCTACGGCGGGATCCACTTCGTGTTCGACAACGAGGACGGCGTGGGCTTCGGCCGCTGCATCGCCGCCGACGCGTTGTCGCGCCTCGCCTTCGAGGAGTGACGCCGGCCGGGCGGCCGCCGGGGCCGCTCAAGGCGACAGGGCGCGCAGGAACGCCACCAGCGCCGCGCGCTCGTGGGCCGTCAGGCCCAACGGTTCGAGCTCCGAGCCCTCGAAGCGCGCGCCGCCGCGATCGTAGTGCAGCACGACTTCCTCGAGGCTCGCGAGCGATCCGTCGTGCATGTAGGGCGGGTGCGCAGCCACGCCGCGCAGGGTGGGCACCTTGAAGCGCCCGCGATCCTCGTCGCGGCCGGTGACGCCGGCGCGCCCGGCCTCCGGCCGTCCGTCGACCACGCCCACGCCGGTGGCCCGGAACGATTCGTCCGTGTAGTTGGCGCCCGAGTGGCAGCGCCAGCAGCGCCCCTTGCTCTCGTGGATCCACAAGCCCGTGCGTTCGAGGTCGTCCAAGGCCGCGTAGTCCCCGGCCTGGAAGCGGTCCACGCGCGACTCGGCGCTGGCGACGCGTTCGACGAACGACGCCAACGCGCCGGCGAGGGCCTCGCGGTCGGCGTCGCGGCCGTAGGCGGCGCGGAACTGTCCAGAATATTTGACAGAGGCGCCGAGCCGGGCCACGGCGTCCTCGATCGGGAGGCCCATCTCCACGCTGGAGGAGATGGGGAACAGCATCTGCTCCTCGAAGCTCGCGTGGCGGCCGTCCCACGAGAAGGCCGCCCCCGCGCGGCCCCGCGCGAGGCCGCGATTGAACAAGCTGGGCGAGTGGCGCGTCGTCGCGCCCCCGACGCCGATGGAAAGCGGTCGCGGATCGCCGAAGCCGTGGGCGGGGTCGTGGCAACTGGCGCAGGAGGTGGTGCGGTCGAGCGACAGGATCGGATCGAAGTACAACGCGCGTCCGAGCGCCACCTTGGCCTCGTCCCACGCCGGCGGCTCGCCGGGCCACAGGCCGCGCGGCTGCCGGCGCCCGTAGTCGGTCGGCAGGGTGTCGCGCGGCGGCTCGCCCGCCACCCGCGAGTCCGCGGCCGCCTGCTCGGTGCCGCGGGAGGTCGAGGGGACGCCCGACGCGGCGGAGGCGGCGGCGCCCGCGAGGACCGCGACGAACAGGACCGCGGCGCACCGCGCGCCGCCAAGCTTCGCTTGCCACATGCCGCAAGCCTCGCCGCGCGCGCGTCCTCGCGCAAGGCCCGGACCCGGCCTTCAGGCGGCGCGCTTGGACTCGCGCGCCCGCAGGCGCAGCACGCACACGACCGCCGCGAGGATCAACAGCGCCGCCGGCAAGGTGCGCGGTCCGAGCGTCTCCTCGCCGATGGTGGCGGCGAGCAGCAGGGCCACGAGCGGATTGACGAAGGCGTAGCTCGCCGCGAGCGAGGAACTGTGGTGGCGCAGCAGCCAAAGGTAGGCGCTGAAGCCCACGAGCGACCCCGCCACGGCCAGATACAGCATGTTGCCCCAGCCCGAGGGCGGCACCGACCGCGGATCGAAGCCGCGCCATTCGCCCATGAGCGCGCCAGCGGCGAGTTGCAGCACGCCTCCGCAGAGCATCTGCGCGGCGGCGAAGGCGCGCGCGTCCACGCCCTGCATGGCGCCGCGCGACCAGAGCGAGCCGAAGGACCAGCACAGCGTGGCGACCATCAGCGCGGCGACGCTCGGCGGGTGCAGCGGCAAGCCGTCGGCGGCGGGCCAGGCGAGCGTGGCGACGCCGGCGAGTCCCAAGGCCACCGCCAGCCACACCAGGGGACCTTGGCGCTTGCCGCCAAGGGTCTCGAGCAGCGCCATCCACATCGGCACGGTGGCGACGAGCAGCGCGACGATGTTCGAGTCGAGCGCGCGCGAACTCCACGAGACGAGGCCGTTGCTGCACAGGACGAGCAGGAAGCCGCTCGCCAATCCGCCGCGCCAGGCCCGCCGCTCGAACAACGGCGCCCGGGTGGCGAGGAGCCACAGGCACAGCGCGCCGCCCGCCAGCACGAAGCGGCAGCCGGCCATGGTGAACGGCGGGATCGAGCGCACCGCCACGCGGATCGAGAGGTAGGTCGAGCCCCACAGGATCCACAGCGCGCCGAGGGCGAGCACGAGCAGCAGTCGATCGCGGCCGCGCGACATCGCGATCGTGCTCATGCGCGCGGATGGCGCGCCCTGTGCAGCGCCAGCAAGGCGTCGCCGTCGAGGCGCGTGTACACCTCGGTCGTCCTGATCGAGGCGTGCCCCAGCAGCTCCTGCACGCTGCGCAGGTCGGCGCCGCCTTCGACGAGGTGCGTGGCGAAGCTGTGCCGCAACGCGTGGGGCGAGACGGCGCGCGCGATCCCCGCCGCGAGCGCGCTCGCCCTGACGATGCGCCACGCGGCGAGTCGCGACAGCGGCCGGCCGCGCGTCGAGAGGAAGATGCGCGGCTGCCGCGCGGCGCCCGGCAGCTCGCGGCGCGCGCCTTCGATCCAGGCCCGCAGGGCTTCGCGCGCAGGCGCGCCCAAGGGCACCACGCGCGTCTTGCGGCCCTTGCCGTGCAGGCGCGCCAAGGCGAACTGCGGATCGAGGTCGTCGAGCGCGAGGCCGACGACTTCGGCGACTCGTCCGCCGCAGGCGTACAAGGCCTCGAGCAACGCGCGGTCGCGCGCGTGGCGCGCCGGATCGTCCTGCGCGTGCGAGCATTCGAGCAGCCGCTCGACTTCCGTCCGCGACAACGCCTTGGGCAGCGGCTTGCCGAGGCGCGGCGCGTCGAACAAGGCCGTGGCGTCGCGTCGCAGGCGGCCCTCGGCCACGAGGAAGCGCAAGAAGCGGCGCAGCGAGGAGAACTTGCGCGCGACGCCGGTCTCCTTGGCGCCGGCGGCGCGCAGATGGGCGAGCCACGCGACCACCAGCTCCGGTTCGAGCTCCGCCAAGGGGCGCGGGCCGAGCCAGGCCAAGAACGCCGCCAAGTCCGAGCGGTAGGCCGCGACCGTCGAGCGCGACAAGCCATCCTCGACCCTGACCGCCTCGAGGAAGTCGACGAGCGCCGCGTCGTGGCCGTGGTGGTCGTTGGTGGCTGCCAAGGTCGCCCGCGATCGTGCGGCACGGCCGGCCCGGCCTCAAGCCTCGGCCCGCGCGAAGGTCCGAACCCGGCTTTTTCACGTCGCCGGCGGCGTCCCGCGCCCGCGGAGTGGACGAGGAGGGGGGCGTGGCTATACTGCCCGCCCTCTTTCCACGGCCTCGCCGCGCGAACTCGTCGCAGACGACGTTCCCCGGGCGGTGCAGCGCCCCTCGACCATCCTTGCCCGCCGGCACCCCCCCGCCACCATGGCCTCCACCAAGAAGCTGACGCCGAAGGAACTGCAGGAAGCAGAAGAGCGCCTGCGCACCATGCTGCAGATCGTGTCGGGCGACATCGACCAGTTGGAGGAGGAGGCGTTGGGGGAGGACAACCCCATCGCCGACACCACCGGCGAGGCGGGCACCGACAGCTTCTCGATGGAGATGAACCTCGAGCTGCTCGAGCGCGACGAGAACACGCTGCGCGAGATCTACGAGGCGCTCGATCGCATCAAGGCCGGCAGCTACGGCATCTGCGAAGGTTGCGAGTGCATGATCGGCAAGGAGCGCCTCAAGGCCATGCCGCACACGCGCAACTGCATCGATTGCCAGCGCAAGGCGGAGCAGGGACTGCTCTGATCGCGATCGCCCCGCGGGCCCTCCTCGCCGCCGTCGAAGGCGCGCGCGGAGCCCGCCGCCAGCGCCGCGTTGCGCGTCCACAGCACCGATGCCGCAGTTCGCACCCTCGCGCCTGATCGCCAGACGATTGGCGATCGTGCTGGTCCTCGTGGTCGCCGACCTGTGGAGCAAGGAGGTCGTCTTCGATTGGCTGCAGCGGCTCTCCGAGCAGGGGCAGCTCGTGGCCGATCCTTGCGAGCGCGGCCACTTCCGCGTGCCGCTCGCGGGCGAATGGCTGGCCTTCATGCTCACGCTCAACCCGGGCGCGGCCTTCGGGCAGTTCGACGAGTTCCCGCACCTGCTCGTGTGGGGCCGCATCGCCGCGTGCTTGTTCCTCCTGTGGCTGCTCGCGCGGGCGCCCGCCGGGCGTCCGTGGCACAACGCGGCGCTGCTGCTCGTGCTCGCCGGCGCGTTGGGCAACCTGTGGGACAACCTGGTGCGACCGCGCGACCTGGCGCTCGATCGATGGTACGCCGAGCATCCCTACGGTCCCGTGCGCGACTTCATCGACGTGTACTTCCACGCGCTGCCCTTCGTCGACGGGCCGTGGCACTTCCCGACCTTCAACGTGGCCGACTCGTGCATCACCGCCGGGGCGATCCTGCTGATCCTGACCGGGTTCGGCGGCAAGCAGGAACCGGCCGGGCAGCGCGGGTGAAACGGCCCGTTGCCCCGCCCGAGGCCGGGGCTTAGAGTCCAGCCGAGCGACCATGGCCGACTTGCGCACGAAGATCGGGACCCTCGAGGCGAGGAACCCCGTCATGTCCGCCTCCGGCACGTACGGCCACGGGCTGGAGTCGCGGAACCTCGCGTCGCCTTCGAGCGTGGGCGCGCTCGTCTCGAAGACCGTCACGCTGCGTCCGCGCCACGGCAACCCCGTGCCGAGGATCTGCGAGACGGAGGCGGGCTTCCTCAATTCGATCGGGCTCGAGAACAAGGGCGTCGCCTACTACATCGAGCACATCCTGCCCGACGCGCGCGACGCGGACACGCTCGTCGTCACCAACATCGGCGCCGAATCGGTCGAGGACTTCGTCGAGATGGCGCGCATCCTCGCCGATCGCGAGGAGATCGACGCCTTCGAGGTCAACCTGTCCTGCCCCAACGTGCAGGACGGCAAGCTGCCCTTCGCCACCGATCCCGCCACGGCCGCGCGCGTGATCGCCGGCGTCAAGGCGGCCTGCTCCAAGCCGGTGTGGGCCAAGTTGAGCCCCAACGTCACGCGCATCGGCGACATGGCGCGCGCGGTCGAATCGGCCGGCGCCGACGCCATCACGGCCGTGAACACCGTGCTGGGCATGAAGGTCGATTGGCGCACGGGCAAGCCCGGCCTGGCGACGGTGCAAGGCGGCTACTCCGGCGTCGCCATCAAGCCCATCGCGCTGCGCTGCGCGTGGGAGTGCGCGCGCAGCGTGTCCATCCCCGTCGTGGGCTGCGGCGGCATCATGACCGCGGAGGACGCGCTCGAGTTCCTCGTCGTCGGCTGCAGCGCGGTGCAACTGGGCACGGTCAACTTCTCGGACCCCGGCCTCGTCGGCCGGTTGGCGGGGGAGATGTCCGATTTGCTTGACAAGCACGGCGTGGCGCGCGTCGCGGACCTCGTGGGCACGCTGCGCCTTCCCGACTCCTCGAAGCCCGCCCCGCGCCCCGCGCCGGCCGCCGCCTGCGCGCCGAAGGGGACTTGAGGCGCGCGCCATGCGGCTGGAGTCGCTCACACCCGACCTCCTGCGGCGCGCGATCGCCATCTACCTGCGCGAGGCCTGGCCGGATCCCGCCGGACCGCGACCGCGCACCACCGAGAAGGACTTCGAGTCGGCCGCCGACCTGGCCGCCATGCTGGCGCGCTTCGAACGGCCGCGCGAGAAGCAGCGGCCGGCGCTGGAGCGCTACACGCTGCGCCTCGGCAACGCGCGCTATCCCTTCATGAAGCTCGTCGTGCAGGAGTACCTCGTCGACCGCGAGTACTTCCTCTCGGTCGACACGCACGACGACCTCGAGGTCGGGCCGGACAGCCCCGATTGGGGCGCGTGGCAGGAGATCAAGGAGCACAACGCCGCGCTCAAGCGCCGCATCGAGGCGGCCTGGGCCAAGGAAGGCCTGCCGACGCACTCGGACCTGCGGCGGCTCGCGCTGGACATCGCGGGGGCCGAGCGCGAGGCCTCGAAGCGGGCGCGCCTGCTCGTCGTCGACGACGAGAGCGAGGTGTGCGAGGGCGTGGGCGCGCTGCTGCGTTCGAAGGGCTACGAGGTCGAGTGCTACTTCGACGGGCAGTCGGTGTGGGACCGGCTCCAGCAGGAGCCGCTGCCGGACCTCCTGCTGCTCGACTACGCCATGCCGCGCCTCGGCGGCGACGAGGTGCTGCGGCGCGTGCGCGGCGACGCGCGCCTGGCGCACCTGCCCGTGCTGCTCGCCACGGCTTCCTCGATCGACCTCGAGCGCGTGCCGCGCGCCTCGGGCCTGCTGCGCAAGCCCTATCCGCGCGAAGTGCTGTTCGCGCTGCTGGGGCAGATGCTCGAGCGCCGCGCCTCCCAGACGGGCGCCTGAGGCCCGTCGCGCGGTCGCGGGCGCCGCGCGCAGGACGGCCACGGGCCCCGCGGGGCGCGCATCCGGCGTTCAAAAGCCGCAAAAGCTTGCCGATCGGGCGCTTGCGGTGTGTGATGGTACGCTTGCTCGAACGGCCCGCGATCCCGCGGCGCCACGGGCGCGACGCGACAATGGACTGGGACTCCCTCTCCGACAAGCTGGGCCAATTCGGCGAATCCATCGGCTCGACCCTCAAGGGCCTCTTCGGCGCCCGCAACGAGCGCATGGTCAAGGGGCTGGCGCCCCTCGTGAAGCGGATCAACGAGCTCGAGGGCTGGGCGAAGGGGCTTTCGGCCGAGCAGTTCCAGCAGCAGACCGAGGCCTGGAAGCGCCAGCTGGCCGCCGGCGAGACCACGCTCGAGGCCGTGCTGCCGCACGCCTTCGCGCTGGTGCGCGAGGCCTCGGTGCGCACGCTCGGCCTGCGCCACTACGACGTGCAGCTCGTGGGCGGCATCGTGCTGCACGAGGGCAAGATCGCCGAGATGTGCACGGGCGAGGGCAAGACGCTCGTCGCGACCCTGCCGCTGTACCTGAACTGCCTCGCGGGCAAGGCCGTCTACCTCGTGACGGTCAACGACTACCTCGCGCGCCGCGACGCGGCGTGGATGGGGCCGATCTACGACTACCTCGGGGTCGCCGTGGGCGCGATCCAATCGGACATGACGCCGGGCGAGCGCCATCCGGTGTACATGTGCGACATCGTGTACGGCACGAACAACGAGTTCGGCTTCGACTACCTGCGCGACAACATGAAGCAGCGCGTCGAGGACCAGGTGCAGCGCGACCTCGCGTACGCCATCGTCGACGAAGTCGACTCGATCCTGGTCGACGAGGCGCGCACGCCGCTGATCATCAGCGGACCCGCCGCCGACACCAGCGACAAGTACAAGAAGGCCGACGAGGTGGCGCTGGCGCTGGAGCGCGATCGCCACTTCGAGGTCAAGGAGAAGGAGAAGGCCGTCGCGCTGCTCGAGGCCGGCATCGAGGAGGCCGAGCGCATGGTGGGGGTGCAGAGCTTCTTCGTGCCGCCGCACGAGGACTGGCCGCACTTCATCGAGAACGCGCTGCGCGCGCGCCACATCTACACGCTCGACAAGGAGTACGTGGTCGAGAACGGCGAGGTGGTGATCGTCGACGAGTTCACCGGCCGCAAGATGAACGGGCGGCGCTGGTCCGACGGCCTGCACCAGGCGGTCGAGACCAAGGAGGGCTTGCCGCCGCGCCAGGAGAACCAGACGCTGGCGACGATCACCTTCCAGAACTACTTCCGCATGTTCCGCAAGCTCGCGGGCATGACGGGCACGGCGTTGACCGAGGCGTCCGAGTTCCACCGCATCTACAAGCTCGACGTCATCTCGATCCCGACCAACCTGCCGATCGCGCGCATCGACGCCACCGACATCGTCTTCCGCACCCTGCCGGAGAAGTGGCGCGCCCTGGTCAAGGAGGTCGAGCGCGTGCACGAGTCGGGCCAGCCGCTCTTGATCGGCACGACCTCGATCGAGAAGAGCGAGCACTTGTCGAAGCTGCTCGCCGAGAAGGGCATCCGCCACGAGGTGCTCAACGCCAAGAACCACGAGCGCGAGGCGCAGATCGTGGCTCTGGCGGGCGAACGCGGCGCGGTGACCGTGGCCACGAACATGGCCGGCCGCGGCACGGACATCAAGCTGGGCGGCAACTTCGAGCACCGCCTGGCCACGGCGCTGGAGGAGCGCGGGCTGTTCCAGGGCGACCTCGAGCACCTGGCGGAGATCGACGCCGTGCGCGCCGAGGTGCGCGCGCGATGCGACAAGGACGAGAAGGAGGTGCTGGCGCTGGGCGGCCTGTACGTGCTCGGCACGGAGCGACACGAGGCGCGCCGCATCGACAACCAGTTGCGCGGACGTTCCGGGCGCCAGGGCAACGCGGGCGTCTCGCGCTTCTACTTGTCGCTTGAAGACGACCTGATGCGGATCTTCTACCGCGACTGGGTCAAGAACGCGATGGCGCGCCTCGGCATGACCGAGGACACGCCCATCGAGTCCGGCATGGTCGCCCGCGCCATCGCCAAGGCGCAGAAGAAGGTCGAGGAGCGCAACTTCGAGATCCGCAAGTCGCTGCTCGAGTACGACGAGGTGATGAACGAGCAGCGCAAGGAGATCTACGGCACGCGCCAGGACGTGCTCGAAGGGGTCGAGGTGCGCGAGAAGGTGCGCATGATGCTGCAACGCGTGGTCGAGCGCGCCGCCACGCGCACGCACCACCTCGACGCCGCGGGATTCCGCACCTGGTTCCAGCGCAGCTTCGGTCGCGAGGTCGAGCTCGATCTCGCCACGCGCGCCACGCAGAAGAACGGCGACCACGCGCCCGTGGCGCAGTTCCTGCTGGCGCTGCACGACGAGCGCGAGGCGCGGCTCTCGCCCGAGTTCCTGCGCAGGGTCGAGACCTACCTCCTGATGAAGGCCATCGACGACAAGTGGCGCGACCACCTGTCGGCGATCGACGCCTTGAAGGCGGGCATCGGCCTGCGCGGCTACGGCCAGGTCGATCCGAAGAACGAGTACAAGCGCGAGGGCTTCGAGCTCTTCGGCAAGTTGTTCGAGGCGATCGAGGACGAGGTCACCAGCCTCGTCATGCGCATCGAAGTGCAGCGTCCGCCCGAGGGCGCCCAACCGACGCAGTCCGCCCCGCGCGACATCTCGCCGGCTCCGCGCGGCGCCGCGCCGCCGCAACCCGCCAAGCCCGCGCCGCAGCAGCAGGCCGCGCCGCAGCAGCAGGGCGCGCACAGGGAAGCTCCGGCGAAGCCCGCGTCCGCCCCGCAATCCGAGGCGCGACCGGCTCCCGCGCAGGGCGCGCCCGCCCAGCGCCCGCCCCAGCGACCCGCGGCCTTCCCGCTGGGAGGCCCCGGCTTGCCGGCGTCGCGCGCCTTCGACATCGCGCGCCGCGCCGGCGCGGCGCCGCGTCCGAAGCCCGTCGACGACAAGGGCAAGGACAAGAAGCCCGGCGGCTGAGCCGTCGAGCGGCGGGGCGCGTCGTCGCGCCAAAGGAAGCAGGCGGCCCGTGGCGCGAGCGCGAGCGATCCTCGACGAGCATGGTGGCGACGCGCCTTGCGGCGTGGAGCCTCCTCCGCCTCCGTTGCGCGGGGATCCGCATCCGGGCGCGCGGGACGCGGTGCTGCACGCCGCCTACGACCTGCTGATGCTCGTCGCGCTGGTGCTCGCCTCGCCGTGGTTGGCGTGGCGCTGGTGCTCGAACCCCGCCTTCCGCCGGCTCGCGCCCGCCCGTCTCGCGCGCCGCCTGCCCGCGCGCGGAGCGCGTCGCCGCGTGCTCGTGCACGGCGTCTCCGTCGGCGAGGTCAAGGCGGCGCAATCGATCATCCGCGAGTTGGAGCGCACGCGTCCCGACCTCGAAGTGGTCGTGTGCACCACGACCGACACCGGCGAGGCCATGGCGCGCCGCACCTACCCGCACCTGGTCGTCGTGCGCTTCCCGCTCGACCTGAGGCCGGTGGTGCGGCGCTTCCTGCGCGTGCTCGATCCCGCCTGCGTCGTGCTCGTGGAACTCGAGGTGTGGCCGAACTTCCTGCGCGAGGCCAACCGCCGCGGCGTGCCGCTCGTGGTGGTCAACGGGCGCATCACGGAGCGCAGCCATCGTCGCTACGGCCGCGCGCGCGCGCTGCTGCCGGCCTTCGACCGCTTGAGCCTGCTGCTCGCGCAGGACGAGGAGTACGCGCGACGCTTCGCCAGCCTCTGCCGCGACGGATCGCGCATCCGCGTCACCGGCAACGTCAAGGTCGACGGGCTCGGAACGGGCCGGGCGCATCCCGGCGAGGAGCTCGCGCGCCTGCTCGGCCCGGCGCCAGGCGACTTGTGCCTCGTCGGCGGCAGCACGCACGACCCCGAGGAGCTGCTCGTGGCTCGCGCCGCGCGCGCGAGCGGCGCCGCGCTGGGCATCGTGCTCGTCCCGCGCCACCCGGATCGCGCGGCGTCGGTGGCGAACGCCCTGCGCGCCGCCGGTTTCGAGGTCCAGCTCCTGACCGAGTTGCGTCGCGGCCGCGAGCCCTCGCCGCGCGCCGTGCGCATCGTCGACACCATCGGCGAACTCGAGGGCGTCTACGCGCTGGCCGACATCGTCGTCGTCGGCGGGTCGTTCGTGCCGCACGGCGGCCAGAACCTGCTGGAGCCCGCCGCGCAGCGGCGCTGCGTCCTGCACGGCCCGCACATGTGGAACTTCGCGGCGGAGACGCGCCTCCTGCAGCGGCGCGCGGGCGCGCTCGAAGTGCCGGACGAGGAAGGACTGGCGCAGGCGCTGCGCGCGCTGGCGGGCGATCCCGCCCGTCGCGCGGCCATGGGGGCGAACGGCCTCGAGGCCGTCGAGCTGCAGCGCGGCGCCACCGCGCGCACGATGGCGTGGCTGGAACCCTGCCTGCCGCGCGCGGAGGGTGGACTCGGCGCCGGGGCGGCCGTGGACGCCGGTTGGACGACACCTGGATCGTGAAGGACGAGTTGCGGCACTTTCCACTCCCGCCTCGGCCGGCTTTTGCCGACAATCCCGACCCCCTCGCCCCCCTCGGCGGGGGCACCAACCTCATCGATTCCGCCTCCAGTCGCGGACCTACCCAGACACACGAGCCCATGGCCCGTCACCTCTTCACCTCGGAAAGCGTTTCCATGGGCCACCCCGACAAGGTGGCCGACCAGATCTCCGACGCGGTCCTCGACGCGATCCTCGCGCAGGACCCGAACAGCCGCGTCGCGTGCGAGACGCTCGTCACCACCGGCTTGTGCGTCGTCGCGGGCGAGATCACGACCAAGGCGCAGGTCAACTACGCCGAAGTGGCGCGCAACACGCTCAAGCGCATCGGCTACACGAACGACGCCTACGGCATCAACGGCGACACGTGCGCCGTGATGGTGGCGATCGACCGCCAGTCGCCCGACATCAGCCAGGGCGTCACCGCGGGCGAAGGCCTCCACAAGGAGCAGGGCGCCGGCGACCAGGGCCTGATGTTCGGCTTCGCCTGCGACGAGACGCCCGACCTGATGCCGTTCCCGATCTACTACGCCCACCGCCTCGTGGAGAAGCAGGCCGAGCTGCGCGAGAAGGGCGTGCTCAAGTGGCTGCGTCCGGACGCGAAGAGCCAGTTGACCGTCGAGTACGACGGGGACAAGCCGGTGCGCGTCGACGCGGTCGTGCTCTCGACGCAGCACGGCCCCGAGGTCTCGCACGCCGAGATCAAGAAGCAGGTGATCGAGAAGATCATCAAGGCCGTGATCCCGGCCCAGTACCTCGACAAGGACACGGTCTACCACGTCAATCCGACCGGACGCTTCGTCGTCGGCGGTCCGCACGGCGATTGCGGCCTCACGGGCCGCAAGATCATCGTCGACACCTACGGCGGCATGGGTCGCCACGGCGGCGGCGCGTTCAGCGGCAAGGATCCGACGAAGGTCGACCGCTCGGCCGCCTACGCCGCGCGCTACGTGGCCAAGAACGTGGTGGCCGCGGGCCTCGCCAAGCGCTGCGAGATCCAGGTCAGCTACGCCATCGGCGTGGCCAAGCCGACTTCGATCCGCGTCGACACCTTCGGCACGGGCGTCGTCGACGACGCGACTCTGACGCAGGTCGTCGAAGCGACCTTCGACCTGCGTCCGGCCGCGATCATCGCGCACTTCAAGTTGCGCCGGCCGATCTACGAGCGCACCGCCTACCACGGGCACTTCGGCCGCTCCGAGTTCCCCTGGGAGAAGACGGACTTCGCCGCGAAGCTGAAGAAGGCCGTCGCGGCGCTGAAGAAGCCCGCCAAGGCCAAGTGAACCCGGGCTCGCGCGGCGCTCCGGCCACCGGAGCCACCGCGCGGCGGCCCCGACCACCGGCCCCGACCACCGGCCCGTCCCGATCCATCGGGGCGGGCCGGTCGCTTGGCGGGAGAGGGCGGCGCCGGCGAAGGGACTCGCCCGCGCGCGCGCCGTCGAGCCGGCCGGCGCGCACGAGGTGACTCCGGCGCGGGCTTGGGGTAGAACCTAGCGCATGCACTCGCCCACGAAGTCGCGACGCGGTGGATTCACGCTGATCGAGCTGCTCGCCGTCATCCTGATCATCTCGATCCTGATGGCGTTCCTGCTGCCGCGCATCCCCGAGGCCATCGACCGCTCCAAGGTCACCGCCTGCAAGAAGAACCTGCAGGAGATCTACAGCGGCTTGATGATCCACCAGGACAAGCACGGCCGCGTGCCCGACAAGAGCGGCGTGCAGTTCTTCGCCACGCTGATCAGCAAGGGCGTGTGGGAGAACACCGAGGCCACCGCGCAGAAGCTGACCTGCCCCGGCGTCGACCTGGGCGCCTTGTCCATCGGCTCGATGGAGCCCGCTGAGTGGTTCGCCGACATCGACTCGGTCGACGGCACCTACTCGTCGTACGCGGGGCGCGACATGAAGAACAGCCCGCTGAAGAAGTTCCCCGGTTCCGGCAAGGAGCCCCTGGTCGCCGACGACAACGACGGCAGCGAGGAGGAGGGCAACCACCGCACGACGACGGTCGTCCTGTACGCCGACGGCAACGTGGGCACGCACGAGCTGTACGAGCTGCAGGAGAAGGGCGACATCGACAAGGAGACCCTGGTGCTCAAGGTCGGGCCCGACTCGCCGCTCGAGGAGCTGCGCAAGCTGTCCTTGGACTGAGGCCCTGGCCTCCGGCGGACTGAGGCCCAGGCCTCCGGCCCTCGCGAACCGCGCGTCCCGCGCGCCACCACGCGTGGCGCGCGGGACGCGTCGTTTCGCGTGGCCAGGCGCCCGATTCCGGCGGGCGCGCCGCGCGCTACAGCGCCCGCGGGGGGGAGGTCGATATGCTGCAGTCCGCCCCGGCATGGATCCCAAGGCCTGCATCCTCGCGTTGCGCCCGCACCAGTGGGTGAAGAACATCTTCGTCTTCGCGGCGTTGCTGTTCGCGCGCGGATCGAGCGGCACCTTGCTGGCGGAGCGCTCCGACGACGTGCTGCGCGTGCTGTGGGCCTTCGCGGCCTTCTGCCTCGGAGCGAGCGCGATCTACCTCGTCAACGACCTGATGGACCGCGAGTCCGATCGGGTCCACCCCGAGAAGCGCCACCGTCCCATCGCCTCCGGGCGCGTCTCGGCTCCCGTGGCTCTCGTCCTGTCGGCCTTGTGCGCCGCGGGAGCCTTGCACGCGGGCGTCCAGGCCGAGGGTTCGCCCGTGCCGGTGTGGCCGCTGGTCGCGGGCTACATGGCGCTCAACCTCGCCTATTCGATCAAGCTCAAGCACGTCGTCCTCGTCGACGTGTTCTGCATCGCCACCGGCTTCCTGCTGCGCGTCCTCGCCGGAGCACTCGCCGTCCCGGCGCCCATCTCGCATTGGTTGCTGCTGTGCACGCTCTTCCTCGCCTTGTTCCTCGGCTTGTGCAAGCGCCGCGCGGAAATGGCGCTGCTCGGCGAGGGCGGCGGATCGCATCGCGCCATCCTGCGCGAGTACGACCTCGGCTTCCTCGACCAGATGACGACGGTGCTGGCGGCGTGCACGATCGTGACGTACACGATGTACACCGTGGCGGACGAGACGGCCGCCAAGTTCGGCGCGGGTAACCTGCTCGTCGCCACCGTCCCCTTCGTCGTGTTCGGGCTCGCGCGCTACATGCTGCTCGTGCAGACCAGGAAGGGCGGCGGCAGCCCCACGCGCGTGCTGCTCGGGGGCGACGGCCTGTTCGTGGCCAACGCGCTCTTGTGGCTCGCCGCGGTGGTGTGGATCGCCGCGCGCGCCCATCCCGCGGCCGGCTGAGGCCGATGCGGGGCGCGGCGGTGGCGACCTTTCGCGCCCGGCGCGTCGCACGCTAGATTGGCGGGAGAGGAGCCTCCATGACCGCATCCCGCCTGCAGTTGTCGTCCGCCGTGTCCCGCCTCGGCACCGAGTCCGCCTTCGAGGTCGTCAACCGCGTCGTGGCGCTCGAGAAGCAGGGCCAGAGCATCGTCAAGCTGCACATCGGCGCGCCCGACTTCCGCACGCCGGAGTTCATCGTCGAGGCGGGTCGCAAGGCGCTGGCCGACGGCTTCCACGGATACACCCCGGCCAAGGGCCTGCCGCAGGTGCGCGAGGTGGTCGCAGACTACTGCAAGCGCTTCCACAAGGGCGACGTGCACCCCGACCAGGTCATGATCGTGCCGGGCGGCAAGCCGACGATGTTCTACGCCATGCTGCTCTTCGGCGAGCCGGGCGCGGAGATCGTCTATCCGAACCCGGGATTCCCGATCTACGAGTCGGCCATCAAGTGGACCGGCGCCACGCCGGTGCCGCTGGAGCTGGAGGAGGAGCGCGGCTTCGCGTTCTCGGCCGACGAACTGCTGTCGAAGATCACGCCGCGGACGCGCCTGATCATCGTCAACTCGCCGGCCAATCCGACCGGCGGCGTGACGCCCAAGGCGGAGATGGACAAGCTCGTCGCCGGACTCGAGAAGCATCCGCACGTGGCGATCATGTCGGACGAGATCTACTCGCGGCTGCTCTACGACGGCGAGGAGCATGCGAGCATCCTCTCGTACCCGTCGATCGCCGACCGCGCGATCCTGCTCGACGGATGGAGCAAGACCTACGCCATGACCGGGTGGCGCATGGGCTTCGGCGTGTGGCCCAAGCAGCTCGTCGACCACGCCGAGCGCATCCAGATCAACTGCAACTCGTGCACGAACGCCGCGGCGCAAATCGCCGGCATGGAAGCGTTGCGCGGCCCGCAGGACGCGGTCGAGACCATGCGGCGCGCCTTCGAAGCCCGCCGCAAGGTGATCGTCGAGGAGCTGAACCGGATCCCCGGCTTCCGCTGCGTGATGCCGAAGGGCGCCTTCTACGCCTTCCCGAACACGAGCGGCACCGGCATCGCCTCGCGCGAGCTCGAGCGGAAGTTGCTGGCCGAGGCCAGGGTCAGCTGCCTCTCCGGCACCAGCTTCGGCGCGATGGGCGAGGGCTACCTGCGCTTCAGCTACGCCAACAGCGAGGAGCAGATCCGCGAGGGCATGCGTCGCGTGCGCGAGTGCCTGGAGACGGTGGCGCGCTGACGCCGGCCCGCGGCCTCGCGCGCGGCGCGCGCGGAGTCGGCGACGGACCTGCGAACGGGACGAGGACGGGGTGGACGCCGCAGAGCGCACCGACGGGACGATGCGACTGGACCAGGCGCTTCTCGCGCGCAGGCTGGTCGAGTCGCGCACCGTGGCCCAGCGCCTCGTGAAGGCTGGCGAGGTCGAGGTCGACGGGCGCGTCGAGACGCGGCCCGCGCATCCCGTTGGGCCGGAGGCGCGCCTCGTCGTGCGCGCTCTGCCGCGCTACGCCTCGCGCGGCGGCGAGAAGCTCGCGGCCGCCTTGGCGCGCTTCGCCCTCGACCCGGCGGGATTGCACGCGCTCGACGCCGGCGCGTCGACGGGCGGCTTCACCGACTGCCTGCTGGCGCACGGCGCGGCCTCGGTGCACGCCCTCGACGTGGGACGCGCGCAGCTCGCGCCGCGCCTGCGCGACGATCCGCGCGTCGTTACGCTCGAGGAGGTCGATGTGCGCCGCTGGGAGCCGCCGCGACGCTTCGAGCTGGTCGTCGCGGACCTGTCCTTCATCTCGCTGCGCCTGGTGCTGCCCGCCCTCGAGCGTTGCGGCGCGGACGGGGCGCGTTGGATCGTGCTGGTCAAGCCGCAGTTCGAGGTGGGACCCGGGCGCCTGCCCAAGGATGGCGTGGTCAAGGAACCGCGCGACCACCTCCACGCCTTGCGAGGGGTGCTCGCCGCGGCGCTCGCCGCCGGACTCGCCTGCCGCGGCCTCGTCGCTTCGCCGATCGCGGGCGGGGAGGGCAATCGCGAGTTCCTCGCCTTGCTCGAGCGGGGATCCGGCCATGCGCCCCTGGACCTGGAAGGCCTCGTGCGGCGCGATCCCCGGGCCTGAACGCGGTCGGCGGCGCGGCGCGCCGGGATCTACCCGCGAGGGCGCGGCGAGAGTAGGCTCTGCGCGCTCGACCGGCGCGCGACGCGCGGGTGGCGAAGAGGAGCGACGATGGCCGGCATCTACAAGGCGTACGACATCCGTGGCGTGGTCGGGAAGGACCTGACGACCGACATCGCAGGCAGGATCGGCGACGCGTTCGCGCGACTCCTGCAGGCCAAGCGCCTGGTCGTCGGCCGCGACATGCGCACGCACTCGCCGGCGATCAGCGACGCGGTGGTCGAGGGCATGCGCGACGCGGGAGCGGACGTGGTCGACATCGGCCTCGCCTCCACGCCCATGGCCTACCATGCCATCGCCAGCATCGAGAGCGACGGCGGGTTGGTGGTCACGGCGAGCCACAACCCCGGCCACTACAACGGATTCAAGTTGTGCGCCAAGGGCGCCCGCCCGATCAGCGCGGCCAACGGCATCCTCGACATCGAACGCATGGTCGCGGCGCCGCGGGGCCCGCGCGCCGCGCGCCGCGGAACGCTGGAGTCGCGCGAGATGCTGGCCGACTACGCGGCGCACGTGGCGCGCTTCGCCGACCTCGCCCGGCCGGTCAAGGTCGCCATCGATTGCGCCAACGGCATGGAGGCGCACACCCTGCCGGCGATCCTGCCGAGGACGCCCGCGGTGCGCGCGTCGCTCATCTACGACACGCTCGACGGCACCTTTCCGAACCACGAGGCCAATCCGCTCAAGGAGGAGAACCTCGATCCCGTGCGCGCGCTCGTCGCGCGCAGCGGCTCGGAATTGGGCGTCGGCTTCGACGGCGACGCCGACCGCTGCTGCTTCGTCGACGAGTCGGGCCGCACCGTGGCGAACGACTTGATGACCGCGCTGCTCGCGCCGCAGTTCCTGGCGCGCAAGCCCGGCGCGTCGGTGGTGTACGACCTGCGCTCCTCGTGGGTCGTCAAGGAGGAGGTGCGCAAGCACGGGGGCGTGGCGGTGCGCGATCGCGTCGGGCACTCGTTCATCAAGGCCACCATGCGCGGCAACGGCGCCGTGTTCGGCGGGGAATTGTCGGGCCACTACTACTTCGCCGACAACCACGTGTGCGACTCCGGCATCATCGCCATGATGTCGGCCCTCAACCTCGTCTCGCGCTCCAGCGAGCCGTTGTCGCGCCTCGTGCAAGGGCTGCGCCGCTACCACTCGACGGGCGAGATCAACTTCCACGTCGACGACAAGGACGCGGCCATCGCCGGGTTGAAGGCGCGCTACAAGGATGGGCGGCAGGACGAGCTCGACGGCATCACCGTCGAGCACGGCGACCTCGGCGACAAGCAGTGGTGGTGGTTCAACGTGCGCGCCAGCAACACCGAGCCGCTGCTGCGCCTCAACCTCGAGGCGAGCCACGCCGACCTGCGCGACCAGAAGCGCGACGAGCTCGTCGCGTTGCTGGGGGAGCCGGAAGCATGAAGGCCTCCTGGACGATCCTGCGGACGATCCTGTGGGCGACGGCGCTGCTCGCGCCATGTCCCTCGTGCGGCGACGTCTCGGAGCGCGAAGCGGTCGAGGCGGGGCTGTGCATCGTGCAAGGCGGCGTGGTCGACGCGCGCGATGGCGCGCCGCTCGGCGGCGTGCGCGTGGAGTACCTGGGCCCCGCCCGGGAGGGCGTGCACGCCACCACCGACGAGGACGGACGCTTCGCTCTCGAAGGACTGCCGGCGGGAACCGTCGGCGAGTTGCGCGCCACGCTCGACGGTCGCACGAGCTCGATCGAGCTCCAGCCGTTGCGCGCGGGGCATCTGAACGTGGTGCTCCACCTCTAGGAGGGGAGCGCGCCCGGTCCGGGAGGGGAGCGCGCTCGGTTGCTGGCGCCGCGCAGGGCTGAATTGCTGAATTGCAAGTTCCCGTTCGGTGGCGCGTTCCCGCCGCGGGTGGCGGCTTGCGCCGAACCGGATGCGGGGGCGCTTGCTTCCCGCCCCCCGTGCAGCCGATAGAGAAGGGCTGAAACCATGGGCCATCTCAAACGACTGGCGTGCGCGTGCTTGGCGTTCTGCGTGGCGGCCACCGCCTTGACGGGGGGCGTGCGCGCGCAGGAGGACGATGCGTGGCGGCAGTTGCTGCGGCGCGACGCGACCTTCAGCTTCACCGACCGGTCGGCGAGCCTCGCGCGCGCGGCCTTGGCGGATGCGCGCAGCTCCAGCTCGCGCCGCGCCGCCGCGTGGGTGGCGCTCGGTTGCGCAGGCGCCGTCGCGGACCGGGCCAAGGCCGAGCAGGCCGCGCTCGACGCCGGCGATCCCGAACGCCTGGGCGCCATCTTCTGCCTCGGCAGCCTCGCCGCCGGCGGGTTGACCACCTTGAAGGCCATCGCGGGCAAGGACGATCCCGCCGCTGGTTGCGCCTGGCTCGCGCTGCTGCTCGCGGGCGACGCCGAGGCGCGTCGCGCGCTCGAGGAGCAGGCCGCCGACCCGCGCGCGTCCAACCGCAAGTTGGCCGAGGAGCTGCTGCTCTGGCGCTACGACCCCGGTTCGAGCCGCGAGTGCGCCCCGGTGCGCGCGTGGTTGTCGCTGCGCGCCGAAGCGGCGCGGCGCTTCGGCCTGCATTCGGGCGAGACCTGGAGCGTGCGCGCGCTGCGCGAGCTCGTGGCCGACACCGAGTGGGTCGGGGAAGTCGTCGTCGGCGCAGCGCCCCGCGTGCGCGCCCCCGGCGCCAAGGACTACCTGTTGCGCGGCTTGCTCGAGCAGCAAGGCCAGGCGCGACTCGAGTCGGCCGTCGTCGTCATGCCCGTGGAGCTTTCGCAGCTCGTGGCGAACGGCCTGTGGACCCCGCGCGACGGCGGGGAATGGGTGCTGGTGCTCGATGCGGTCGCGGCGCACCGCAAGGAGACGCTCGTGCCCGAGCTGCTGCGCGCCGCGCGGCGCACGGCGCTGGCCCCGCGCGCCATGGAACTGCTCGCGTTCGGCGGCGACCCGGATGCGTCCTTCGAGGCCTTCGAGGCGGCGAAGATGCGCTCCGACGCCAAGCAGGCCGTGTGCGCCGCCATCGGCGCGGCAGGCTCCGCGCCGGCCTTGCGCCGCTTCGACGAGTTGCGCGCCGATCCCGATCCGATGGTGCGCGCCGCGTGGCTGGTGGCCGCCATGCGCATCGGCCAGGTCAAGCCGCGCACGGAGGTCGAGCGGGCCTTGGAGGACGCCGCCGACGAGCTGCACGCGCCGGTGGTGGCCGCCTTGTGCCGCAACGCGCGCGACAGCCTGTGCGCCTCGATGCTCGAGGCGCGCCTCCCGTCGGCGCGCGGCAAGGAGAAGCGGCAGATCGCCTTGGCGCTCGCCACGGAGGGCCGGCACTCCGGGCGCGCCACCGTGCGCGAATTGCTCGCGCAGGACCCGCCGCCCGCCGGTCGCGCCGGGGCCGAGCTGGTCGTCGCCTTGCGTCGCGGCGCGTCCTCGGAGGACTTGCAGGTCTTCGAGTCCTTGTTCCCGCGCGGCGATGATCGCGCGCTCGACCTCGAGCTGGCCATCGCGCTGGGGCAACTGGCTTCGCCCACCGTCGTGCCCGTGCTGCGCGAGGCGCTGTGGCGCGGCACGCACGACATCTCGATCCTCGCCGCAGGCGAGCTGGCCGAGGTGCACGGGCTGCACGTCCTGCACGACGAGCTGGCCTCGCCGCCCCCGGACGCCGACGAGGGCGACATGCGCCGCCTCGGCTTCGCCATCGGGACTTGGGGCGGGATCGACGCCGTCGAGCGCGTCTCGCGCCTGCGGCGCTCGAATCCGGGCGACCCGGCCGTGCAAGGAGCCGTGCTGGGCGCGCTGGCGGCGCGCACGCGCTAGCGGCCCGCGCCGGCTTGGTAGATTTGGACTCCGGGAGCGGCCCGGAGGACGAAGAAGAAGCTGCTCCTACACTCCTCCCCCGAGACCACGCTCATGATCGATCGCAAGGTGTGCCTCGTCGGCGTGCCCATGGACCTCGGCGGCGGCCGCCGCGGGGTCGACATGGGGCCGTCCGCCATCCGCATCGCCGGCCTCGAGGAGGGCGTGCGTTCCCTCGGCCTCGAGTTCGAGGACAGCGGCAACATCGCCGTGCCCGAGCCCGCCTCGCGCACGCCGCGCAACCCCAAGGCGCGCTTCCTCGAGGAGATCGCCGAATCCTGCGGCCGCCTGCGCGACAAGGTCGGCGGGATCCTGGCGCGCGGCGCCTTTCCCGTGGTCGTCGGTGGCGACCACTCGATCGCCTGCGGGACGATCGCGGGCATCAGCTCGCACTACCACCAGAAGGGCCAGAAGATCGGCCTGATCTGGTTCGACGCGCACGGCGACATGAACACGCCCGAGAGCACCGAGTCGGGCAACGTGCACGGCATGCCGCTCGCCGCCTGCATCGGCCGCGGCGCGCCCGAACTGGTGCGCCTCGGCGCGCGCGTCCCGATGGTCGACGTGCAGAAGGCCGTGCTGATCGGCGTGCGCACCATCGATCCGCGCGAGAAGCAGGAGATCAAGGCCTCGGGCATCCACGTCTTCACCTTGAAGGACATCGACATGCACGGCGTCCACAAGGTGATGAAGATGGCGATCGAGATCGCCGGCGCAGGGACGGCGGGATTCCACTTGTCGTTCGACATGGACGGCACCGATCCGAGCGTGGCGCCGGGCGTGGGCACGCCCGTGTACGGCGGCACGACGCTGCGCGAGAGCCACCTGATCATGGAGCACGCTGCCGAGAGCGGGAAGCTCCTGGGACTCGAGCTGACCGAGATCAATCCGATCCTCGACAACCAGAACGCGACCGCCAAGGTCGCGGTGGAGCTGGCGCTGTCCGCGCTGGGCAAGGCGGTCTTGTGATCGAGTGGCTGGGATCGCTGCGCCGCAACCGCCGGTTGCTGCTCGGCCTCGTGGGACGCGACCTGCAGGCGCGCTACGTGGGCTCGGCCATGGGCTTCTTCTGGTCCGTGGTGTTCCCGTTCCTCAACCTGCTCGTCTACATGTTCGTCTTCCGCATGGTGCTGGGAGTGCGCTTCAGCGACGCCGCCAGCCCGGGGCAGACGGCCTTGTGGATGCTGTGCGGCATCACGATCTGGCAGGCCTTCGGCGAGACCATCTCGCGTTCGACGAACGCGCTGGTCGACAACCAGAACCTGATCCAGAAGGTCGTGTTCCCGAGCGAGATCCTGCCGGCGTACCTGGCGCTCTCCGCGCTGGTGAACATGGCGATCGGCATCGCCATCGTGCTGCTGGGCGTGGCGTGGTTCGTGTGGATCTCGCCGGAGGAGGGCCTGGCGTCCTCGGAGGCGGCGCGTCGCGCGTTGGCGGCCGGCGATCCGTCGCACGCGCTGCGCTTCGGCCCGACGCTCGTGCTCGTGCCGCTGCTCGCCCTGCTGCAGGCGGCCTTCACCATCGGGCTCGGCACCTTGCTCGCGGCCTTCAACCTGTTCCTGCGCGACGTCTACCACCTCATCGGCGTGTTCGTCACGGTGTGGATGTTCGCCACGCCGATCTTCTATCCGCCGGAGCTGGTGGAGAAGAAGGGCTACGGCTGGATGCTCGAGTGGAACCCGATGTACTGGATCATCGACGCGTGGCGCGGCGCGCTCCTGTTCGGCGAGTGGCCGGACTGGGCCGGCGTCCTGCGCTTCGCGCTGGTGGCGGTCGCGGCGCTGCTGCTCGGCACGGCCTTCTTCATGCGGCAGAAGCCGCGCTTCCCCGATCTCCTCTGAAGGTCCGATGAAGCAGGGCAGCACGACCATCACGGGCGCCGACTCGAGCCGCGAAGGCGGCGCGGGCGGCTCGGCCGTCTCGTGCCGCGGCGTGTCCAAGGCCTACCGGATGTACGACAAGCCGTGGCACCGCGTGGCGGAGCTGCTGCTGCCCTCCGGCAAGCTGCACCGGGAGTACTGGGCGCTGCGCAACGTCTACCTCGACATCCCGCACGGCGCCACCGTCGGCATCATCGGCGAGAACGGCGCCGGCAAGTCGACCCTGCTCAAGGTGCTGACGGGCATCACGCGTCCCACCGAGGGCACCGTGGCCGTCCACGGGCGCGTGTCTTCGCTGCTGGAACTCGGCGCCGGCTTCCACCCGGAGTTCAGCGGGCGCGAGAACATCCGCCTGGCCTGTTCGATCCTCGGCATGTCCGAGGCGGAGATCGCCGAGCGCTTCGACAAGATCGTCGAGTTCAGCGAGCTGGCCGATTTCATCGACCGTCCGGTCAAGACCTACAGCTCGGGCATGTACGTGCGCCTCGGCTTCGCCGTGGCGTCCAGCGTCGATCCCGACATCCTGATCATCGACGAGGCGCTGTCGGTGGGCGACGAGCACTTCAAGGGCAAGTGCATCAACCGCCTGAACGAGTTCCGCGAGCAGGGCAAGACCACCATCTTCGTCAGCCACGACATGGGCGCGGTCAAGACGATGTGCCAGTGGGTCGTGCTGCTCGACCGCGGCGAGGTGCTCGAGCAGGGCAGCGCCGAGAAGGTCGCCGACGAGTACTTGAAGCGCGCCAAGGCGCGCGGCAACGAGCGCCTGTCCGCCATCAACCGCGGCGCCAGCCAGTACCCGCGCTGGGGCACGGGCGAGATGCTGACGGAGGCGATCGAGATGCTCGACGCGCAGGGCGCCGCCGGGCACGTCTTCAAGACCGGCGAGCCCTTCCGCGTGCGCGTCGAGTGGACCGCGCACCGCGCCGCCAGGAACCCCGTGTTCGGCCTCGGCATCTACCGCTCCGACGGCACCTACGTGAACGGAGCCAACCACCATTGGCGCCGTTCGCCGATCGTGATCGACGAGGTGCAGGCGGGCGAGCGGGGCGTGGTCGAGATGCGCTTCGACGCCATGCCCTTGCTGGCCGGCCAGTACTACCTCACCACCTTCCTCTACGACCACTCGAAGGCGGCGCCCACCGCCATCGACCACCGCGAGCACGCCGTGGTCTTCGAGGTGGTCGACGCGGAGCGCCTGCAGCACGGGATGCTGTTCCTGCCCTCGTTCTGGAGCATCGAGCGGCGCCGCGGCGGCGAGGTGCTGCGATCGGAGAGCGAGGCGTGAAGGACGAAGAGGTCCTTTCGCTGCCCTTCGACCAGTACCAGCGCTACCGGCTGGTGGCGGACATCGTCGGATTGGTCGAGGCGGACGGCCGCAAGCGCGCGATCCTCGACGTGGGCGGCCGGACCGGGCTGCTGCGCAGGTTCCTGCCGGGCCACGCCGTGACGCTCGTCGACGTCGAGCCGAGCGACATCCCCGACGTCGTGCTCGGCGACGGCCGCAAGTTGCCGTTCCCCGACAAGAGCTTCGACGTGGTCGCGGCCTTCGACACGTTGGAGCACGTGCCCAAGGAGGGGCGCGACGCCTTCGTCGACGAGTGTTCGCGCGTCGCGCGCGAGCACGTGGTGCTGGTCGGGCCGTACGCGCATCCCGCGGTCGACGAGGCCGAGGAGCTGCTGCTGCGCTTCCTCGAGGACCACCTCGGCGAGAAGCACCGGTACTTGCGCGAGCATCGCGCCAACACGCTGCCCTCGATGGAAGCGGTCGTCGAGCGGCTGCGGCGCGGAGGCGCGAAGGTCGCCACCATCGCGCACGGCAACGTCGAGCGCTGGCTCGGACTGATGTGCCTGTCGCTCTACATGGACCACGAGCCGCGGCTGCGGCCGCTGGCGACGCGCATGCACCGCTTCTGGAACGCGGCGCTGCACGAGTCGGACACGGGCGAGCCGGCCTATCGCCACGCCGTCGTGGCGAGCTTCGTCGGCGAGCCCCCGCGCGTCGCCTACGCGGCCAGGAGCGACGCCTTGCCGCAGAAGGTGCTGGCGGGGGCGCGCGTGCTGTCGACCAAGCTCGTCGAGTTCGACGCGGCGCGCCGCGACTGGCGCGAGGAACGCGCGCGCCTGCGCGAAGTGGCGGACACGCTGCGGCACGACCTCGACGGGCACAAGCGCGCGTTGCAGGAGTCGCTGCGCCAGGAGCGGGACGCGCTCGAGGTCGTCGCCACGCTGCGCGCCGACCTGGCGGGCCACGCCGAGTCGCTGCGCGAGCAGACGGCGCTGCTCGCCACGGAGCGCGAGGCGGCCGAGCGCACGCGAACCGAACTGGAGGCGGATGTCGCGCGGCACAAGGAAGTCGTGGCCGAGCGCGAGGCGCGCCTGCTGGAGCACTCCGTGGTGGAACGCGAGCTGCAGGAAGACCTGCGGCAGACGCGCGCGTCCTTGCTCGAGGTGCAGGCGGACCTCGAAGGGCACCGCGGGGTGGTCGCGGCCTTGCGCGCGGAGGAGTCGGCCCTGCGCCTCGCGCTGGGGGCCGTCGAGCAGGAGCTCGAGGCGACGCGCGAGCGCGCCGACGAACTCGAGCGTTCCGTGGCCGAGCACGTGCTCGTGCTGCGCGATCGCGAGCGGCGACTGGGGGAGTGGTCGCAGGTCGCTTCCGCCAAGGACGAGCTGCTCGCGGCGGAGGCCGAGGCGCGCGCGGCGCTCGAGCTGGATCTCGCCGGCCACCGCGCGCTCGTCGCCGACTTGCGCGCGGACCTCGACGGGCATCGCGCGCTCGCCGCCACCTTGCGCGGCACCGTCGCCGCCCTCGAGTCCGACCTGCGCGCCGAGGCGGGCTTGCTCGTCGCGCAGCGCGCCGAAGGCGCGGCCCTGAAGCACGCGCTGGAAGGCGAACGCCTCAAGCTCGAACTCGCCGTGGAGCGCCAGCGCACGCTGGAGCAGTCCGTGGCGGAGCACCAGCAGGTGCTCGAGGATCGCGAACGCCGCCTCGCCGAGTGGTCGCAGGTCGCCTCCGCCAAGGACGCGTTGCTCGCGGCCGAGGGCGAGGCGCGCGCCACCCTCGAGCAGGACCTCGCCGGCCACAAGGCCCTCGTCGCCGAGCTGCGCGCCGACCTCGCGGGGCACCGCGAGCTCGCCGCGGCGCTGCGCGTCGCGGTGGCCGCGTTGGAGGCCGACCTGCGGTCCGAGTCCGAGGCGCTGGTCGCCGAGCGGGGGACCAGCGCAGGACTGCGGCACGACCTCGCCGGCGAGCGGCTCAAGCTCGAGCTCGGCGCGGCGCGCGAGGCCGAGGTGGGCCGGCAGCTCGCCGAACATCGCGCCGTCGTGCGCGACCTCGCCGCCGACCTCGAAGGCCACCGGGCCGCGCTGGCCGCGGCGCGCGCCACCATCGACGACAAGGATGGCGAGTTGGAGCACCGCGCCACCGTGCTGGCGCGCGAACAGGAGGACCACGCTGGCACGCGCGGCGAGTTGGCGCACGAGCGCCTCGTGCGGGCCGACTTGGAGGCGCAGGTCGAGCGCGCGCGCCAGGTCATCGCCGCGCAGGACGCCAAGATCGGCGAGCTGCGCGCGCACCTCTCGGACCGGCGCAAGAGCCTCAAGCGCGCGCTGTGGTTCAGGCGGCCCTTGCCCTGAGTCGCGCTGCCGCGCCGCCTTCGGCGCCCGCTCCGCTCCGCGCCTCCCGGGCGGGCGGCCCTTCCCGCGCGGGGGACGATCGATCCCGCCAGTGGCGCCGCGCGCGGACGAGGGTGGCGCTCCCACGGCGCGTGGCGATGTGCTAGACCAGTGCCTCGATCATGAGCCACCCGCCCATCGACCTCCTGCGCCTGGCCTCGCGCGTGGGCGGCTGGCTCGATCCCGAGGCGCCCGACGCCGATGTCGCGCTGTCCTGTCGCGTGCGGCTGGCGCGCAACCTCGAAGGCCTGCCCTTCGTGCACAAGCTCCCGCCGCAGCAGGCGCAGGAGATCTGCGCGCAACTGCGCGAGGTGCTGCTCGGACTGCGCTTCGAAGGCGAGACGCAGTGGGCGGAGATGGCCGCCGTTTCCCCGCTGCTGCGGCTCGTCCTGCGCGAGCGCCACCTCGTCTCGCGCGACCTGGCGCCGGGGGACGAAGGCGAGACCGGCCTGCCGGGGCGGGCGGTCGCCTTCGCGCCTTCCGAGCGGCTCTCCGTCATGGTCAACGAGGAGGACCACCTGCGCCTGCAGGCCATGGGGCGCGGGCTCGAGATCCAGGATTGCCTGCGACGCGCGCAGGAGCTCGACCGCGCGCTGGAAGGCGTGCTCTCCTTCGCGCACACGCGCGAGCTGGGCTACCTGACCGGATGCCCGACGAACGTCGGCACCGGCATGCGCGCCTCGGTGATGCTCCACCTCCCGGCGCTCGCCTTGTGCAAGAGCGAACTGGAGAAGGTCTTCACCGCCGCCGCGCGCACCGGCCTCGCCGTGCGCGGCCTGCACGGCGAAGGCTCGCGCGCGGCCGGCGACTTCTTCCAGGTCTCGAACCAGGTCACGCTGGGCCAAGGCGAGGAGCAGCTCATCTCCGACCTCTGCTCGATCGTGGTCGCGGTGGTGGACTTCGAGCGCCAGGTGCGGCGCACGCTGCTCGCCGAACAACGCGCCGCGCTGGTCGATCGCGTGTCGCGGGCCATGGGACTCCTGCGCACCGCCCGTTCCATGCAGACCGAGGTGGCGTTGGCGCACATGTCGACGCTGCGCCTGGGCGTCGCGCTCGGGCTCGTCGACAAGCCGGGTGTCGCGCTGCTGAACGAACTCTCCTTGCAGGTCCACAAGGGCCACTTGCAGGTGCTCGTGCAAGGCGAAGGCGAGTTGCTCGATCCCAGCGAGCGCGATCGCGCGCGGGCGCAGCATCTGCGACGCAGGTTGGCGCAGCGCTGACCCGCGGCGGGGCTGGAAGTTCCTTCCGACCTTCGCCGGCGCGCGGCGGCGGGCGCGCTCAAGAAGCGGCCTTCGCGCGGTCGATGCCCGTGGGATGCTGCCCATCCTGTGCCTCGCCCTCGTCGCGGAAGGCCCGCGCCTCGAGGCCGCTCGTGGTCGCGTGCTGTGCATCGACGCCGAGTCCGGCGCGCGCCGCCTTCCGAGCGGCGCCTTCGAGGCGCCCGAGGCCGGAGTGCTGGAGGCCGGCGCCGCCTCGAGCGTGCGCGTCTCCATCCGCGGGCGCATGGCGCTCGAGCTCGAGGGACCATCGTCGTTCGAATGGCGCGCCGCGCGCCACGACTTGTTGCGCGTGGCCAAGGCGCGCTGGGACTGGCGCGGCTCCCCGGGCGAGCTGGGCTTGCCGGGCGGATGGTCGTTGCGCGGCGGGCCCGGCGCCTACGAAATCGAGGCGCATGCGGAGGGCTATCTGCTGCGCAACCTCGCCGGCGCGCCCATCGAGGTGCTCGAGGCGGGCGCGCGAGTCCTCGTCGTGCAGGCGGGGGCGGCCGGACGCTTCTCGCCGCCGCGCGCGCAGGCGGCGGCGCCCGCGGCATGGGGAGCCCACGAGTGGCCGTGGCAGGCCGCCGCGCCCGCTCTTGAGCCGCGCCAATGGTGGCCCGCCGCCTTCGCTTGCGCCGACGTGGCGCCGCCGACGTTCCAAGCCAGGACCAGCGAGCCCATCCCACCGGTGGTCGCGCAACCATCGACGGATCCGCCGTCGCCCCGACCTGCGCCGGCCGAGGCCGACGGCCGACTCGAGGAGGAGCCGCGCCGCGCGGACGATCGCTGGCCGTCGTGGCTGCGCTCGCGCGTGCGAGGCCTCTTCGACGGGTTGCACGACCGATTCGAGGCCGCGCGCGGATGGTTCGCTCGCTGGCGTGCGCTCCACGCC
>JBKDQQ010000132.1:0-10811 GCA_046341775.1 Planctomycetia bacterium
GATCGAGTCGGCACCGTTGCCGAGGCTGAAGCCGGAGTACTGGTAGTCGACCAGCACGCCCCCGTTCAACGCGACATCGGAGTCGATGCCCAGGACGATGCTGCGCCCGGGACGGATGCGCACGCCGTTGCCGCCATTGGAAATCACATGGGTGGCGCCCGCATCATCGGCGAGCACCCAACCTTCGAGGTTCACCCGCCAAGGCAGGTTGTTGCGCACCTCGATCCACTCGCCGCGGGTGTCCGCGACGCTCGAGGGGTCCTTCATGAATTCGGTGATGGCCACCTCGCCGGTCTGCATGCCTCCGCCAAGGGCGACTGTGGGCAGGCAGGCCGCAGGCGCCGCGGTCGGCGTGGCCGCCTCGGCCGCGACGCTCGTGGCCCCCGCCACCAGCATGAGCGCCGCCACGGTGCGCGCACGGCGCGCAACATGGCTCTCCTGGGCGGCGGGCGGATCTTGGAGCTGCAGGTCCGGGTTGACGTGGTCTTGGGTGGCGATGTCGTGGAAGGCGGGAACCAGGTGGATCGAGGTCATGCGAGGTCTCCTACCCCGGCAACGGGGCGACGTGGAAGTGGACGTGGAACCAAGGTCGAGGGCAGGGCCGTGGGCCGCCGATCGCGGCGCACGATGCGCCGTGATGTTCGGGCCTCCCATGAGCACCCACCCCGCCGCGCAGCCTCGCGGCCGCCGGCACCTACCTGACGCTCGGGATCCGCCGAGCGTGGCAGGCAGCCCTGCAATTCCTTCCGACGCGTGCCGGCGCATGGACCCGAGGCAAGAAGGTCGCCGATCCACCTTGACGGCTTCGTCCACCCGGTTGAGACTTGAAGAGCGCAGCTTGGAACCGTGGCGCCCGACGCCCAGTCGAAAAGCCGGATCCCGCTGCGCCATCCCCTCGCCATGCACACCCTGCTCGCAGTCCTCTGCCTGGCCTTGCCGGCCGTCGCCCAAGGCCCCGTCCCGACGACCATCGAGGACTTCCACGCGCCCGGCACGCAACCGAATCGGCTCCTGACGCCGATCTACCCGTCCATCAACTGCACGGGTTGCCACTCGGGCTACGATCCCGATCAGGAACCGTACGAGCGCTGGGCCGCCTCCATGAAGGCGCAATCGGCCCGCGATCCGATCTTCCACGCCGCCTTGGCCATCGCCAACCAGGACGCCGCCGGGTCGGGCGAGTACTGCTTGCGTTGCCACGCGCCGGGCGCCTGGCTCGACGGCCGCAGCACGCCGCCGGATGGCAGCGCCTTGAACAACGGACTTGGCGACTACGACGGCGTCACCTGCCATGTGTGCCACCGCATGGTCGATCCGTTCCCCGCGCCCGAGAACCCGGACATCGACGAGCGCGTGCTGCTGTACACGCCCGAATTGCCGGTCACGCCGAACAACGCGCAACTGGTCATCGACCCGCAAGACGTGCGTCGCGGGCCCTACGACCTCGGCCCCAACTTCTTCTACCACGACTGGCGCGAAAGCCCGTTTCACCGCGAGTCGTTGATGTGCGCCAGCTGCCACGACCTGTCGAACCCGACCTTGTCGAAGCAGCCTGACGGCACCTACCAGCTCAACCAACTCAACCAACGCGCTCCGAGCCAAGACAAGCGCGAGCAGTTCCCCGTCGAGCGCACCTACGAAGAGTGGTTCGCGTCCCAATACGCGCGCCTCCCCGTCGACACGCGCGACGCGACCCACCCGACCGGACGCTTCGGCGGCAACAAGTACGAAGTCCAGAGCTGCCAGGACTGCCACATGCCCGACACCACGGGCCAGGGCTGCGCTCCGATCTTCGGACAGCCCGTGCGCAGCGACCTGCCGCTGCACAACTTCAACGGCAGCAACAACTGGGTGCTGCTGGCCGTGCGTTCCTTGTGGCCGGACAACGAGACCGGCCTGACGGACAATTCCGTGGTCAAGGCGCTGCAACGCACCGCGGAGATGCACGACCGCGCCTCGGACATGCACCTGTCCGTCGACGGCGGCCAGCTGCGCGTGCGGGTTGTCAACCAAACTGGACACAAGCTGCCCACCGGCTACTCGGAAGGTCGGCGCGTCTGGCTGACCGTGCGCTGGTTCGACGGAGCCGACAACCTCGTGGGCGAGGTCGGCGGCTACGACCCCGCCACGGCGGTGCTCGACACGAACGGCGCGAAGATCTACGAGGGCGAGCTGGGCCTCGACGCCACGCAAGCCGCGGCCACCGGCCGCCCGGTCGGCAAGTCGTTCAACTTCGTGCTGGTGAACACCTGGTTGAAGGACAACCGCATCCCCCCGCGCGGCTTCACGAACAGCGGCTTCGCGGCCGGCCAGGCCTCGCCGGTGGGAGCGACCTACGCCGAGGAGCAGTACTGGGACGAGAGCAGCTACGCCATCCCGCCGGGCGCCGTGCGCGCCGAGGTGCTGCTGCGCCACCAGACGACGACCAAGGAGTACATCGAGTTCCTGCGCGACACGAACACGACGGACAACACCGGACTCGTCGCCTACAACCAATGGGTCCAGCACGGCCGCTCGGCGCCCTCGTTGCTCGACGCCGCCAGCGTCCAGCTCTCGACGGCGACGGCCTTGCCGCCCATCGACTACGGCGTGGGCAAGACGACCTCGCTGGGAGCCCGCCCGCGCCTGTCGGGCGTGGGCGAGGCGCGCGCCTCGGGTGCCGGATTCGCGCTGCGCGTCGAGGGCGCCATTCCCAACTCGCAGGTCGTCGTCAAGGCGAGCTCCGCCTCCGCCAGCATCGCCTTCAACGGCGGCACGCTGTACCTCGGAGCGGGCCAGGTGGTCGTCGGCCGGGCGATGCTCGACGCGACGGGCGCCGCGACCCTGCCCTTGACGCTCGCCGGACTCGGCGGCCAGGCGCGCAACTACCAGGCGTTCTTCCGCGACGCGGGCGCCACGCAGGCCTACGGCATGACGAACGGCCTGCACGTGCGCTACGCGAACTGAGTCGACCCGCGGTCGGACACTCCGCGCGCCGCGCCTCCACGATCGGGGGCGCGGCGCGCGGCCCTTGATGGCGGCGCGCGCGAAGCCCATCGTGGAGGCGCATGAAGATCCTGCGCCGCCTGCTGGTCGTGATGCTGCTCATCGTCGTGGCCGCCCTGGGCACGGCATGGTTCATGCTCGACCCGCTGGTCGAAGCGGCGGTCTCGCACGGCGGCACGGAGGCGGCCGGAGTGCCAGTCGTGCTCGAAGAGGCGGATGTCTCGCTGGTCGGCGGCTCCGTGCACCTCGGGCGCTTGTCGATCGCCAACCCGCCCGGATGGTCCGAACGCCCGTTCTTCGCGCTGCGCCAAGGCGCGCTGCAGCTCGGCCAAACCCCGATCTGGTCGGATGCGCTCGAGATCGAGACGCTCGACCTCTCGGGCATCGAGCTGTCGCTGGAGCAGCGCGGCAAGGAGTCCAACTGGAAGGCGATCCTCGCGAATCTGGAGCGATTCGCGGCGCGGAGCGCCGGACCGGACGCCGCGCAGCCTGCTGCATCCGCGCGCAAGCTGCACGCGAAGCTCGTGGCGCTGCGCGACGTGCGCGTCGTCGTGGAGGTCGACGGCGTGCCGTGGGTCTCGGGGAAGAGGGAACTCGTGCTGCCCCTGGTCGAGGTACGCGACCTGCGGAGCGACGGCTCGACGGCGGAGATCGTCGGGGCGCTGCTCTCCGCCCTGCTGCGCGCCACGCTCGACGCGGCGCTGGCCCAGGGCGCGGACTGGCTGCCGCGCGACTTCTCCCGCGAACTGGGCGTGGACCTGCGCGCCCTGCGCGAGGCGCTCGACGCCCCGGACCTGCTCGAGGGCGGCAAGCAGCTCTTGCGCGGGGTCGAGGGGCTCCTCGACGGCGCCAAGCGGCGCTGAGCGTCCGCCCGGTGTGTCAAAACGGGCTGACAGGCGCCCCGGTCAGTCCGGCAAGGGCACGCCCGCCTCGCGCCATTCCTTGAGGCGCTGGTAGATCTTGGCGCGCGAGATGCCGAGGATGTCGGCCGCCTTGCCGCGGTCCCCCTCGCAGGAGCGCAGCGCCTTGGCGATGGCGAGGCGCTCCAACTCCGCCAACGAAACGAGCGGCACGTCCAGCGCGTCCCGCGCCGGACCGTCGAGCTCCTGCGCCGGCCGGACGAGTTGCGCATCGACGATGGGGCCGTCGGACAAGGCGCAGAGGCGCGACACCTCGTTGCGCAGCTCGCGCACGTTGCCCGGCCACGGCCGTCGCGCGAGGGCGGAGGCCACCTCGGGGGCGATGGTGAAGGAGCGCGACATGCGCAGGGATTCCTGGCGCAGGAAGTGCTCGACCAGGAGCGGGATGTCCTCCTGCCGCTCCGCGAGCGAGGGCAGCCGGATGCGCAGTCCGTCCAGCCGGTAGTACAGGTCGGCGCGGAAGCGTCCGGCCCGCACCTCCGCCTCGAGATCGCGCCGCGTGGCGGCCACGATGCGCGGCGAGATCGGCCGCGGACGCGATTCGCCGAGGCGCCGCACCTCGCCGGATTCCAGGGCGCGCAGGAGCTTCGCCTGCACGTCGAGCGGCAACTCGCCGACCTCGTCGAGGAAGAGCGTGCCGCCCGTCGCCGATTCGAGGATGCCGACGCGATCGCCCTCGGCGCCGCTGAAGGCGCCGCGCTTCCAACCGAACAGCTCCGCCTCGAGCAGCGCAGGAGGCAGGGAACCGAGGCTCGCGCGCACGAACGGTCCTCCCGCGCGCAGCGAGCGCGCGTGGATGGCGCGCGCCGCCAGCTCCTTGCCCGTGCCGGATTCGCCGGTGAGCAGCACCGGGAGCGTCGCCGGGGCGGCGCGCTCGATCATGCGCTGCACCTCGCGGACGAGCGGCGACTTGCCGACGAAGCCGTTGGCCGGCTGCAGTTGGCGCAGCTCCTCCAGCATCGACTTGGTGCTCTTCAGGCTGCCCTCCGCGGCCTGCACGTCCTGCTTGAGCCGGCGCGCCGTCTCGCGCAATTCGTCGAGGCGCTTCACCTGCCGGATGGCGAGCGCCGCCTGGTCCGCCAGCAGCCCGAGCAGGTATTCGGCTCGCGCGCCGAAGGCGCCGGTGCGCACGCGGTGGTCGAGGTAGACGACGCCGCTCGTCCTGTGGTCCACGCTGAAGGGCGCGCACAGGATCGAGCGCAGCTCGAGCGCGACGATGGAGGGCGCGGCGCCCAATTGCGGATCCTGGCCGACGTTCGAGAGCCGCAGGACGGTGCCGAGGCGCAGGGTCTCGTGCAGGATCGAGCTCGAGACCTCCATCTCCGGGTTGGCGATCTCGCCATGGGCGCTGTCGCGCGCCGTGTCGTACACGAACCGCCCCTCCTCCTGCAGCACGAGGAAGCCGCGCTCGGCCCCGGAGACCTCGACGGCGCACTGCACGATCGTGGCGAGCAGCGCCGGCAGGTCCTCCTGCGCCACCAGGCGTCGATTGATGGCGAGCAGCTGCTTCAAGTCGGCGTCGTCGCCGCGCGCCTCCTCGACGAGGACCCGCAGGTCCTCCGGCCGCGGATCGGGCATCGACAACAGTCGCCGCTGCAGCTCCAGGGCCTCCTTCTCCGGCAGGCCCGCGCCGCAGGTCTTGAGCAGGTCGAGCGCCAGCGTGCGATCCTCCTTCGCGCGCGGCCCGTCGCCGCGCGCGGCGAGCGCCACGTACAAGCGCGCGGCGCGATCGCCGCGTCCGCGGGCGAGCAGATCCTCGGCCAAGGACCTGGTCGCGTTGTGGTCGAAGTCGGTCGCGGACACGAGCAGGGCGCAACGCGCGTCCTCGCTGCCTTGGCAGGCGCGCGCGTCCGGCTCGCGCTTCTCGCGCGCCGCGGCCAGCAGTTCCAGCGTGGCGCGCGATTGCTGGGCGGCGGTGGGTTGACGCAGCCGGTCGGCCAGGTCGAGCGCGCGCCGGCACAATTCCTGCGCGCGCTCGAGATCGCCGCGCATCCACGCCGCTCGTCCGCGCGCATGCAGCGCGCGCGGGTCGGCGTCCTTGGCGGCGCCTTCCTTGCGGCGCGCCTCGCGCTCCTCGGCGCCCTCGGGCCGCCCGAGGCGCGCGTGCTGCTCGTCCATGCGCGCGGCGAGCAGTTCCGCGTCGGTCGACCTTCCCGCGGCGCGCAAGGCGAGCACGGCGGAGCCCAAGGCCTGCAAGGCGCGTCGCGCGCCGCCTCGATCGATCCAGGCCAGTGCCTCGATGGCGCGCGCCGTGAGCGCGCCGCCCTCGTCGCCGAGACGCTCGCGCAGGAGCAACGCGTGCGCTGCTCCATCGCAAGCGCGCGCCGCCTCGCCGAGTTCGCGCCACACGCCGGCGAGCAAGGTCAACGCCTGCGCCTGGCCGGCGAGGTTGTTGCGGCTCGCGTGCAGCTCCGCCGCGCGCTCCAACGCGCTCGCGGCGGCGCGCTCGTCGCCCGTGCGGCGCTTGAGAGTGGCCAAGTTGACCAGCGCCGCGGCCAACTGCAGCGGCTCGTCGCGCTCGGTGGCGCGCGCCACCAAGGCTTGCACGTCGCCGGCGGCGCGCTCGACATCGCCGCGCCGCAACCGCGCCATGGCGAGCAGGGCGCGCGCATTCGCGCGGTGGCGCTCGCGCGCGGACTCCAGGGACTGCAGGCGCTCGACGCACGCCTCGAGCGGCTGGTCGGCGCGCGTCGCATGGTGCAGCACGGCCTCGGCGAGCAGCAGGTCGGGCGCGTGCCGCGGATCGAGGGCCGCCGCCGCTTGGAACGACTCCCAGGCGCGCGCTTCCTCGTGGCGCAGCGCGGCGGCGCGACCGGCGGCGGCCAAGCGCGTCGCTTGCGCGGCCGCATCCGCGCCGACCAACCCTTCCACGGCCGTCTCGGCCTCGGCCGCGCGTCCCATGGCGGCATGGCAGGCCGACAAGGCATCGAAGAGCGCGGCCGGACGGGGAACGCCGCACGCGAGCAGGGCCTCGGACAGCTCGCGCAGGCGATCGAGAGCCTCCTCCGAACGCCCCTCGTCGCGCAACGCGGCGAGTTCGGCGATGCGACGCTCGCGCACGTGCGGCTCGCCGCCGACGGCAAGGTGCAAGGCGGCTTCGGCGGGAGGCGACACCAAGGCGCAGCGCACATGCGCCGCGCGCAGGGGCTGGTGCCAGCCGGCGCCCGAGGGCCTGGACGCCGCGCGCCAGCCACCCTCCTCGAAGCGCAGCAACCCCGCGTCCGCCAGGTTGCCGGCCAAGGTCGCCGCGCCCTCGGCGGAGAGTCCGAGCGCATCGGCCATCTCCTCCTGCGCCAAGGGCCGCCGCGCCACGAAGAACAAGGCCAGCGCGCGCGTCGCCAGCGGGTCCAAGCCTGCGGTCTCGATGGTCCGTCCGGAGGTCGGCGGCTTCGGCCATGCGCCGGGTCGCAACCGCCAGCGCTCGCGCCCCTCCTGCAGCACGCCTGCGCGACGCGCGTGGTCCGCGGCGCCGGACAGGTGGGCCTCGCGCCCTTGCGCGGCCTCCAGCAACCAATGGGCGAAGGCCAGCAACTGTTCTTCGCCGGCGTCGACTTGCCGACGCAAGGCCGGCAACAAGTCGTGCGGCGCGGGCGAGGCGAGTTCCACCACCTGCGCGCACCCGGCCGGCACGACGGGCCCGATGCACACGACGCGCCGCTCGTGGCGCACCGCCTCGACTTCGAGGCGCGCCTGCACGGCGCGAGCCGCTTCGCCCGCGGCGGTGACGATGCACACGACGCCTTCGAAGCTGCGCGACAAGGCCAGGGCCACGGCCCCATCCAGCGCGCCCGGATCCTTGGCGAGATCCTCCGCGACGGCGACATGGAAGGAGAAACGCGACAAGCTCGCGGCCAACGCCGCGCCATGCGCGACGAGCAAGGCCTCGTCCTGGTGTTCGACGCGCCAGCACGCGACGCCATGTCGTCCGTCCTCGGAACCGGAAGTGGCGAACAAGCGCGGAAGCTCCGCGGCGTAGAAAGCCTGGCGCACTTCGGTGACGGGGAAGCGCAAGTCGCGCGCCGCGAGCTGCGCCTTGCCTCCGCCGCCGCGCTCGCGGAAGGCGCGCGCCACCACGGCCGCGTCGGAAGGCCGGCGCCGCAGGTCGCGTTCCAACAAGGCCTCGACGAGGTCGGAGACCTCCTCCGGCAACTGGTCGCGCCGGGCGCCGCGCGCCGCGAAGTAGTCCAATTGCGGAAACCGCGCGTGGAAGACGCGTGGATCGGCTTCCTCGGCGGCCCAGCCGCGCGCCAGCACCGCGCCGAGCGCGAACAAGTCCACCGCAGGCCCCGCGTGATCCTGCTGGATGACCTCGGGCGCCATGCAAAAGGGCGTGCCGAACGCCGCCCGCACGCGCGCACCCGCGGCTTGGACGAGGCCATAGTCCGCCAACTTGACGCCCCCGTTGCCGTCGACGAGCAGGTTGCGCGGGGACATGTCCCCGTGCAGCAGGCCGCGCCCGTGCAAGTACGCGAGGGCGTCGCTCGCGGCCGCCGCCACGGCGCAGACTTCCGCGACGCTGCGGGGTCGCAAGGCCAGCCAAGCCCCGTACTCGAGTCCCTGGGCCCACTCGCGGGCGTACCACACCCGCCCATCCGCCAGGACACCATGGTCGAGCAGGCGCAAGAGATTCGGATGCTCGAGCGAAGCCAGCGTCGACAACTCCGTCACGCTGGATCCAGCTCGCAAGCCGTACAGCTGACCGGCACGCTGCACCTGCCAGACCTCGCTGGTGGCGTCCTGCGAGAGCTTGCGCAAAGGCTCGTAGCCGAGTTCTGTGATCCAATCCATGTCGTCCAGATTTTGGAGTTCGACTGTCTGCGAAACCAATCTTAAGCCTTGCCCCAAAGTGACTTTGGTCGGCCGCAGCGCCGCCCCGGCCCAAAAAACCCGCGGCCCGCGTGGATTTTCCCGGGATTGGGGCGGGCCGGGACTACAATTTGCAAGATCCCCAGCCTTGCCCGTGTTTCCCGCGCGGGCAGGTTCCCCATCGACCCCAAGGCCCTTCCCATGGCCCTCCGTTCCCTCGTCGCGCTCGGCGCTCTCGCCGGGCTCGCCTCCATTGGGCTCGCCCAAGGAGCCATCGTCGTGTTCCAAGGTCCCGCAGGCGGGGTCGGACGGCTCGTCGTGCTCGACGAAACCACCGGAGTCGCCGCGCCCGCACCGGCCGAATTCGCGGCGATCGAACTGCTTCCCACCGAAGCGGCGCAACGCGCGACCCTGACCGAGTGGCTGCCGGAGTCGCCGCGCTTGGGACGCAATCTCGGCGTTGCCACGCACATCATCCTGCCGCAGGCGCGGGGGGCGATCTACCACCACCGGCGCCTCGCCGAGGACGGACTGCGCTACGGGTACTTCCTGGTGCGTCCCGCCGGTTCGGTCGCGCTGCTGCACGAGCAGCCCGCGCTGGTCGGTGGCGGCGATCCCTACGCTCCCAAGCTCGCCGTGTCGCCCGACGGGCTGCATGTGCTCGCCGCCACGCGCCAAGCAGGAGGCGGCGACTTGTGGGAGATCGGCATCGACGGCGTCGTCGCGAATCGCACCGCGAGCGCGCCTCCCCTGCGCATCGGAACCGACTCGTTGCACCTGGGCGCGACCTTCGGCGCGGCGGCGACCGGCCGCGGCTTCGTGCGCTTCGCTCGCACTGGCGGTGCGCAAGTGACGCTGGTGCCCTACGCCCCGGGCGAAAGCCAGCCGTTGCACTTCAACGCATTGGCCGCGAGCCTCGACGGTTCGCACTGCGTGGGCATCGCCGGCGTCTCCGCCCAGCACGCCTATCCCTATGTGTTCGGCGGCGCGGGACCGGCGCATCGCGCTGCGGCGCAACCGGGCACCTTCACCGGCGCCGGATTCCAACCGGAGAGCGCTTCGGGACCGCACCTGGCGGTGTCCAACGACGGAACGCAGGTCGTGTGGCGCAGCCTCGTCCCGAGCGCGTCCGCCACCACGGGCGAAGCGATGCTCGCGCCGCAAGGGCAAGTCGCCCCCACCCAGCAAGTCTCGGGCGACGCCTACGTGATCGACACGCTGGACGAGGTCGGGTTGTTCGGCTTCCGCATCGACGGCGCCTTGCTGGTGGCCATCGGCGAAGCGACCCCGATCGGCGAGGTCAGCCTGCAGAAGGCCGACCTCTACGCGGTCACGCAAGGGCCGAGCGGTCCGCAGTTCCAGAACCTCTCGGCCAGTTCCGGCGACACGAGCGTGCCGTTCCTCGCCGAGCCTGCATGGGACATCTCGGGCGCGCGACTCCTGCCCGACGGATCCGGCTGGATGATCGACCAACAGGGCGGAGCGCCCAGCATCGAGCATTTGTCCTTCGCGGGCGTGCGCACGCCGCTCGTGCAGCAGCTGCGCCGCATCCAGTGGCTCTCGCACGACGGATCCGGCGTGCTGGCGATCATCCAGAAGGACACGAACCAACGGCCGGTGCAGGCCTGGGCCCTGCCGAACGGAGCCGCGTCCACGCCGCAGCTCCTCGCGACTTGGGACTCGTCGAGCGTGGCTGGCGCGCCGGCCGTGCGCGCGGGCGCCACCTCGTTCTCGCTGCAGCAACCGGGAGGCTTCGGCCTCGTGCGCCGCGAGCCAGGTTCGTCCCTGCAGGAGGCGCCCTCCGGCGGAGGTGCGATCAGCGCGCCCTTGCAACGCACGAGCCTCGGCGCCACGGCCTGCAGCACGGGCGATGGCGCGACCACGGGCCGCGTCTGGATCTGGCGCGCGGGCGCGGCGACCCCGGTGGAACTCGGCGACCTGGCCGGACCGTTGCAGGTGCTCCCCACCAACTCCTGAGCGCGGCTCCGCGCCGCGCGCGCGAGGCGCGGGCTTGTCAATCCAATTTGACAGACCCGCGTCGCGTGGCGCGGATCACGGCCGCGGCTCGAAGCGCAGCAAGCTGCCGCGTTCCCACACCGC